>JAGAWN010000025.1 GCA_017941355.1 Ruminiclostridium sp. | reverse complement strand
GACACGGCATCCGTTAACATCAACATATGGTTTAGGTGTCGGCTCGACGGGTGGTGCAGGAGGATATGCAGGTATTCCAGGTCCGTCTTTGGGCTGTGGAGGATGATAACCAGGCAAGACCTCAATGGGACCGTCCCATTCAGGATCATAGAACAGCCGTGATATTCCCCGGAAGTCCATTACTACAAAATGTGTCTTGCCTTCTTTTTCGCGGAGACGGGTGCCGCGCCCGATTATCTGTTTGAACTCGGTCATAGAACCGATATTCTCGTCAATAACAATAAGTTTTGTCATCTTGCAGTCTGCGCCGGTCGAGAGTAGTTTTGAAGTGGTTGCGATAACAGGGTATTTTTCATTTGTTGATATAAAATATTTTATCTTGCTCTTTCCATAATCATCAGAGCCAGTGATACGAACAACATAATCGGGATTCTTCGCGCACATATCCTTATTCAGATTTGTCAGTGCGATCCTCATTCTCTCAGCAGCATCTTCCGTAGCGCAGAATACGATTGTTTTCTGCATACGGTCGGTGCTAACGAGATAATTTGTAATCTCCTGAGCTACTTGATTTATACGGTCAGCGATGATGATATTGTAATCATAATCAGTATTATTATATATTCTGTCCGGAATCTCGTTGCCGTAAATATCACGCTGACCTTTTATCGGTCTCCAGCCGTCACTAATATCGGTTGTTACGCCGACAACTTTAAAAGGAGCAAGAAATCCGTCTTCGATGCCATTCCGCAGCGAGTACATATATACAGGATCTCCAAAATATGTAATGTTAGATGTATATTTCGTTTCTTTCGGTGTAGCGGTCATGCCGAGCTGGGTTGCGGAATCAAAGTATTCGAGGATCCTGCGCCACTTGCTGTCCTCTTTTGCACTTCCGCGGTGGCATTCGTCTACTATTATCAGATCGAAGAAATCTTTATCAAACAATTCCGAAAAATGTTCTTGGTCATCATCACCGATAAGCTGCTGATAGAGGGAAAAATAAACCTGATGTGATGTTATCGTAGTTCTGTCGTCTTTGGCGACGTTTATTTTATGTATAACTTTTTCCAAAGGAGAGAAGTCCTGTTGTATAGACTGATCCACAAGTATGTTTCTATCTGCAAGATATAGGATCTTACGCTTCATACTGCTTTTAAGCAGACGATAAACTATCTGGAAAGCAGTATAGGTCTTGCCGGTGCCGGTAGCCATAACAAGCAGAAGACGCTTCTGTCCTTTTGCGATTGCATCTACGGTACGATTTATAGCAACACGCTGATAATACCGGGGTTCGTATGTATTCTGACTTGAATAATAGGGCTGATTTATTACCGATATCTCGCTATCCGATAAACCGTCCCCGTCGTTAGCGTCTTTCTTATAACGCTCTATCAGTTCGTCAGGAGACGGAAAATCTTCGAGTTCGATTTGCCTCTCCGCCCCGGTTAGCATATCATGCTCATAAAAAGCATCACCGTTAGAACTGTACGCAAAAGGAACGTCCATCATACGGGCGTAATCCTTAGCCTGCTGTAAACCGTGTGAGACGCTGTGATTATTATCTTTTGCCTCGATAATAGCAATAGGACAGCTACTATTCCAATATAAAATATAATCCGCTCGTTTTATGCTTTTCTTATCTCGGTGAGCAAAATTACCATTCAGCTTGATCTGACCGTCGGTTATTTTCGTTTCCATTGTTATCCTGCTCTTATCCCACTTATCAAGGATAGCGGGAGTAATATACTGGAGCTTAATATCTTCTTCAGACATATCTTTTTTATCAAGTATCGTCACTATAAGCACATCACTTCCGATAATACATACTTATAAGAAGTTATATACAATTATTATACACTATTTTGCACAATTAGTCAATCCTTTCAAGATAAACAATTAAGCATTTTCACAGTACGACATAGTTTTATTAATCTTTTTCAGAACAAATAACAAATCACAACGCCCACGGGGCTTGACCTCGCAGGCGTTGTTTATATTTGTTCGGTTATGTTCTGTCCGCCGTACAGAAAACGGGCGATAAACACGGATTTATCCGCATCGTTGATTTTGTAGAAAAGCAGAAAATTCCGGCAACGGCATAGTGAAACCCGCACATGGCAATATCCCTGATGATTTCTTCCGAGTGATCTGGCAAACTCGCGGTAAAAAAATACTAAAACAAACCTTTTTTACAAAGCAAACATTTCCATTATTTCCTTAACCATTCGATCTGTACGATTTTTTATGATTTCAATGGTCCATTCTTCCTTATCACAGACATCATCATTCAAATTAAGACCGTTTCGGTATCCAATATAATGACCGCTGTTATCTTTGCGTTCTTTCTTTTCGGCGAAAGACTTATTGCTTAATGTGCTATTGTACCCAGTAATTGTTAGGTTTCCAAAAGTATGTACATATAGGGACTGATATTCTTTTGCTTTATCGTGATCGCCGTCGGCAATCATTTTCACCCAGCAATCGGGAATATTGGATCCCTGCGGGAAAATATGTTCAATCGACCAAACATACTGATTGCTATTTGTTTTTCTCCAGAGATCTTGTACATTTTCCCGGGTCATGCCACGCATCGCCATCATACAGAGAATAAACCGAGTAGCACCGCTGTTATCATCATAAACAGGTCCGCGAAGCTTTTCTTCGAAGAACTCATCGGAAGCAGAGACTGAGATTAATGTATTGCGTAAGCTGTTATATATTTCTGCATTGTGATAGTTGTTCTGCTCAATGGTTTCAATAAATAACATAAATATTCTGGTCATATCACGGGTAGGCGGAGTATCAGTCAAATTACGACGAATAAAGAAATTAACTAATAATTTGCAAATCTTAACTACGTCGTCATCAGTTATATCTAGATACTCTTGATGCTTGACTAAATACATTATTAACAGATAGGACGGTGCGCCTTGAACACGCTGTAGATCCAGATAGCTTTCACGAAGCCCGTTTGATAGGTTTTCTGTCTTGTTAGATATGATACCGGCATAGATTTCAGCATTATTTGAGAGCATATCCAGTGCAGCCACAGGATCTTTGGTAATGATTTTTTCGTAGATGTCTAGCATTGTGGATCGAGTCGCAATGGTGCCAAGAGGATACTGGCGGTCGCCTTTAATGAAAGGTTCATTAAGAGTTTTTCTAAAGGCATTGTAGTTCTGTCTGAAAAATCGCTCTTGATCAGAGTATTCTTCACCTAGATTGGAAAGTATCTCAGTCCAACGAGAAAAGTAATAGTCAATATTACCTTCGCCATTAACATCTAATCTAGCCAAAAGAAGATTTTTTATAAGGTCGACCGATGTCAGAGGAGTACCTCTGTTATTAAGCGATTCAAACAGGGTATATGCATCTGAATGATTTGAAACCTCTATCATAACGAGGATTGCAGAATTAACCTTATCTATAATTTTAAACATTTCGGGAACTTTTTCAGAGACTTCATCTAAAACAGTGCTTATGCGCTTTTTGAAATAGTTGTATGCTTTCTCGATTCGCCTTAATCCAGCGAATTTAGGCATTGGACGCTTTGGAATAACCCCGATTTTTGCTAGGAGTCCAAGATAATCATCTCGATTATTGCCTTGAACCTGTGGAACAACACGGATTTCATCCTGTGATTTCTTCAGCACCAATTTGCGTTTAAGCTGAAGAATATCAGACTGCTGATCCTCGTCTAAAAGTTCTTTATATGAATTTAATGTGGTATAAAGTGCAGCAAGAAAAAGACTTAGGGTAGTCAGACGTTGTTGTCCATCAACGACTTCGAACTTAGGCGCTGTGATTGTGTCCGTAGCTGAGTTTATACATATTATAGAGCCTAAGAAGTACCCGTCGTCATTTTCTATGAGGTCATCAAACAGAGCTTCCCATTCTCTGGATCCCCATGTGTATTCACGCTGATACTTAGGAATTTCAAAAACGACCTTGGAATCCGGGTCAAAAACCTGCGATATAGGGTTTTTATTTACATTAATGTTATTTATATTCATACGTCATACGCTCCCTTTCCTGTGATTTCATTTTTCCAAAAGTATTATTGCATTATATCGTTTTTATAGTATAGCACATTTGGCCCGAAAATACAACCGTAAATGAAGTTCGATTTAATTAATCACCATGTGTTTTGTAATACAAAAACCGCCTAACAGCGATTGTTAAGCGGCTTTTCTGGAGCTGGTGAACCACGACTTCATAAGCCCTCGTACTACAAAATCAGCTCAACTACTAATATTCGTCATCCATGCCGAACATCGGTAACACCTTTTTCTCTATTATAACACCGGATAAGGAAAAGGAAAGCCTCCCATATTACTAAATCTCTATTTGACATCAATACAATACATTTAAGAAAGGACGTACACCAATGAAAAACATCATTGAAAAATTCTACTACGGCGAGATCATACCCTGCGAAAAGCCCTCACCCGACACAAAGAAATACAAGGAATTAACAGCACATCTCATTCAGACCGAAGAAGAGATAATTCAGAAATTCCCCGACATCAAGACGCAATTGGAGGAATACAAGGACACGCTTCATCAGCTTTCATCGTTGGAAAGCGCATACGATTTCTGCGACGGGTTCAGGCTCGGCGCTCTTTTTATATCTGACATACTCAACATAGAGGGAAAGGAGAAGCCATGAAGCAAGATTACTGCACTGCCCTATATGAGAAGATAAAATCCAAACACTCTCAGTTCATTGCCGACCTAAAGACCAAACCTGCCAACGACATAATCCTATCCGCCTATGAGATAGTCATTAAGAACGAAATAATGATGTACTGCGAGAATGAGAACCCCGATCTCACATATAAACAGTTCAAGATCCTGCTGAGCCGTAATGCCCTATTGGACGAGGTGTTTGAATGTTGGTGTAATAATGGTGAGCTTACAACCCATGATGATATCGGGATTACATTGGAAATACTTGTAAAACTAAATCAGCATCTCTGGCATTTAATGATTTCTCAGCAAACCATCGAGTAATTCATACTCGTCAGTTTTAAAGCCGTTGGCGTCTTTTACATAATAGTCTATCCCTTTGTAGTTGATAGTCACATTCGCTGTATATACGCTATCCACAGAATTATTAAGCATATTGCTTGTTAATTCTCCTTCAAGAGTTATTTTAATATCACTGCAATAACAAAAAGCACTTGTTCCTATCTTACTTACAGAGGCTGGAATCGTGATATTTTTTAAGTTTTTACATTCATAAAAGCTTCAGAACCAATAGACTCCAATGTTTCAGGCAAAATGATATTGTATAATAAAACTTGACACAATCCAAGCAAACAAAGTATAATAAAAAACAAAGGAGCGTGTCAAAATGGGAACAACAAAACAATACGATGAAGAATTCAAAAAGCAGGCAATAAAGCTTGCGAAAGAGGT
>JAGAWN010000252.1 GCA_017941355.1 Ruminiclostridium sp. | reverse complement strand
GGGGAGGTAACAATTTTTGCAATGATCTTCCCGGCAGTTACAATCGCGTTCTTTGTTCTCTTGGCAGTTTTCTTTATCTTCTTGACTTGCTTTTTGGTGTTCTTCGGCATATTCTTTATCGTTCTTCCGGCTTTAACAGTTGTGCGCGCGGTATTCAGAACTGCTTTCCTTGCGTTATCAGCATAGCGTATCTCCGTAAGTCCCTGCTTTATCGTTTCAGTTCCGGTATCAGTGATCTTTGATTTATCTATCTTCGTGCGAATTAGCTGCTGTCCGGTGTCTTTAGCGACATTCGCCACACCGCTTGTCATCGCAGTAGCGATATGCCCAAAGTCCTTTATCGAGTTTTTCCCCGAGAAGATATGATGTGTCTTGACCGCTGTTGCGATCTTTCCGGCAGCCTTTCCTGTGCCACCGACCGCTGTTCGGATATATCCGCCGATCTGTCCGGCAGTTGCCACACTTGCGGCGACAGTCTGAACCGCTTCAATCGCAACGGAATCATCGCTGTCAGCTTTTGCAACAGCAAATTTCTGATTTTTCAGATCAGCGGCAGGCTTATTTCTATTCTTATCCTCCTTACGTTTCTCGTCCCGCCGCTTGACCTCAGACTTCCTGCGTTCCTGCTTTTTGCTTTCAGAGGAAACGACCATTTTAAGGCGCTGTTTTCGTAATTCCTCATTGTATCGCGTTTCCGCTGTCCGTGCTTCACCAACGATCCGTTTCGCATCACCCGTGAACCGCAATTGTGCGGTATGGATATATCCGCTGCTCCGTTTGGTTTTGATGTAATTGTTATCGACGCGCTTCCGGACAGATAGGACGGCTTCACCGCCCGTCTGTATCGGATTGAATTTAAGGGGAATTTCGTCCTCTGGATTATCGCCGTACTCTACATCGTTGTCGTAGCTTCGGATAGCGTTGTGCTTGTAAACGCGGCGAAGCGGCTGTCTATACTGCTCTGCCGTTAATTCAAGCTGCATTTCTTTCAGGATAGCTTTCCGGTGTCCATCGGAGATAACTTTGGATTTTAATTGAGCGGCATAATTGGTGACTACACGATTCTGCGAATGTATATCACGCTCCTGCCGCTCAATCTTTGTCTTAATACCCATTTATCACATCTCCTTTTCACCCCTCCTGCTTTTTAGCGTTTATCTCGGACAGTTCTGACAAATTCGTGGTCATAAATTCATAAAGCTCGTTATGCGGGAACTTGTCCTTAAACGGAATTATCGAACCACCGCAGCAGATAAGCCCCTGACCGCTCTCGCTGTTCGTGACGTAGTTCAGAAGATTATCCGATATATTCAGCAGTTTCGCAAGCTGTATCCTATCGGAAGTTGCCTGATTGAGCATCATCACAAAGTCCGTGTTTGAAAGCATAGAACGCGCAGTCTCGGATTTAAGCATATCCTCAACGTTCTGTGTGATTCCGGTCGGAACACCGCCCCACTTTCTCGCTCTCTTATACAGCTCAAACAGGAAGTTGCCGGAATACTCATTAGCGAACAAGAGATATATTTCATCCATGTATATCCAAGTGCGCTTGCCCTTTGCGCGGTTCTCGGTGATCTTGTTCCAGACGTAATCGAGCACTATCAACATACCGATAGTTTTGAGCTGTTTTCCGAGATCCTTAATGTCAAACGAAACAACTCTGTTCGTAAGATTGATGTTTGTCTTATGCGCAAACACATTCAGGTTGCCCTTGATATACAGCTCAAATGACAACGCCAGTCCCTGCGCTTCCTTTTCCGGCTGCTTTTTAAGGTTCTCATAAAAGTCCATAAGCGTCGGCAGCTTGTTCGGGTCAAAGTTCTGCAAATATGAGCCATAAGTCATTGTCAGGCAGCGGTCTATGATACCGCGCTCCTTCGCGGATAATCCCTGCTTACCGACAAGGCACTCACAGAAAGACAGGATAAAGTCGGACTTCATTACCAACGGGGATTCATCATCTGAATAGTCTTTTGACATATCCAGCGGATTGATGTAGTTTTTGCTGCTCGGTCCGACATAGATCGTCGAGCCGTTCATTGCCGCGACAAGGTTTGTGTATTCGCGTTCCGGGTCAATAATGATTATGTCATCGCCGGTCGCAAGGAACACATTGAGCATTTCTCTCTTTGCTGCGAAAGACTTACCGGAACCCGGCGAGCCGAGGATAAAGCCGTTCGGATTTTTCAGCGATAACCTGCTGAATATTATCATGTTGTTTGACAGCGCGTTCAAACCGTAGTACATACCGTTTTCCTGCGATATTTCCTTTGCCGAGAACGGCAGGAATACCGCCGTACTTTCCGTTGTCATGGTACGCCGCAGCTTCAATGTGCAATTGCCGAGCGGAAGAACCGACTGCATACCGGCTTCCTGCTGAAATTTCAGCGTAGATACCGAGCAGATATGCTTACGAATAACTCCCTCAATAGCTTCCGTATTGTTTTCAAGTTCCTCATAATCCTTGCCCGTGACCATGATTATGATGTTATTCAGAAACATCTTCTGATTCTTTGAACGCAGATCATCAAGCAGTTCCTCGGCTTCTACCAGAGAATGTTTCAGATCTTCGTTGATAACATCGGAGGTGTAGCCGGACTGTATTGCTTTCTTTTCCGCCTGCAGCTTATTTGCGCGCATTGAAGTAAGCTGATGATTTACAATTTTCAAAGCCTTGTACGGGTCAACCGGAGTAATATTCACGGAAACCATAACATCAAGGTTTGTATTCGTAATATCTGTCAGCAGCGTATCTTTCAGACTTGCCGGCAAATCTTTGATGAACATGGTTCTCGCGTACTTGTCACCCCACATGAAATAGTCTTTCTTGAACTCAAAGTAATCGGGGCAGCAGTACGCTCTTTCCGAACCGCGGGTGAAATCGTCCTGATCGAACACCGGTATCTTTTCATCAACATTTCTGAAAATATCTTTGAGCATCACCACGCGCTCATTAGAGGTAAGCGCCGTGATGACAGAACCTATCTTCTTGAAAGCATTGTAGAGGTCGATGTCGATAGTGTTGAACTTCGCCCTTGCGCTTTCGAGATCAGCCGCCTGCACCGAAACCGTCAGATATTTATTTCTGATGATACCGTTCTGTCCCTGCTCCATTTTCTCCACCAGCATTTTGTTATACACATCAATGTAGTGGTCGAAGCTGTCACCCTTGTGTTTTAACAGAACCATATCATCGAAATCCGCTTTGTTGACGCGATTGTTATGAACCGTTATCTGAATTTCAGCATTGGTATCGAAGCTGTTGAGCACAGAGCAATAGCCGAGGAATATTCCCTCCTGTTCCTCCTGCTTTGCGATAGCATAGTTCACATCTTCAAACTTGTAGGTCTTGCTGTACTTGTTCTCGTCAACAAGGAAGATGTAATCATCGCAGACGCGCAAATACGGGATAGTTTTCTGTGTAGTGCGCGGAACTGTGCGCTTTTTCTTAACGACCTTCTTTTTAGGCTTTTTCTTCTTGCTCTTATTCAGTCGTGCCGCATCGCGTTCCTTCGCAGACAGCCCCTCATCAGCTTCACCGGGAGACTTTTTCTTTTTGAAATGCATGAACGCCCCAGCCGCCGCAGCCGCGCCCAAAGCACCGACCAACAGAAACGCAGCGTCGCCGACAGCTCCGTTATCCCCGGAAACTATCGTTTCATCTGCAACTTCTGTTACTGCACCGGTCTCCGTGACCGGCTCGGTATCGGTTGCCTGCGGCAGCGTTGTTTCCGCTTTAGTAGTTTCGGAAACAACTGTCTCAGCAGCCGTCGTTGTCACATCTTCTGTAACCTCTGTCAGATACCGCTCCTGCGTATCGGACGAAACCGCTGCTTCGGTTCGCACGGCTTCACTGTCATCTGCTTCTGTTCCTGCGGTGACAGGTTCTTCTTCCTCCGAAAAAGAGCTTTTTTCATCTCGCTGTTCTTCCGCGACTTCATTATGTACCTCCGTTATTGTAGTGGTAGTTTCAACGCTCGATCCCGCCGTGCTGTATATCTCTGTTTCAGCAGGAACGGAAACCGGGCTTGATACAACCGGTATTGTATTCTTCTCCATTCAACATTTCCTTTCTGAGGTCACGATTTATCGTGCTCTCATGAGATTCTTTGAAAGTCTTTTTATTACCGATTTTTCTTCCTTTGCATCTATCTCCGTCTGCAATTCTTCCGCTATATATTTCCTGCGAAGATCAGCGAACACGGGCTCATAGGAATAGACCCTTTTCTGCGGGAAGAAATAAAAGTAGAAAAACTCGACCGCGAACTGCTCAAAGAACATATCGTTATACTTGAAAAATCCTGCAAGCATGAGCGGTGCGGCTATCAGTATCACAAGCCATGATACCATTTCCTGCGGTATGAAATTTCTGCCGAAGATGTACAGCGGAACACATATCAGGAGCGCCACACCCGCGCATATACATTGCCGCAGCGTCAGACCGAAGAACAGCTTTTCGCGGTAGTTTTTGATCTCCTTCGGTATGCGTATCTCAATCATATTTTAGTCATTCCCCCATTCCTCGCCCTCGTGGAGCTTTTCATATTTTGT
>JAGAWN010000251.1 GCA_017941355.1 Ruminiclostridium sp. | reverse complement strand
TTTCAAGCTGAGAAATGCGCAGGTATAATATGAGTGCAGCCGCCATTCCGACAACCGCGATCAGAAGCTGCATCATCTGAAGCTGCCCGGCATTTGCCGCAACCGTGACTGCCGGGGTTATCAGCCACCACTTCTTCTCGCTCAAAGCGTCGTAGAGCAGCAGCGGCGCCGCACAGAACAGCAGCGGCATGTATCCGCACAGACACGCCCATACAGCGGTCAGCACCCATGCGGCAGGCTTTCCGGAGAATAACTGGACTGCCGCGGATACGGCTACGGAGATAAGCATTGCCGCCACAGGCGCGGCAATATCTCCGGCAATTGCAAATGCCGGTATGCAGATCAGAAGTATGGCTGATTTCTCAAACAAACGGTGCATTGTTTTCACCTCACATTAATAATATCATAACTTTCGTGAATTTGCAAGAGCGCAGACCAAAAGTTACAAATGTCATATCCGAAAATGACACCGTTCACTGTACAGACGAGTGAAAATGCGCTATAATGGGTACAGTGAAAGTGAGGTAAACACATGAAAGACACTGTTGTAAAAATCCATGACCTTGTGAAGCGATACGGCGAACTTGTGGCTCTCGATCATCTCGATCTTGAAATACCGGAGGGGGAAGTGTTCGGACTTCTGGGCCCCAACGGCTCCGGCAAGACTACCACAATAAACTGCCTGCTGTCGCTGCTCACATTCGACAAGGGAGAAATTGAGATATTCGGGAAGAAGATGACTCCCACATCTTATGACATCAAGAAGAACATAGGCGTGATAATGCAGAATGTGGCGGTATTCGATGAACTGACCGTGTATGAGAACATAGACTACTTCTGCGGTCTGTACATAAACGACAAGGCGCAGAGGAAGCAGTATATCGAGGAAGCTGTGAAGTTCGTGGGACTGGAGGAATTTCTGAAATTCCGTCCGAAGAAGCTGTCGGGAGGACTGCTGCGGCGGCTGAATATAGCCTGCGGCATCGCGCACAAGCCGAAGCTGATAATCCTCGACGAACCGACAGTCGCGGTGGATCCCCAGAGCCGCAACAGAATACTCGAGGGCATAGAAGAACTGAACCGCGCAGGTTCCACCGTGATATACACATCTCACTACATGGAAGAGGTGGAGCAGATATGCACGAGAATAGCTATAATGGATAAAGGACACAAGATAGCGGAAGGCACGAAAGACGAACTTAAACGCATGATACGCAATACCGAGACAGTTACTATCGAGATCATCGGACTTGAAGAGGGAATGAAATCAAAGATAGCGGAACTTCCTCATGTGTATCAGACCGAGTACGACGGCACAAAGCTGACGGTCTGCTGCTCCGGCGGAAAGCACAATCTGATACGCATACTCGGCGTTCTTCAGGAGAACGGACTCAGCTTCGGGCGCGTGTATTCCGAACTTCCGACGCTCAATGACGTGTTCCTTGAGATAACAGGAAAAGCACTGCGCGACAAGGGGGAGTGACAATGTTTCTGCACAATCTGAAATATGAGCTGCTGGGCAATCTCCGCGCACCGGCGCTGATCGCGTGGCTGATGATATTCCCGGTATTTCTCGGAACTGTATTCAAGATAGGCTTCGGCTCGATATATGAAAACAATGATCTCTTCACTATGATACCCACCGCTGTCGTTGAAACGGAGAAGAACGAGATATTCGACAAGGTGATAGATTCCGTCTCCGGCAGTGAGCAGCCGCTTCTCAAAGTGACCCGTGTCGGGGAGCAGGAAGCACTTGAACTGCTGAAAAACGGAGAGGTAAAGGGCATTATCCGCACAGACGGCGAAATATCGCTGACCGTAGCGGGAAAGGGTATAGAGCAGACGATCCTCAAATCATTCATCGAGCAGTACAGCACATACGAAATGCTTATAGAGGACACGATAAAGAATGCTCCCGACAAGCTGCCGGAGGTCATTGAGAGACTGTCGGAGGACGCGGCGGTCTGCACCGAGATACCTCTGACTCAGGGGGACGCGGATCCCTATGATCAGTACTTCTACAATCTCATCGCAATGGTAGCGATGTTCGGCTCTGTCACGGGACTGCACATAACCGAGAACAGCCAGGCGAATATGTCAGCTCTCGGCGCAAGAAAGAACTGTTCCCCCACCCCCAAGCCGATAAGTATTACATCAAGTCTTGTCGGAAGCTTCATGGCGCAGGGAGTATGTATGATAATATGTGTAACATTCCTGCACTTCATACTTAAAGTCGATTTCGGAGACAGGCTCCCGCTGGTTTACGCGGCAGCTCTTGTCGGCGGCTGCATGGGTGTAACATTCGGATTTTTCATCGGCTCGATAGGAAGGCTCTCTTCGGAAATGAAAAATGGCATAGCAATGACAGTGTCAATGGTGCTGTGCTTCATGAGCGGACTGATGATAGGAAACATGAAAACCATCATTGCGGAAAATCTTCCATGGTTCAACAATATCAATCCCGTGGCAATAGTATCTGACTGCTTCTACTGCCTGAACCTTTACAGCGATCTTGACCGCTTCAATTTCAAGATGCTGTCAATGGCAGCTTACATTGTAGTTTTTGCCGTACTCGGCATTATCCTTTCACGGAGGAAGAAATATGCAAGTATTTAACGCTTTCTTTATTATTCTTAAAAGCAAGCTCGGTATCACGCTGATATATATAGTCCTGTTTGCCGCACTGACTCTCGCAATGACACTGACCGACAATACATCGGATATTTTCGAGCCGGAGAGCCTGAATATCTGTATATTCGATGAGGACGGCACACCCGAAAGCAGGTCGCTTTCGGAGTTCATCGGCAAAAGGAATGAGACCGTTACTCTGGAAAATGACCGTGACACACTAATTGACGCGCTGTACTACGGACGCGTTGACTATGTGCTTACAATAAAGTCCGGATACGCGGAAAAGCTGATATCCGGCGATACAGAAGGACTTTTCGAGAGTCTGCATATCCGTGACGATTACTCGACCGTTTATGCGGGACAGATGCTGACCGAGTACGCGGGACTTGTTGCCGCATACTCAGCCGGCGGAAACGACACCATGACAGCAATTGAGAAAGCCGAGACCGCTATGCTCAAAGAAGCAGACGTCACTGTTGCGAGATTCAACGAAAACGGCGGTGTATTCTCACCGAACACCTCGTTTTATTTCAGATTTCTGGTGTATGCCCTTATCGGACTTACAATGAGTACGCTGTGTCCCGTTCTTCTTGCTATGAACAAGAAAGATGTCCGCTACCGGACGGTCTGCTCCGGCATACTCCCGCGTTCATATACCTCACAGATCTTTATGGGCTGCGTCATATACATATTTCTGATATGGCTGGTATTCATGGCGGCAGGCATATTCATGAACGGCGGAATGTATGAGGGTATGCAGTGGCTCGGTGTTCTGAACAGCTTTGTGTTCACGATCTTCTCCGCCGCGCTTACGGTATTTGTCACAAGCTTTGATCCGAGCATTAACATTATCAACATAATCACGCAGGTGATATCACTGGGAATGTGCTTTACGGGCGGCGTGTTCATAGAACAGTCTCTGCTCGGCGAAAGCGTTATTGCAGCCGCAAGATTCATGCCTGTTTACTGGTACATCAGAGTGAACCGTATGCTCGAAGGCGCGGAGCCTTTCAACGCGGAAACAGCATATCTCGCACTTGCGATAGAGCTGGGATTTGCGGCGGTCATGGCGATACTGACCGTACTGGTAAGAAGAGCAAGATACACCGGTAAAGCTGCCGCTGCGATATAAAGTGTTTCCGGAAGCACTTTCAAGACCTGTATTCAAAGCAAGGCTGTGGAACGATCGGAATTGCGTTCCACAGCCTTGCTTTTTACTTGTCTTGTTTTCTCATTGCACATTAATTATTATCGGTTATGTTTCCCCGCTGACGGCGGGGAAACATAACCCGATTTATTATAATTGCCGCAGTAATAATCAGTGATTCCTTTGTATTCCCGGCATCATTCGGTTCAGGAACGACTGCCTATCCTCCAGCCGGAGGCTTGCTGTCTCTCACCTATGAAGCGCCTGTAAATTCCGTCCTCGTTCATCAGTTCGCTGTGTCTGCCGTGCTGAACGATCTTTCCGCGGTCTATCACAAAGATCTGATCCGCATTCTCCACTGTTTTCAGACGGTGCGCGATCATAATGACAGTCTTTTCTTTTGTGAGCGTATCGACGGCTTTCATAAGCAGATTTTCATTTTCCGGATCAACATTCGCGGTCGCCTCGTCGAGTATGATGATCGGCGCGTCTTTCATTATCGCTCTTGCAATGGAGATACGCTGCCTCTCGCCGCCGGAAAGGCTTGCACCGCCCTCCCCGATAACCGTATCGTACCCGTCGGGAAGCTGCATGATAAAATCGTGGCAGCAGGCAGCTTTCGCGGCTTTGATGACCTCTTCCCTGCTCGCACCCGGTTTGCCGAAACGGATATTGTTTTCCACAGTGTCGCTGAAAAGATACACATTCTGAAATACAAACGCAAAATTCTTAATCAGGCTGTCGTAGCTGTACTCCGTGATGTCAGTCCCGCCGAGAAGCACCTGTCCGCTGTCAACATCCCAGAACCGCGCCAGCAGCTGAGTTATCGTTGTCTTTCCGCCGCCGGACGGTCCCACAAACGCGGCTGTGGTCTTTTCCGGTATCTCAAAGGAAACATCGTCTATTATCTTCCTCTTGTCGTATGAGAAATCTACATTCTTTACTGTCAGGGTCATATTATCCGGCTCTATATCTTTTCCGTCTATGTCCATAGTAGGTGACGAAAGAGCCTCTTCAGCCTTATCCACGCAGTTCTCGATAGTCCTTGTAAGACCGCTGAACGCGCCTGTCTGGTCAAGGGACTCAAATATCATAAATGAACATATTATCATCATGACCGCATATACAAGGCTCATAGAGCCGTTCAGATAAAACGAGATACTCATAAGTATCATCACAACGCCTGCGAGCTTATTCAATATGCTCAGAAAGAACATCGCGATCTCATACACCGTTTCCATACGGGTGCTGTACCTGGTGAATTCGTCTATAGGTTCATCGACATTCGTTATGCTTTTGCCGAAAAGACCGTAGTTTCTGATCTCCGCAATTCCTCTCACATACTCCAGTATCCTTGATACCATTTTATCCTGCGCTCGGACAGCGGTATCCGTGTCCTTGCTTTCCGCGCGTATCATAAGTTCCGTTCCCACAAGATAGATAACCATTGTCACAAGCGCCGCAAGCGCGATCCATACATTGAAGAAGAACATGAATGCCACAATTACAAAGGTTGTGATGATGCCTTTCGTTATCACCATTACACACCTTGTTGCAATACCGGAAAGGTTTTCCATAGTATTTGTGGCTATGGAAGTTACCTTACCCAGTCCCTCGCTGTTGAAATACCCCATAGGCACATAGCGCAGATGCTCGGCTATGCTCAGACGCTTGAAAGCCGTCGTATTGTAGCCGCCTCTCGTCTGGAGCATGGTTGTTTTCATGGATACTATCGTCTGCAAAATAACAGATGCCGCTATGATACCTGCCGAAATATACGCGGTCTCCGGTGACAGTCCGCCCTCAAGCAGCGCCTTTACGACCACATAAACAGCCGGTATTCTCATTGCTATAAAGAACGCGTTGAATACGCCTAAAAAGATCGAAAAGTAAAACTGCTTACGCTCTTTTTCGGCACAGAAGTCAAAGAATTTTTTCAGTGTGCGGTACATTATGCTTCCTCCTTTCTTGCTGCGATGTGGTTCTCCCACATACTTCTGTAAAGCGGGCTGTTTTTCAGCAGTTCTTCCTGAGTTCCCGCCGCCTCCACTCTGCCGCTGCTGATAAGGAATATCTTGTCTGCGCCGGCAATGGTTGACAGTCTGTGAGCAATAACGATCAGCGTTTTTCCGGCTGTCAGACGTGAGAGCGCGCTCTGTATCACCGCTTCGCTTTCCGGGTCTGTATAGCTGGTAGCTTCGTCAAGTATCACAATGGGAGCGTCCTTTAGCATTGCTCTCGCAATCGAGATACGCTGTCTTTCACCGCCGGAAAGATGTCCGCCCGAACCTCCGCATACAGTCTGATAGCCGTTTTCAAGCGACATTATAAAGTCGTGGCAGCCGCATTTCTTCGCGGCTTCGATCACTTCCTCATCGGTGGCTCCGTCCCTGCCCATTCGTATGTTGTCCATTACCGTCTGATCGAAAAGATAGTTATCCTGTGACACATACGCGATATTCCGGTTATACTCAGACAGAGGAATGTCTTTTATGTTCACGCCGCCCACAGTTACCTCTCCGGAATCAACGTCCCAGAGAGAAGCGATCAGTCTTGCGACAGTCGATTTTCCGGAGCCGGAGGGTCCTACAAGCGCGTTGACCGTTCCGTCCTTTATCTCAATGTTTATTCCGTGCAGGACTTCGTTGTCCTTATAGGTGAAATGAACGTCCCTGAGAATTATGGTATGATCCTGCGGCATTCTGCCGGTTTCCGGACGCAGCATATCCTTTTCGTCCATTACATCAGCCATGTCGCTGACTATCTCTCCGATCTTTGAAATATCGTCGGTATAACCGAACACAGTCACAAGCGGAGCGACAGTTCCGAAAGAGAGAATGATAAGCACTATCAGATCGGCAGGCGCAATGCTCCCGTCAAGGCAGAAGAACACACCCGCCGGCAGCAGTCCGAGCATAGTTGCGGGAAAGCAAGCCATACCGAAACTCTGCCAGAAGTTCTCTTTCTGCATCCAGTTGATAAAGCAGTCCGCACCCTCTTTTGCAGCCTTCTCGAATCTCGCGTAGGAGGTCTTGCTCTGCCCGAATGCCTTTATCACTTCTATTCCTCCGATATACTCCACCGCCGCTGCATTCAGAGCCTTTGTTTTCTTTATCGTATCCGGATAATATTTCGGAGAAGAGGACATCATAACCGCAAACGCGATAAAGCCTGCGGGAATACATATCAGCTGCCACAGACCCACTCTCCAGTCTATTGACATCATATACACGAACATGGCTATTGCGCCGATTATATTCGCCGTGAACTCCGGTACAACGTGGGCAAGAGTCGGCTCCACCTGATCGGCTCTGTCACAGATTATGTTCTTATATTCGCCCGATGTGCGTGTCTGCACCGCACCCAGCGGCATTGTGCTGAGTTTCCCCAGTATCCGTTTGCGCGCATTGCCGATGAGTCCGAATGTTGCCCCGTGAGAGTTATAAGTAGAGAATCCGTGGAACGCATAGCGAAGCACCCAGAGTATGCCGATCTGTATGCCTCTGACGATATAAAACCCGATATCGCGCCCGCCTGTGACAAGTTCTCTTATCAGCTCCGCAAGGCAGATATATGCCAGCAGCATACACACAACGCCGAGCAGCGCCAGTGTCACGCTCAACAGATATGAGCCTCGTTTCCCTTTGGTAAACTCCCACAGCCAGCTGAATGTATTCTTATTCAGCACAGGCTGTCCCGCGGATATTTTTTCCGCTTCCTGCTTCTCTTTCATTTTCAGAGATCCTCCTGTCTGTTTCGTTAGCCGAAGCTAACCATTGTTTTTTATATATGCCCCGCTCAGATCGCAGGGCATTATTTCATATTCCGAGAAAGTTCTTCCAAGCGGGGCGGTAAAAATCTTCAAGAGTTCCGGCGTAATGCATTGCCTTTTCCCTGTCCAGACCGTGTATCAGCGGCTGAAAAAAAGCTTCCACATAGGAAGTGGTCAACAGGTGAAATTCTGTTCTGTCGATCTCGTTCACCGTGCAGCCGTGTTCCTTGATCTCATTGAGATAGCGCAGTGTGGCGTTTTCCTCCAGCTGTGCGATCTCATGCTTGAAATCCTCATATCGCGTTCCCCGGGATCTCAGTATGAGCAGGCTGAACTCCTCATAACGCCCGTAGATAAGCTCCATAGCCCGCGTGACTTCGCTTTTCGGCTCCCACTCGGAGACTTCTTTTATATCGCCAAAATACTCGTTTTCGATATCGTGATACAGACCGTAGAAATCCTGTATCGCCGGCTCCACAAGCGCATCGAACATCTCTTCCTTGCTTGCGAAATGCTTGTACAGCCCGCCGACCTGTATCCCCGCGTTTGCCGCGATCCGCCGCAGCGAAGCGTCGGCATAGCCGTATTCAAGGAATTCTTTTTTTGCCGCTTCGATGATCCTTTCGTGGCTTTTTGTCTTATCTCTCGGCATCGTTGATCCTCCTTAAAGCGGGTGCGGTAGATGAACACTGTTCACCGACGTTTATCAGTATACACCGTTCACCAACATTTGTCAAGAGGTTTTTAAAAATTTATATGACTCTTTTTATCTGAAATCTATCAATGAGACTTCCTCCTGAAAAACAAGACTCTTTACAAATCCGCAGAAATGTGGTAATATTATTTACAGTTTCCGCGGAAAAGACATTACCGTTTTTACGGCATAAAACATCACAATCTGCAGGGGGGGATAAAATGACTGAGAAGGAAAAGCTTGCGGAAGAACTCTACGGCGTACTTGCCGAACTTCTGAACAGCAAGAGCAATATCACCATACTTGACAGCGTGCGCGGCGAGTATGGGGTACTAAACTGCCTGTATGACCTCGATGAAGGAGCATCGGCGGGAGATCTCTGCAAGCGGCTGCACGTCGTACCCGGACGAATGGCGGATATACTCAAAAGACTTGAGGAAAAGGAACTTATAGTCCGTTCGAGAAGCGACGCTGACCGCCGCGTCGTGAACGCGCGCATTACCGACAAAGGACGGCAGGTATCCGTAGAAAAACGAAACGTTATACATCACGAATACAAGGGGCTTTTCGACAAGCTCAGCGAAAGCGAAGTCGAGGAACTCATACGCCTGCTGAAGATCGTACTTGCGTATTACCCCGAATAGCGGCAGATACCGGAGCGGCTGCTGAAAATATAACAAAATAATATTGATATCCCTGCGGTAATTTGTTTGATATGCCACTTGATTTATATATGTGTTTGATATATAATTTATGCATATCAAAAATGTTCGCACTACGAAATAACATCTCCGCCCTGCATATTGCAGGGTTTATGAATACAATGATATTTCGTAGTGCGAACTAAACCGAACGGAGAGTGATACAATGCTGAAAAACATTGGCGGAATAATGTATGAGTGCTATCCGCTGACAGCCGCACAGCTTCTTAATCTCACCAACATCAAAGACGGCGCTACGCATGAAGTCGAGAATATCGGCACAGGTCAGTATCTTCAGATGAAGCTGAATATCGCGGCGCTGCGGGAAGCTCTTAACAGAGCGGTAGAGCGCTGTGAGTCGATGAGACTTCGCATCTGGAAAGACCCCGATACCGGTGAACAATGGCAGTACGTTGTTCCCTATCAGAACGAGTTCTTCGAGTATTACGACTTCTCGGAATGGAAGGAAGAAAAAGTCACCGAAGTGCTTGACAAATGGACTTCACAGCCCTTTGACACGTTCGGCGGAAAGCTTTCGAGAATAGTAATAGTCTCCCTGCCCGACGGATACAACGGCTTCTATATCAATGTGCATCACGCCTGCATGGATTCAAGCTCCGTCATCGCATTCACAAAGGACGTTATCGAGATATACAGTTCGCTGTTCTACGGTCTGCCTTATCCCAAACCTATGGCATCATATATCGGGGCGCTGAAAAAAGACCTTACCTATGAGGGCAGCAAAAAGTATCAGCGTGACGAGGAATACTGGCAGAAGCAGCTTGAACTCCCCGAACCGATGTACACCGACTATACCGGTCAGGGCAGACTCCTGCAGCTTCGCAAGGAAAACAAGAACAGGAAGCAGCGCTGGGGACTTCTCGCAAGCTCGGACGGCAGGGGCAACACCATAACCTACGAACTGAGTGTTGATTCCACAATGAAGATAATGGAGTTCGCAAGGCAGTATGATCTTCCGGTAAGCGTGATAATCCTGCACGCAATAAGAACCGTGCTTTCCAAGTTCAACAACAACGAGAAAGATATCACGATAACCGATCTTGTCAGCAGACGCTCAACGCTGGACAACAAGAAGTGCGGCGGTGTCCGTATGCACGCTTTTCCGCTGAGAACTATAATGCCGCTCAACACGACTGTGCTGGAATCCATTCGTATGATAAAGAAAGCTCAGGACGAGCTGTTCATTCACGCGGACTACGATCCGCTTAAAGTGTTCGGCGGACTTGCCGAAAAATTCGGCGGTGCGCCCGGTTCGACTTACGCCAGCGTTGACTTCACCTATCAGCCCGGCACTCTCGCGGCGATAGGGGAATCCCTCAAAGGCATACCGTTCAAGAGCCGGTGGTACAGCAGCGGCAAACAGCCAAAGCCCATGTATATCACCGCCATGCACCGTCCGAGCGACGGCGGACTCAACTTCTACTTCGGATATCAGACGGAGTGCGCCACCCCGGAGGAGATCGAGTTCCTGTATTACTTCACGGGACGCGTGCTGTTCCGCAGCATAGAAAACCCCGATAAAACACTGAAAGAGATCATTGATATGACATGATCGGAGGAGATGTCAAAATGTTTGAGAAATTAAAAGAACTAATCTGTCAGTATGTCGAGGTCGATCCCGACAGCATCACAAGAGATTCGCGCTTCATCGAAGACCTGTGCTTCAATTCTTATGATGTAATGAGTATGCTCGGTGACGCAGAGAGCGAATTTGACGTTACCATTGATGAGGAAGAGATCGTAAAGTGCAAGACAGTAGGCGATCTGCTTGACTACTTTGAGAGGCAGAACAATGGCTGAACCCGAACTTAAAACATTAAAACAGCTCGTTTACAACGCGGACACACTTTACGGCAGCGAGACATTCCTGCGCGAGTACATCGACAAGAAATTCCGTGATACGAGCTTCCATGATTTCCGCACAGCCTGCGACAATATTGCCGTCTGGATACAGAAGCATTTCAGCGGAAAGACCCATATCGCGCTTGTCGGCGCTACTTCTTCCGAGTATCTCAGCGCATGGTTCGGCGTGCAGTGCAGCTGCAATGTGTCGGTTCCGCTCGACACAAACAACAACCCCGAAAACATCGCGGACGAGCTTGCCCGCTCGGACAGCAGAATGGTGTTCCTCGACGACAAGCACGTCAGGGATATCCCGCTTTTCAGGGAGCGCTGCCCGCAGATAGAATATTATGTTCATCTTCACAAGCCTGCCGAGGGAATGCTTTATCTCGGGGATATAGCAGCCGAATACGCGGGACAGGCTCCCGTTGGCGATGTCACGGAAGATGAGCTTGCTGCGATACTCTTCACGTCCGGTACTACCGGTGTAAGCAAGGGCGTCATGCTCACCCACGCAAATCTCATCGACAACACCACCTGCACACCCGAGGACGATTACCGCGGTATGAAGCTTATGACGGTGCTGCCGATACATCATGTTTTCTGCTTTACGATAGACATTCTCCACAGCCTTTGGAACGGCGTTACCGTATGTGTGAACGACTCTCTGTTCCACATCGCCAAGAATCTCAAGCTGTTCGAGCCGGATTACTGCACATTCGTGCCGATGATAGCTTCCACCATTCTCGGCAAGATGCAGCAGGCAGCAAAAAAGCCGCTTATCACCAAGAAGCTGGTAGCGCATGAGACTTTCGGAAAGAAGTTCAAGGGCATATTCTCCGGCGGCGCATACCTGAATCCGGAGATAATCACCGGATTCGCGGAGTTCGGCATCAACATCTCACAGGGCTACGGCATGACGGAATGTTCGCCGAGGATATGCACCGGCATTATGAACAGTCCGCACCCGGAATCCGTCGGCAAGATAGTAAAGGGCTGCGAGGTAAAGATCGTTGACGGCGAGATATGGGCGAGAAGTCCCTCGGTTATGAAAGGCTACTACAAGAACCCTGAGGAGACTGCAAACACGCTTACGGAGGACGGCTGGCTGAAAACAGGAGATCTCGGATACAAGGACGATGACGGCTACCTCTACATCACAGGACGCAAGAAGAACCTTATAATACTTTCCAACGGCGAGAACGTTTCACCGGAGGAGATAGAGAACAAGTTTGCGACATTCCGCGCGATAAAGGAAATGGTAGTATATGAGGACGGACAGGTAATAACCGCGATGATCTATCCGAACCCCGAATACAGGTCCAAGGATATCCGGGCGGAAATACGCCGTAAAGTCGATGAGGTAAACGAGACATTCCAGCCCGCAAAACGGATAGTGAATGTGGTATTCCGTGACCATGAGTTCGTCAAGACCGCGTCAAGAAAGATAATCCGTGCGAGGATAAATGAGTGATATGGACGCAGTGTTTACAATATCCGCAGTGCTGAATATCATCGCATTTATCCTCACCTGTGTCGGGATCTACATCATGCTCAAGGGCATAGACGCGGACGAACATCTTGCGGCGGACGGCATAGGCTCCATAAAATATTTCACGGTGCAGTCAAATCTTCTGTACGGCTTTTACGCGGGAGTATTCGCGGTATTCGAGTTTATATACGGCTCGGCGGACGCTGTTCCGCAGGTGTTGTATCTTCTCAAATACGTTTTTACGGTGGGAACAACGCTTACCATGATGACAGTGCTGTGTTATCTTGCTCCGGTAGTCGAGAAGTCGTATCCTCCGCTGTTCAAGGGGGCTAATCTGTATTTTCACCTGCTTGTGCCGCTTCTCGGACTTGCCGCGTTCTGCTTTTTCGAGAAAAGCGCGGTCATAAGTGTCCCGCAGGTCTTTCTCGGACTCATACCGTTTATGCTCTACGGGATTTACTATGCTGTGAACGCACTTTCTCACGCGGAAAACGGGCAGGTATCAATAAAGTATGACTGGTACGCGTTTCTCGCAAAGGGCATAGACAAAGCCGCAGCCGCAGCGGTCATAATGATCGCGGCAGCGACCGCGGTATGCTTCGGACTCTGGTTCATAAACATGCTGTGATATCATATTTACGCAGATAACAAAACCGTGCAGAAAATTTCTCTGCACGGTCATTGTTTTTATCCGGGATCACGATAATGCCGCAAAAGCTTGCTGTTATGCACCGAACCATGCAGACGCTTAAACGCACATTCAACCGTCCGAGATACCGTACTGTATTCATCGGGTATGACGGTATCGGGTTTGTTCCGTGGTACACACCGTTCGCATAAACAGCGGCGAGTTTTTGTCATTTCCGAGCGGTCACGGTATTCTGAGCGTTTCGGTAATATACATACTGCCGTCTTTCTCGCGGCTCTTTCCGAAGCCGAAAAGAGATCTGTATGATCCGTGCCATGCACTGGCATATCATGAATACGCCGAATACGAATATCTGCATATTGATCGGCGTATTGTCCTGCCGCAGCAGCTTATCGCATACCACGATACCATTATTTTTTAACCGCAAATCTGAACATATCCGCGCCGAGTATCTTCACATTCACCTTGTCTGCAACAGTCTCAAGAAAACTCATTTCCTTAGCCGTCAGCCTTACATTCACGGCATCATACAGCTGCTCCGCCTGATAGGGTTTTCTGCAGCCGCATATCGGCACTATGCCCTTGTTGGCGACAAACGCTTCCGCCACCTGCGGGATAGTAAGATCATGCCGCTTCCCTACCCTGTTCATTGCGGCATAAAGCGGACGGAGTTTTTTCTTCTTTCCGCTGAAAATAAGCTTCATTACCGAACCTTTGGTTTTCACACGGGGATCGGTGAGCATTCCCTCTTCAAGGACAGCCCAAGCCCAGAAAGAAACTCCGTTTTCCTTGCACCACTGCACAACACCTTTTTTCTCCCACTCGCGGTTGATAAGGCTGTAATGGTTCTGGACACCGTACAAAGGCACGCCGGCTCTGTCAAGAACCGATTTCGCTGTCCTGCACTCCTCCAGCGTGAAATTGGAAATACCGATATTGTGTATTTTACCCTCACGGTACAGTTCAACCGTCTCCGCAAGGTTTTCTTCTATATCCATAGGCAGATGCAGCCAGTAAATGTCAACATACTCCCGTCTGAACTCCGTAAGATCCCGTTCAAGGGATCTGCGCACCTGTCCCGGCGTATATTTTTTCGTCGGCGTGAATTTCGACGAAAGGAAAATGCCCTCCGTCCCGAACTCACCTATCATTTTTTGCGCTTTTCCAAGCCCGTAATCCTGTGCAAGATCAAATATCAGCAGATCTCTTTCCTTTGCGGCAGCAATGGTCTGTTTCAGCGTTTCGTCATCTACGCTGCTGCCGCGGAGCAGCTTACCGTATGCAGCGCTGCCCCACGAATTAGCGCCTATGACAGCTTTCGGATTATTTATATCCATTGTAATAATTCAACTTCCTTTCTGATCTCCGTTCGGTTAGCGTCGGACAACTGTATTATAGTATAATCACTGCCAAATGTCAAGTCCGGATCGACTTATTGTTTCCGAATGCACCCGTTCCGCCGAGCAGTTTTCTGTATATTTCATAGTCAACATCTCCGAACACATCAAAAATCACCTGTATATCATGGCTCCTGCGAAACTCCCTGACAGTGCGGACGGCTATCTGAGCCGCCCTGTCCTGCGGGAATCCGAACACGCCCGTCGAGATACAGCAGAAAGCGATACTGCCGATACCGTTCTGTACCGCAAGCCCAAGACAGCTTTTGTAGGAGCTTTCCAGCAGTCTGCAATGCTCGTCAGTCACCCTCCCCTGAACGATAGGCCCGACTGTGTGTATCACATAGTCACAGGGCAGATTGTAGGCAGGAGTTATCTTCGCCCTGCCCGCGGGTTCATCGTGACCCTGCTCTTCCATTATTTCCGCGCACCTGCATCGCAGACGAACTCCCGCAAAGGTGTGTATGCAGTTGTCGATACAGCCGTGGCAGGGCTGCCAGCACCCGGTCATTCCCGAATTTGCGGCATTGACTGCAGCACCGCATCTCAGCGTTGTGATATCGCCTTTCCAAAGGTATATCCCGTCCTCGGCAGGAGACAGATCCGCAATATCCGTGATCCCCTTGCTCCCGGTCAGCCCCGTGAGATATTCATCCTCGGCACGCAGAAAATCATCGTCCGCTTTCACGGCAGGACGGATATTCACAAGGCTTCGGTAAAGGCGGAATTTGTCCGTTTCGCTTTCGGGCATCTCTATTCCGCGGAGATCATCTCTCTCGGAGAGAAGATATTTTATCAGATATTCTACTTTGCTCATGTTCTCACAGTCCTTCTTTCTGTTTTACCGTATCCGGTCTGCTCTGCAGTTTTCCTTCTGCGGTCAGCGCTCGTCCATCATTCCCGGTTTTGCTTCGGAATATTCACCCTCGCGGCAGCCGAGCAGCACGAATGTTCCTGCTGTGAAGCAGCCGGAAACTTGTTTCTTCCCGCCGCAGGAGGGAGGGATCATATTCTCCTGTACACCCTTCTTTCCCGTTGTTATCAGTATAGCACAGAGTGAATGTCTTGTGAAGTACGCACTTTTTTGTACCTCAGTTACCAAAAGGTAACTTTAGCGTAACAGCGTGGTATTTGCCAAAATATTATTGCACACCTTTTCATTATATGATATAAGCGGGGAACGCCCCGCCGCGAAAGCTGTCCGGGTCACCCTCTTCTCTTTCTTTTCTCTTCTGCTATTGAAATCTTCTGCTTATTATGATATTATGTTTCAAATGCAGCTGACTGCATTATTTTCCGCAGGTCATGATATTGAAAGAAAAGCGGGGAGAGTAACGCGGTTCCGGCAAATGCCACGACTGCAACAGCAAGTTGCTTGACTGCTGTAAGATATCATAGTATAATAGAGTGCAGGGAGGGATCACAAAATGGAAACAAGATCTATACTTTATGAACTTCGCACAAAAGCAGGTTTATCACAGGAAGCTCTCGCCGAGAAGCTGTTTGTTACACGTCAGGCAGTCTCACGCTGGGAAAACGGAGATACTGTGCCGAACACAGAGACACTGAAATTGCTTTCCGGGCTGTTTGACGTATCTATCAATACACTTCTGGGGGCGCCCCGTGAACTTATCTGCCAATGCTGCGGAATGCCGCTCAACGACAGCATTATAAGTCGTGAGAAGGACGGGACGTTCAACGAGGACTACTGCAAATGGTGCTATGCGGACGGCAGGTATATGTACAGCAATATGGACGATCTGATAGAAGTCTGCGTGAAAAACATGGCAGATGAAAGCCACCCGGAGTCAGAGGTACGTTCATATCTGAAAGCTGTGCTGCCCGGGCTGGATTACTGGAAGCGGTATGAGGAGTTAAGTGACGGCGGACAGTTCGAACAGTTCAAAGTACAGCTTATAAACGAGATCAATGCCTTGAACATAGAGGGACTTCCGAAAGTGGAAAAACTGACCGCGCTTGTCGGGAGCTATGTCAATCTTGAATACACTCTGCCAAACGGCAGCAAGGTCAAGTTTCTCGACGACAACGCTACATATCTCGGAAATCAGCTTGAATGTGAGTTCGGCGGTACCAGACACTTCGGCATCGCCGCAAATATGGATTTTATCCTTATATGCACCTATGAGGGGAACGGTATCGCACCCGAACTGGTCATATACAAGAAACGCTGATGATAAAAAGCTTGTAAAAGAGTGATACGGCATCAGATAGAATGTTGGGGTGAACATAGCACTTTTGCAACCGTGAAAAGCCTTCAAGCTGCGCTATGAAGACTTTTCTCGGTTGATGAGCAGACATTAACTAAGCAGGAACTCAGAAATACATTGTCCGGGTTCGGGATATGCCGGGGAACGACACAGATATCCGTACATACAGTTTTCCGTCAAACGGGTTTTCGGCGATTCCCTATATTATGCCGTTATATTGCTCAGGAAGCAAAACGATCGGCTTATATAAGTGAGAACAACAAGTCAGTTTATTATTGCTCCGGCGATTTAACAATTGGCTGATACATCACGGTTTTCCCCCCGCCGGCGGCTGAGAAATGAACAATAATCAAGCAGTTAGATCGCATTATTAACAAATTGCTGTACCAATAAAACAAATCGCACTGCGAGAAAAAATGTTTTCACTGTAAGATCAGAGTATTTCAGTTCAGCCTGCCGTAATCCTCGTCCGATACAGGTTCACACCATTCTGTGGAGCCGTTCTCGCCCGGTATTTCCAACGCAAGATGACTGAACCACGAATCGGCGGCCGCGCCGTGCCAGTGCTTGACCTCCGGGGGAATATTCACCACATCGCCCGGGTGCAGTTCTCTCGCTTCCCTGCCCCATTCCTGATAGTACCCTCTTCCGCCGACGCATATCAGCATCTGACCGCCGCCCTTGTCCGCATGGTGGATATGCCAGTTGTTGCGGCAGGCAGGCTCGAATGTGACATTGAACACCGGCACCTGCTCAGCGGAGAGCGGTGCGAGATAGCTCTGTCCGACAAAGAATTCACCGTACGGGTTAGGCTCTCCTACGGGGAAGAAGACAGTGTTCTGATACCTGTCTTTTTCTGTAAGTGCGGGAGTCTCTTCGTTCCATACTTCCTTTGCGAGTCTGAACACTGCCCAGCCTTTCGGCCAGCCGCAGTACATTGTGGCGTGAGTTATTACAGCCGCGATCTCGGATTTTGTAACTCCGTGAGCCTTTGCGTTCTGCAAATGGTATAAAAGTGAACTGTCGGTTATTCCCGAAGCCATAAGTGAAACTACCGTTATGATGCACTTGGTCTTTGTGTCTATCGCTTCTTCGTTCCACACCTCACCGAACAGCACATCGTCATTGAGATGCGCGAACATCGGTGAGAAGTCACCGAGCTGCTGTCTGCCCGCGTTCTGGGTTATCTTTTCACTCATTACGCTTCCCCCTCACATTTCCGCAAGCTTGTTTATATCGCTTGCGGAGGGATTTACCCAGCCCTCGGCTATCTGCGCGCCGGGAGCGCTTGCTTTCAGATCATCGGCTGTACCTCCGAATCCGCTGCTGCCGGATGTTGCAAAAAGAATTATCTTCTTTCCCGAAAAATCGTAGCTTTCCAGGAACGTGTTGATGATAGTCGGCGCAGTGTACCACCAGATCGGGAATCCCACATATATCGTGCCGTAAGCCGCGATATCAGCGTTCTTGTCCGCAAGAGCCGGACGCGACGATCTGTCGGACATCTCCACGCTGCTGCGGGACTGCTTGTTCTGCCAGTTGAGATCGGCAGAGGTGTACGGCACGGCAGGCTTTATCTCATAGAGATCCGCTCCCGCCGCCTTTGAAAGCTTTTGTGCAAGCGAGCCTGTTCTGCCGCTTGCCGAGAAATAGGCTACAAGTTTTTTGCTCATTTGTTTGTCCTCCTACTATAATATATTTGCCGATAAATCCATGACAAGCCAGCCATGGTTTACAGACACTCATTGCGTAAGCTATAATGGAAGCAGTGATTGGATTAGCGTTTCAATAAATCTTCTGACGGGATCCCGCTGCGGTTCCGTTTTCTGCGCCGTTTCAGACGGTTATCGTGATACTCATTTCATTTGTCTCCCAGTATCTTTCTTATGCAGTTGTAAATTATCTTGTAAACCGAGCATTTAGTAAACTTCACACCGGCTTCTTTCATCGCCGTGAGCTGCTTTTCTGTAGCAACGGTGTACGGATAAATGCCGAACATAAACGGGAAGAACACAAGTATGAAGCGCTCCCTCTCGTCCTCGGTCATATCCGGTCTGAACTTTTTCAGGCAGTCCCGAACAGCTTCAAGCGACTCTCCGTAAGACTTCTTGAACTCAGTCAGACTCTCCGGACGGGAATGTTCCTCCATGTCGTAGTGGTTCATTGAAAGCAGCTTGAGAAGCTGCGGACGGTTTTCGAGAGAGTGCGCAAGCTCTCCCGCCAGTTCATCGTCTGTAAGCGCGTCATTCTCATCCGTGATACGGCGGAGGTCTGTGTTCCAGATATCGTATTCTCTCTGCATCAGCGCGAGGAATATTTCCTCCTTTGTCTCAAAATAATTGTATATCGACGGACGGGAAAATGATGTTTCCTTGCTTATCTCGCCGAACGTGATATCCTTGAAACTCATGGTTTCGTACAGCTTCTCACAGGCGTTGATTATCTCGCTGCGTCGGTTTGCGGTAAGCTCCGGTGTTCCTTTCGGCATATCGCGCCTCCTTTTGACACATTGTCATTAAATGTATTATAAAACATTTTCAACGATTTGTCAATACCGTTTATCAATATTTCTTTATAAAGCTGCGCACAATTATTCCGGCCGCCGGCACCGTTCCTTCCTCACCGGCGGCAAGAGAGAACAGCCGATTTACAACAATTTGACCGCGGCGGCAATATACAGGCACCAAACCGGCTTCCGGGAGGCTCAGCAAAAGGATTGACATTTTGTCAGTCCGGCACAAACCGATCGCATAATTCACCGCATTCTTTATTTTCAGAACAGAAAAAACGCAGCATTTAAAATGGTCGGAGAACAGAAAACGGAATGTCAAGCAAGTCAAGAGAGGTGAACGCAGCCCGACGAAATTCCGTCTTGCCGATCATTCAGAAATAAAACCGGTACAATGCTTTCGGCGGCAGACGGTGCAAAGAACGCATTGCAAATGAAGAAAACCATATTGCATCGTGAGTAATGATTTTCGGATCGGCTCAGCAAAAATCCCCCCGGGAGAAGACACGGATGTCGTAAGGAAGTTTTCCAAAGCGCCTCACGGATGAGGCGCAAAGAACAGAAAACTTCCGAAAGGGGGGATTTTGACCTGTGAGGAAGAAGATATTTCATACCGGCTGCCTTACCGCGAAAAAACGACATCTCAGACAACAGATCCACAGCCGGGGAAGCTCCGGAGACAGCGAGAAAGCAGTATGAACCGATCCGGTCGAACAGCATTATCATTGTGAGCCGTGAAAGGAACATATTGTTTTCGTTTTACAGTCTCCCCGTTCATTGCAATGATATATACCGGAACAGCAGCGCTTCCGGCAGTGCCATCAGTCCCATTGCGATTATATGCCGGAGCTGCTGCCTACGGTTGTATCCGAACTGCTGCCATCCGGCACAGCCCTCCGTTTCCGGGAAAAAGCGCTGAAAGAAATGTGTTTTGGTGAGCAGAAAGAAATCAAGCCCGATAATGTCGAACGCTTTGACCCCGTAGCTCATTATAAGAAATCTGACGAGGTAGTCGGTATATGTGAAGTTGTTGTTCATACCGTCCACTCCGCCGATAATGAACAGCGCAATAAATCCGAGAATAAGAACGATCAGGATCATCATTCCGAATACACGCTTTCCGCTCATCGGAAGCGAGTCAAGTCTCGGCTGAAGCGCCTGCTGCACATCTTCCGGAAAGTTCTTTGCGAGCAGCTTCGTCGGCATCGTTACTGTTGCCGACCATATCATCAGCCACAACAGCGCCATTCCGGCAAGCGTGAGAATTATCGTAACAAGCACATCACGCACCGCCTTTCTTTGTTTTCAGTTCATATACGAGCATTACCCCAAACCATATTATCATACTCTCGCTCATAAGCCCATTGCGGAAGGCGATGCTGAACGCGCCCTCGGGCATGAGCATATTCACGCCATTAAGGACTGCAAAGACAAGAAGCACGTTTGTGAACGCGACGGCTTTCGGGAACACGGTCTTACCCGCTGCCTGCAAATAGAACCAGTACACGAAAACCGGCAGCATAAACGCTTCTGAGACGATTATCACCCATGATGTGTTTTCAAACAGCATCGTGCACAATGCCTTTATTTCGCCGCTCCCATAAGCGAATTCCGTACTCCGGCTAAGCTGACTGTACAGCACGAGTATCATTATATAGTAGAGATGCAGAGCCAGCCAGGGCGTCAGACCGAAAACGTTGAGGTAATGATAGATTTTTTTGTGCTTTTCGTCCGTGATGTAATTCTGTACCGCAAAAAGCGCGATCCCGTAAAGGATCACACCCGGAAACGCAAGCGCCATTGCAAGAGTAAAACGCCACAGCGGGATCTGTGCGGTTCCCTCGGTGAGCCAGTTCAGATACAGCGTATCGTAACTCGCGTCGCCGTACATCATCAGCCAGTCCCCGCCTCCGAAACACAGACAGCCGAGCATTCCGCAGATAAGCGCCGCGATCATTTTCTTACTTGTCATAGATCCTATGTACCTCTTTCCAATCCGGCACCGCGGCTTTCATTCTGTCCCACACCGGCATTCTGTATTCCGGTACGATATCGCGCAGCTTGTTAAACTCACGGTCAATGTACTCCATTTCGGTCACGGCGTTCCTGCAATGGTCGGTAGCCGCCAGCTCACCCACAAAGGTTTTCGCCATTGCCCTAAGTGCCAGATTTGTCATTGCCATTTTCGCCCTGCTCTCAAAATATGCTTCATCACCCACCGGGCGTATCTTTTTCCCTGCACGCTTTATCAAGCCGTATGCTTCTTTCGCTGCGGCAGTTATGTCGTTCACTTCCCGCTTTGCCGCAGTCCGCAAATTGCAGTCCCGTTTATAGCTCAGATAAACTATCGGAAGAATGAACGCGGCGTGGCAGTACAGCCACCCCTCCATATCGTCCATGAACACAAGCCCATATTTCGAGGCGGAAAACGCTGTCCGCAGCGCTGCTTTGTCCTGCGGGGACGGGAGACTGTGCAGCCCTCCGACAACCAGCCTGCTGTTTCCCCACCTTACACAGATCGTATGATTGCCTTCGCGCACACCGCCGGTACCCTGAAATCCGAACAGCAGAGTCTTGTCATCACCTGCAAGTCGGTGAAATTCACGCTCGGTATCTTCTGCGCAAAGATTATTCCCCACAAGCACAAACAAGGGTGCGTTCACCTTAGCGATAACCGGCAGAAGCTCGGTCTGCTGCTGTCCCTGCATTATCGAGAACACGATGTCGTAGCGTTCGTTTTCGTTCGCTTTTCCGATGACTGCCGGGCGGTCGATCGTTTTCTTTTTTTGCAGCTTATGCTTGATGCGAAGCCCGTATTTTTCAAGTATTTTCCTCGTTCTTCCCCGTGCGCAGACAGTCACGTCGTTTCCCGCACGGCACAGAACGTGCGTCAGATATGAGCCTATTACTCCGCAGCCGTAAACAAGAATTTTCATTTGCTTATCCTCCGTTTGTTAGCGTCAGCTAACTTATTTATATAATAGCACATCGGCATTTCATTGTCAATATCAAATAACAATGAAATCCGGGAATATATAAACGCATTTTTTCAGGCACAGGGAGTAACGTCAGCGTTCATTGAGGCGTAATAATGATCCCGCTTTGACCGTGTTGTTTCCTTTGCGCGGTCCGGCATTTGCACGATGACCCTCTTTGCCGGTATATGCCGTCATCGGTGAATTCCCCGGATCGCTGATAAGGGAACCGCTGATTAAATTGATTTTACCCCAAAACCGGCACCGTGAAATACATATAATATCAACATTGAGATTTCTAATGTCGGTTTAATCAGCGGTTCATCAGGGACCAATACTTTTCCGGTTGTCTGTATTTATCACCCAAAACATCTTCTTCCCTGTGCTGGCGCAGCATATCAAGGTCGAGTTCAGCCACATAGACTCCCTCATCTCCGGGAGCCTCAAACACGCACATATCCCGGACTCCCGGCTCGTCCGGCAGCCACGGCACGCCGTCAAACAATGTCGAGTGTCCGTTGCAGTCCGGCATCCCTTCGGGATAGTTGCAGGTTGCGACTGCCACCATATTTTCGTATGCACGGGTGCGAAGTGCCGCAAGCCGATTTATCTCCATAGGACAAGCGTTAGGTGCAAGTATAAGCTCCGCGCCTTTCAGCATCAGTATTCGTGCGCTTTCGGGAAACTCCCTGTCGAAGCATATCATTGCTCCGACTTTGACCCTGCCTTTTGCGGTATCGAGTTCCGCAGTATAAAAATCCTCACCCGGCGACAATACTTTTTCAAGATCAAATGCGCAGGTATGCACTTTTGAATAGTGCAGAATTTTCTCGCCTTTACGGTCAAAAAGGATAAACGAGTTGAGCGGCTTGGGGTCATGCTTTTCGAGAAATGTTATCCCTATTGCAATTTCAAGCTTTTGGGCAAGCTCACGAAATCCGTCGATAAAATCATTTTCCTTGCTGATTGCGAGCGAGTTCAGCTCAGTTTCGTCCTGCGGCAGATAATACCCGTCGCTCCACATCTCCGGAAACAGTGCGATATCCGCCCCCATTTCCTTTGCCTTTTCACAGGCGGTCTTGCCTATATCATATTGCTCCTGTAATGTCTTTCCGGGCAGAAGCTGCAAAAACGCAATTTTCAGTTTCATAAATTCACTCCTCGTCATCCCCAAACCCGAAATTGAGCATATCAGTATAAGCTGCATTCGCTTCCTGACTTGCCTTTTTATCGCGCCAAGCGTCTATTTCGCTTCGTATCGAGATCATTTCATCGACCACCATTTCGACCTTGTTCGGGCGAACATAATTCAGATATGAGATCATTCGTTCCATACCTTTCGGTACGCCTATATGCTTTGCGATCTCATATCCCAGCTCCTCTGGGTAGCCGAGTGCCGTCACCGCCGATACGAGTCTGTCGCGTATATTATCGTATTTCATTTTTTGCTCCTGAACTGAGGTTTCTGCTGCCTTATCATTTATACGAACAATGCGACCGGCTCGGGATACAGTGTGCCGAACCGGCCATAATATCAATATTATACCATATAAAGGAGATAATTTCAATAGCGGAGAAAACGAAAGAAGGGCACATTATTTATACGGATTATCCTGCGAGAATACGGGCGGCCAGTACGGCAGCAGTTCAGCTCCGAGTTTCAGCTTGAAATCACAGTAATCTCCGTCCTCGAAGCAGGTATGCTCCCGGTAAAGCGGAGCGCCGAGCACTCCGAACATTACATAGTCCAGATTGCAGAGATAGGGCATATACTCCTCATATCCATATTTCCTTGCGAAATCCGCAAGCGGACATACCAGATTGTGATAACTGAAATCGCAGCCCGCTTCGGGCGGCACCTGTGTCCGCGTTTCAAAGCTTCCGGGATTTACCGCCGCGTTCTTTGCGTTCGCAGCGTCTTTTTTCAACATCGCCTTATTCAGCAGCTTCGGGTCCTTATAGAACTTCCCCATTACCAAACGGGCAATTCCCGGCATCTTCTTAATATAGCGCTCATAACAGTCAACCATAATATGCCCGATGCAGTCCATTTCCGCTCCATACCGTTTCAGTACCTCACCCATTGACACAAAGTAATACGCGCCGGTCAGATTTTTCGTTCCGCTGACCTTATCTCCGCCGATATAAGGGAAATGCTCAAGGAGTTGCGTTTCATAATGATCCCATATCTCTTCAAAGATCTCGCTGTATTTCTTCCCGCTGATCTTTTCAATTTCGGGTGCAGCAAGTATGAGATAACCGTTCAGCCCTTTTCTGAACCTTTCCTTGTTTGACGCGTAGTATTCGTGCATATCAGTAGTATTTCCTTTCACTAAAAATCTCTGCGATCACATTCCGAAATCAAGTTTTACGATCTGCATTTTCATAAAGCTGTCGCCGATTTTCGCAAGTAAACGAAACATTCCCGGTACGGACGGATCTTTCAGATCGTTGTAGCCCAGCATATACCCGCGGCTCGATATTGTGGTATTCGTCAGATACGCAAGGTCTGTTTCCGCATCTCTGACGCTGAAATAATCCTTGATGCTTGTGATGCCCGCTTCTTTTACCCATGTTTTCAGCATTATTTTTACTGCGCGCTCGTTTGCAGTGTCGAAAACCAGCCTTCCGCCGCGGAAACGCCGTTCCATTGCAGAGAAGAGTTTTTTAATTTCATCTTTTTTGAAGTAGTAGAACACTCCCGCAGCCATAAAGCACACGCCGTTTGTATCATCGATCCCGTCAAACCATGATATGTCATTCAGATCGCCTGCGATATTTCTGATCCGCTCGGTTTCCGGCAGCAATTCGTTTCTTGCTGCTATGACATCGGGCATATCGAAATTAACGATCCTGCACCGACCGTTATCCGCGTTTTCACAGGTCTGATCGAGTCCGCAGCCGAGATTCACCAGCGTTGCTTCCGGGTGCTTTACAAGATAGTCCTTCAGTTCGCACATCAGGTCTGTTTCCCGCATTGCGACTTCCAGCGCTCCGAACCTGTGTGCTGTGCTTTCCGACTTTTGTTCCAGTTCGGAAAAATCATAATCCAGCCTGTCGATCAGCTCCACCGCTTTTCCGTCCTGAAACAGATCCGGAAATATCTCTGTACACAGCTTTCTTCCGTAGAGCGGTATGACCAGTGTTTCCTGCACGGAATTCTTTTCGATATGATATTTCATTATCGCGCTTCCTTTCGTTCTGTCTGTCGTTTTTCTTTACATCAGGCTCATTCTGCCCTACGATCGGCTGAGCGGACACCGAGCATCAATTTACTTTGCCTTATAATTTCTGTCGTAGCCGCGATAAGCAAGAGCGACCTCGCGTAACAGCCTTTCCGGTTCAAGCAGCAGTGACCCGTGACCTCGATTCAGAAATACCTTGTGCTTAAAACGATATACGGAGTGATCCATTTTTTTAAGCACCTGTCTGAATCCCGGCTCTTTCTCTCCGTGCCAGATATAGCTGTCGGAAAGATTGAAAGCTTCGTACTTAATGTCTGCTCATCAGCCAACAAATGGCTTCATAGCGCAGCTTGAAGCCATTTGTTGGCTGCAAAAGTGCAAGGAAAATTTTTATATTTCAGGATTTTCCTTGCACTTTTGTTCGTCCGAAGGACGAAATGAGCTTGAC
>JAGAWN010000250.1 GCA_017941355.1 Ruminiclostridium sp. | reverse complement strand
CTCTGCACGTCTATTGGCTTCCTCGTTGAAAGCGTCCTGTTTAGTATTGCTTCGCTGTTCCCACGGCTCATTTATCCCATAGCCGATCACACGCCAGTCAAGTATAAGATCAATGTCCTCAGAAAAGCGTTTTATAAGTCCATACGCTTTTGCCAGGCTTGTGCCACCCTTGAAAGCAAGATTATCCTTCCATGCACAGCGATGAAACAAGTAATCAAGCATATAGCAAACCCAGAAATCTTTCTCTATGATCGCTTCGCTGATACCCATTTTTGCTGCCGTGTTACGGAAAAGCGCCTCTCGCTCTTTGGATTCTATTAACGCGATTTTTCTCATATTATCACCTGCAAATCCGCTTAATGATCTCGTATATCCACGATGTCGAATACTGTGCCTCGGTAAGCATAACAGTTCTTTCTTCATCAGAGGTTATAGATTTGATTTTTTCTATGATCTCATCATCTATATGCTCCTTACCGAGTGCTTTCAAAGCTTGGATGACAATAGCTGTTTTCTCCGACAGTCTTGATATTTCTTTGTTAGTGGTGCGCTTGAAGCTTATAGTAGTGCGATCATACGAATACTCCTTGTATGTGCCGTCACTGACATACGACCACACAGAAGGGACTTGTGTTGACAGACCGAGTATATTCAAAGCGGTATCACCACTCGGAACAATAGTCCAGCCGTAATTACGGGCAATGGCATGAGCTACCGCATCGGGAGCGGGGGCAATATTCTCGCCGAGAAGTTTGCTGAATTCGGGCTTATAATACACCCCGCGCATGATACGGCATATCATATTTTCCTTTGTCATACGCTCCAGACAAACGCTTATTCTCCTGTTTTCTGCTATATCGGCAAGATCAGACGCAACAAAAACATATCCGGCGGGAGCGGATGCTATTCTTTTTTGAGTTTCCTGTAAATAATTAGGTCGCATAAAAAACACCTCGTGGAAAATATTATATACTATTTTCCACGAAATGTCAAGATTTATACATGATATATTGAACCGAACCGGAAGTATCCGGCAAATAGTAAAACGCCGGATAAATATACTTCATATCACCTGTATGTTTCCGACGATCTTATAAATGAGATCGTGACTATCGGGAAACAGACGCTTATGGACAGTATGCCGTATAAGTCGTGAGTAAATAGTAAGCCGCCTGTGTTGATGTAAATGCAGGCGACTTGATTATTTCAGAGAATGGAATGATGTGATCCATAATCTATTGCTTTCACATCTATGTAAAGCCGAGTATTTTTGTGATTGCGTTTATACGTTTTTCTGGCATTAGGATTTTTCTCAGCGGCAGCAATAATATCAAATCGTTTTGTTTGTGAAAAGCCCAAGCTCAACCCTCCGGCACCAGCAAATAAATCTATGACATTATATTTCTTTTTCATATTTGCCTCCCAAAAGCGATTGTAATATTATAACACATTTTTGAGCAAAAATCAAGGTTTTAATGCTTTTTGGCGATAGAAAATTCGAAAACCATTTTGTGTAAAGTGTCAAGTCGGCATTCTTTTGCATTCCCGAAAAAAGATGTCATATGGTATATTATTATAGTTAATCTGAGATAAGTGTATTAGTTTTTTATCTTTAAAGCAGTTAGTATTTTTACGATAAAACAGACAGAAATTTACTTATATTCATTCTAAAGTATTATTTCAAACAACCGCTCTGCTATAAAGACAAAACAAGCCGGTTGAATCAATATGTAATGGGAGGACTATGACATACAAAAAAATGATCTTAAAAATATCCCGCGATGACCTGAAGAACAACAGGTTTGAGAATGCGGAAAATACAGTATCAAAGACCGACGAGGTCGTTGACATATACGATGACAGCTTCCTTATGGGGCTCATCGACAAGTACATCGGCAAAATAAAGAAAGGGGCAGTTTATGCAGGCAGTTGATAAAATGAAGGCAAGAGGTATAATTCCGAAAGCGGCAGTCTATGCCCGCTTCTCCTCGGACAACCAGCGCGACGAGAGCATCGACGCTCAGCTCAGGGCGATACAGAAATACTGTGAGCAGAGCTGGACCGCATGGGGTATAAGACCCATGCGGGTAAAAGCGGTGATAAAAAGCCGCTTTTTGCGTCCAAAGGTAAGACCGTACAAGACCGAGAACGTATATGAGTATGCCGAAAAGCAGTACGATCTGGAAAAGGAGGTCAAGGCGATAATCAATGAAGATAGATAGGTTACAGGAAAGCAGAAAAAGGCGATAGCTGCCGCCGTTCAGAAGGCTCGCCCTAACGGGGACGGAAAAACGCCCCATGCTTTGACATCAAGGAGCTTGGCAAGCAGCTCAAAAAGCTCGGTATGCTCGTCGTGCAGGATGCCGTATGGAACAGGGTCACTGTCAACCGCGCGGAACACAAAAGCACGCGCTACTATATAGATGAGTTCCACTTGCTTCTGAAAGAGGAACAGACAGCGGCGTATAGCTGCGAGATATGGAAGCGCTTCAGAAAATGGGGCGGTATTCCTACGGGGCTTACGCAGAATGTCAAGGACTTGCTTGCAAGCCGTGAGATCGAGAATATCTTTGAAAACAGCGACTTCATTTATATGCTCAATCAGGCGGGCGGTGACAGGCAGATACTCGCAAAGCAGCTCAATATCTCCCCTCATCAGCTTTCGTATGTGACAAACAGCGGCGCGGGCGAAGGTCTGATATTCTTCGGAAATATCATAATCCCATTTGTTGACAAGTTCCCGAAGGATACGGAACTCTACCGCATAATGACGACCCGATTAAATGAACAGGAATAACAGGAGGAAAACAGCATGAAAAAGGCAGTAAGAATTATCGTTATCGCAGCAACAGCAGTAGGTGCAACGATCGGCACTATCGCCGTTATCCGCAAGGTCAAGGCGAACAAGGCTGCTGTGCTGTAAACAACAGCCGTGTGCGGGGTTCCGTACACGGCTGTTTTACATAGCTAAACCTAAATTTTCGTTACTCTTGATAGTTAATTATCATTGTATAAAAGGTCAAATACATTATTATTTTCAAAATCCTGAATAATCGCTTTCGGAAGTAAAGCTCTGCATTGTTGTTCATCTGCCCAGATATATGCTTGATGTTCAAAACTTATATTGATAGTTTCAGTACTTGTTTCACACAGATATACGATGAGCAGATCCGGGAGCTCTCGGTCTAATATCGCAATATAAGCAATTTTATTGATCTTAATATCTGTAATATCTGTCTCTTCTCTTATTTCTCTGATCATAGCTTCTTCGGGAGTTTCGCCCTCCTCTATGTTTCCACCAACGTTCTCCCAAGTATCTGCCCCGAAATCATCACTCGGGCATCTCTGTATCAGAAGAAACCTGTTGAGATTTTTATTGTATATGATACATTTTACAATTATTTTGGCTACCATGCTTACCTCCAATTGTATGATAAGAAAAAGCCCGATTTGTCGGTTTGTCATTAACCTGTAATATTATAAGTATATCATTAACCAAAGGATAAGTCAATACATAATTCTTTTAAGTTTCCCCAAAAATTGAACGTAAAACTCGACTAAACGCCTTAAACACGCTATTTTTAAGCGCTGACAAATTGAAAATCCCATTTATTTTGAAAACCGCATGAATAAATGCTTTTAGAGCTGTCGCGGGAAATTTTTGGGAAACTTAAACTTATTTTTGTTGACTTTTTATGAAAAATAGTGTATAATATTACCAAATCAGACATAATAAGGTGTCTTTTCGCTTCGTTTGCGGTTCGCTCGACACCTTGTTTGGTTTAAATTCTGGTATCGGAGGAAGAAAACCAATGAAGAAAATAGGCGCACAGAACATTTTCATAGCAGCTGTTATTCTGATAGTTGCTATGGTGGCAGTAAATGTTGTATCACTGACAATGCTTGACGGCTTTGTAAAAGACATTCTTGTCGAAAGAGCAAATGTTGGAATGAGCGTTACCGAGAACGATATGGCAGCGCAGTACGACAAAATTGCTGATAACATAGCAATCTGGTCGGGAAAGCCCGAAACGGAAGAGGCTATTAAGTCAGGCAGTGCCGCAGGGCTTCAAGCCGATTGGGATGCAAATTATTTCAACGGCTATAACTTCTGTGCTATACTTGACTCTAACAATAATTTTATATTCAAGAGTGATGAGCAGAAGATAAACAGCCTCGCTTTCACCGCTTACGGCAGTACAATGAGCGGCGTTGTGCGAATGGGCAGTAATGGGCTTGCAATATTTCACACCAATCCCGTGAAGGACGAAAATACCGGTGCGGTGATAGGTTCTATACTTATCGGGCGTGATCTCTCAAATTCAAGCTGGATAGATAACGTAAAGACCCAATCGGGTTCGGATATCACCATTTTCTGCGATGATGTCCGCCTTTCTACAACAATGATGAACAACGGCGTGAGAAATGTCGGCTCAAAGATGCTCCCTAACCTCAAAACTGCCGTTATAGATAACAAACAGAACTATGTCGGCCAGACTAATATTAACGGAACGGATTATGTCATAGACTACAAGCCGCTGTATGATATAAACAATAATGTCGTCGGTGCTCTTGCGGCGACCTCGGACGTACAGTCTGCCAATGATGAGTTTGGCAGAGTTGTTCTGATCGTTATAGTGATAGCTATTGTTGTTGGTGTAGGAGGCGCAGTAGTTATTGCCGTATTTACAAGAAAGAAAGTTACCACACCTATAAATATGGTAACAATACTTGCTCACGAAATGCAGGACGGCAAGCTCGATACAACAGAAGTGAACTACGAATTTGCTGATGATGAGGTGGGCGGATTTGCCAAGCTCCTTATGCAGACGAAGAAAGACTTAAACGAAGTTGTCGGGGATTCATCGAGAATACTTTCATCTATGGCAAGCGGTGATTTTACAGAAACACCGAATACAAAATATCCCGGTGTGTTCGAGGATATCAAGACGAATATTATCAAAATAGAAGATGATCTCGGTGCTGCGTTAAGCAGAATGAATTTGTCCTCGGAAGAAGTTCTTACCGGTTCCAATCAAATGGCAGAAGGCTCCCAGTCGCTTGCTGACGGAACCACACGTCAGGCATCGGCTATTGAAGAAATATCCGCAAGCATCGCAGAGGTATCTACTCAGATATCGAATACGGCACAAAATGCTCAACAGGCTGGCGACCTTTCCAAACAGACGCAGGAGCGTGTGAACTATCAAGATGATGAAATAAAGAACATGGTCAAGGCGATGGAAGAAATAAGCTCTACATCGCAGGAGATAGAAAAGATAATCAAGACCATTGAGGACATCGCATTCCAGACCAACATACTTGCTCTGAATGCTGCGGTCGAGGCAGCAAGAGCTGGAGATGCCGGAAAGGGTTTTGCAGTTGTTGCCGATGAGGTAAGGAACCTTGCAAGTAAGTCAGCTGAGGCAGCGAGCAGCACCACATCACTTATTACAGCTTCTATAGACGCAGTTGATAAAGGAAGTAAGATAGCTTTCGCAACAGCGGATTCTATGAAAGAGGTCAAGGACATGTCTGCCAAGACAGCAGAGCTTGTTGTTCAGATAGCATCTGCGAGTGCCGAACAGACCGAATCGATCAGGCAGATCACTGCCGGAATAGAGCAGATCTCGCAGGTAATACAGACGAACTCAGCTACAGCCGAAGAAACTGCCGCATCATGCGAAGAGCTTTCCGGTCAGTCAAAGATACTTAAAGATCAGGTGGCAAGATTCAAGATAAATCAGTAAATATAATTTATATTATAATGAGCGGAACCCCCGCTCATTATTTTTATGTAAAATTTACTGTCATTGGGTTCTTGTTTTCATTTTTCACAAAATTCAGAATTATAGAGCGAAAAAGAACCTATCAGGGAATTTTCGATTGGTTTAAGTTTCCCCAAAAATTGAACGTAAAACTCTACTAAACGCCTTAAACACGCTATTTGTAAGCGCTGACAAATTGAAAATCCCATTTATTTTGAAAACCGCATGAATAAACGCTTTTAGAGCTGTCGCGGGAAATTTTGGGGAAACTTAAAATAATTCTGCTATGGAAGGAGGTGCGATATGGCAGGAAAAGCATTGAAAGCAAGCGGCAAGCGTGTTATGAAATATTCCTGCGATGGTGCTGTGGAACGTAACCTTGCCGAAAGCTCGGAGACAAGGATAAGCGGCAGGACGGAGGATGCCGTGCTGAAAGTAGAGCATACCGACGAACGGTTCAACGCACACGGTACTGTTCCCGAACAGCCGGAAACGGAACAGAAGCACAGGCGGCATAATCCGTCCGATGTGCAGGAACAGCCGCAGAATACCGAAAACGGACAGTCAAACAGCGATTTGAAATTTGAGGATAAGACTTTCAAGTTCGATGATACCGATATTCCCGCTCCGGCTGCGAATGAGCCAGTTCCGATTGAAGCTCCTGCGGCTGACGAAACTCCCGCTGTTCCCGACAATGGCGAACATCAGCCGGAAACGCCGCAAGGCATAGTTGCCGCACAGGTCATTCCCAATCATAGCGATGATACGGACGAGATACCGCAGGACAGCTTCATCATTGAAAACCTGTTTGCTGAGTTTTACGGCAGTGATGATGCTCCGGCAAGCGGCTCAAAGTCCGATAAATTCTCGTTCAGGCAGGACGAACAGCCTGCGCCCGATACCGGCAAGAAACGCAAAACGGGACGATTGCAGGAAGATATGCACGGTGACAGCAAGCTGAAAGCGGAAACGGCAAGCACTTCTCTCAAACAGGACGCTGCCAAGAGCGGCTTGATGTTCAGTTCTGAAAATGCTGTTAAGCCGGCGGAGAGTATCAAGGGCGAGACTGCCGAAATGACAGACGGAGAAAGTGGCTCCAAACTCTCACACAAGCGCCGCCAGCGCCGTGATGAGCCCGACGATGATGCACTCACGGAGGAAAGTGAAAGCGCCGATACTCTGAAATTCGAGCATACTGACAGGAATCTTGAAAAGCAGTCGCATTTTGCCGATAAATGATCTTATTTACAATGATAAAAAACGAAACTTTGACGATGTGTTCAGGACCTTCTCCGAAATAAATTCAATTCTAAAATCAATATCTGAATGATTTGTTATTGTTTACTGTCTCGGAAATATAAACATCATCAAAGCATGCATTGTAAAAGGAAGAGATAAGGTAAACGTCAGGGCTGATAGACCTGCCGTTTTCTGTGGTCCTATGAACAAATTTCTGCAAAATCATCGACTGTGATAAAAACTAAACATTGGGGCAGCAAGAATGCTGCTCCGTTCTTTTTTAAGTATACAATGTACACTGCAAATTGTCAAGGTTCAACGTAAATCAGCCGTATCCTGCAAAACCCGAATTGCCGGATAAATATACTTCATATTACCTGTATGTATCTAACGACCTTATAAATGAGACCGTGACTATAGGAAAAGAGACGCTTATGGACAGTATGCCGTATAAGTCGTGAGTAAATAGTAAGCCGCCTGTGTTGATGTAAATGCAGGCGGCTTGATTATTTCCGAGAATGGAATGATGTGATCCATAGGATGAATAACGATAAATTCGCTTTGTAAGCTTTGGAGCGAAAGGCACATCAGACAACGTTCCTCACCTCGCTCTCAATGATGTTGAAACGACGAAATTCGGGGATAGCTTCTTCCTCAGCCTTTCTCAAAGGCTCGTCGGAGCCCAGCACATCGCTTGTTAGAAGAACACCTGTCGGGTAAATGGGTTTTGACAGTTTCCGTGTTCTTATATCGTCATATCTTGTGCAGATCGGAACATCGTTGATACGCGAAAGATAGTCGAGCATTGCGAGGAGATACAGAGCCTCCGGATACCAGCGCTTGTTAAACAGCGTCCTTATCTCGTCGCTCTCCAGAATATTCAGCATGAAATCTATGTCGCCCATATCCTTTACATGGTGGCAGGTATTGCTCTTGAATGTCTCGAATGCGGCACGGAGTTCTTTTTTGCGTCCTCCAATATATCTTCAACAGATACATCAAGAACCTTCGCCAGCCTGTACAATGTTCCGGCGGCGCACTTTTCTATATCAGCCTTGCCGCTGCATATATCGTTAATGGTAGCCTGCGGAACGCCGCTTTCTTTGCTCAGTCGATATTTAGTGATATTCTTCATTTCAAGCTGCTCATTTATCAGCATAAAGAACGCCTCCCTTCGATAATCTCTACATATATTATAACGGTCTGCCGAAGTATTGTCAAGTGCTTTTTCTATTTTTCGTAATAATCTGTATTATTTGTATTTTTGTATCCTTATAGAAAGTACATTAAAAACAAGTCCTGTCTCTACAACCAATTGCTCGAGTATTATATATTCAAATATCTATAAATCAAATTAAACAAAAAATCCCAATAGGTTATTTGAAATTAAGGAGAGAAATTATAACCGTTATTTATCTTTTTATTGCCGAAATAAAACAGTATTAAAGCTGGGGGCTTTTCAAATGCGGAAAGCCCTTTTCTGCATTTCATAGGTTTCATCAAATATAAAGTAAAATACTTATACCACGCAAAAAACTTTACAAATGCAGGTTCATGTGATATAATCAAATGTGATAAATCGGAATTTGCAGTAAAGGAAAATTTACTATGACAACAGACAACAAATTAACAATAGGTGTATTCAGTTCGTCTTATGTCTTGATATATGATGCTCCCGAGTCGGCTGAACG
>JAGAWN010000249.1 GCA_017941355.1 Ruminiclostridium sp. | reverse complement strand
CGTTCCGGATTATCTGCTGAACGATGACGGAAAGCTCAGTGTCTATGTAAACGGACGGGCGGGCGAGGCGGACGCCTGCAAAGCGGAAAGCGCGGAGGCGCTTTCCGCGCCGTCCCCGAAGCGCACATTTGATCTCAAAGCGATGCAAAGCAGGCTTGACTGCCCGATAAACGGTGTGACCTTTGATACTACGCTTGCTGCGTATCTTCTGAATACCGGTGCTTCCGAATATACCCTTGACCGACTTTGCGCGGAATACTCGGTCCCCTTCGGGAACGGAGACGCGGAGACCGTTCACAGACTCAATGCTGTGCTGAGTGCCGGACTTTCCGCGCAGAACATGACAAAGCTGCTCACTGATATCGAGATCCCGCTTTCCGGAGTCCTCGTTTCAATGGAGAAAGCCGGAGCCGCTGTTGACAGGGAAGCGCTGATAAGCTTCGGAAAACGGCTCTCTGCCGAAGCCGACGAACTTGCCGAACGGATATACGTCCTTGCGGGTGAAAGCTTCAATATCGGCTCCCCGAAACAACTCGGAGGGATACTTTTCGATAAGCTGGGACTGCCGCACGGGAAGAAAACAAAGACCGGCTGGTCAACCGGTGCGGAGGTGCTTGAGGAACTGCGCGGCGCCGATCCTATAATCGAACTGATCCTTAAATGGCGTACCGTCACAAAGCTGGATTCCACCTATGCGCAGGGCTTGCTGAAAGTGCTTGCGGAGGACGGACGCGTGCATACCACTTTCAAACAGACCGAAACGCGCACCGGACGCATATCATCCGCCGAACCCAACATTCAGAATATCCCCGTGCGCACCGAACTTGGACGGGAGTTCCGCCGTTTCTTCACGGCAAAGGAGGGGTATCTTCTGGTAGATGCCGACTATTCGCAGATCGAACTGCGTATTCTCGCGCATCTCTCTGACGATAAGAACATGATCGCCGCGTTCACGAGCGGCGAGGATATCCATACGGTAACAGCCTCGCAGGTGTTCGGGGTTCCGGTATCGGAGGTCACACCGGAGATGCGCCGCAGCGCGAAAGCTGTGAATTTCGGCATAGTTTACGGCATCGGCGCCCATTCGCTCTCAAAGGATATAGGTGTCACGTTCGGACAGGCGAACGACTACATTAAATCTTACCTTGCGAAGTACAGCGGAGTTGATAGTTATCTGAAACATACAGTCGAGGAAGCTAAGAAGAACGGATATGTAAGCACAATGTGGGGACGCAGACGCTATATCTCCGAGCTGTCGGCAAAAAACAGGAACGTGTCGGCGCTTGGTGAGAGGATAGCGAAAAACACGCCGGTGCAGGGGACAGCCGCCGATATCATTAAGCTGGCGATGATAAAAGTGCATAAACGGCTTGAAGAGGAAAAACTCGATGCGAAGCTTATTCTCCAGGTGCATGACGAACTTATCGCGGAAGCCCGTGAGGACTGCGCGGAGCAGGTCGCGCGTGTTATCACGGAAGAAATGGAGCATGCTGCGGAGCTTCGTGTCCCTCTGACGGTCGATGCGGGCGTCGGCAGGACATGGTATGAGGCGCACTGATGAATGACATTGAATTTATTGCTTACGCAGAGTCCGTATGCTTTGAAAAACCCTGGACTGCCGGTGAAATCCGTGCCGCAGCCGAGGACGGATTTGCGGTCACGGTAGTGATACCCGGTACAGGCTACGCTCTCGGACGGCTCCTGTGTGATGAAGCGGAGTTGTACCGTATCGCAGTTCTGCCGGAAAAGCGCCGTGCAGGCGCGGGTGCAGGGCTGCTCGGACGTTTCGTGGACGAATGTTTATCGCGTGGTGCGGAAAGGGTGTTTCTTGAAGTAAGGTCAAGAAACGTTCCCGCTGTCACACTTTATGAACACAGCGGATTTACGCTGATCGCAAAGCGCAAAAACTACTACGGCGACGACGACGCGCTGATATACAAACGTGATATCCGATGATCCTCAAAGCAGACAGTAAGCCAAAATTGCTTATAAATGTTCAATATTTCTCGGGATTTGTGAAATCTGACGAAAATGGCTTCATTTTCGCCAAAATTGATTTTTTTGATTAAAAACTATGGACAAAAAAGGAATTTTGTGATATTATAAATATAATAATCTGTAATGCAACCGGAGGAACGGTATGAAAATCGAAGCATTTATCAAGAGAAACAGCATAATTCTCGGTGCCGGAAGTGCGGTCCTGTTTATTCTCGCGCTTATCGGCGGTATCTCAGCCGGAAATGTGCTTGTTATAATCAGTGCAATCGCCGGTATCCTGCTGTCTGTGGGGTTTACCTTCTACACCCTTGTCTCCTGCAAAAATACGCTGTTTGAACCGCTGAGGCTTATTACTGACGGTGCGAGAAGGATAAAGGACAGCGATTACAGCACCGACATCAAGGTAAAGACCGGGACCGACATCGACGATATAGCGGCTGCTCTCAACCAGACCGCACAGCTCAATTCCTTCGTTTCCGGAATTATTGCCGATATCTCAAACGGCGATTTTACCCGTGATATCTCACATCTTCCCGATGATTACGCTCTTACAAAAGGACTTAAAGAACTGTACTCCAATATGTCAAAGGCGTTCAGCGATCTCTCCGGCGGCGCCGAGCAGGTAAACCTTGACGGAGAACGCGTTTCCTCTGCTTCCCGCACCCTCTCACAGGGCGTTTCCGCTCAGGTCAATACCGTTGAGGAACTGAGTTCCACCGTGAACGAGATAAGAACCGCGGTAATAAAGAATGCCGAGAATGCACGCGAGGCTCAGCGCAACGCTGAGGAAGCAAGCGCTGCGGTTACCGACGGCAGCGAGAAGATGAACGAGCTGCTTAAGGCAATGGACGACATCAGCAAATCTACCAACGAGATCGCAAAGCTCAATAAAGTGATCGAGGATATCGCATTCCAGACAAACATTCTCGCCCTCAACGCTTCTGTTGAGGCTGCAAGAGCCGGTGAAGCAGGAAAGGGCTTCGCGGTTGTCGCAACCGAGGTCAAGAACCTCGCTACCAAGTCCCAGGACGCTTCGCAGCAGACGAGCGCCGTCATCATCAAGTGTGTTGACAGTGTTAAGGACGGCGTCGAAAAGACCCAGGAAACCGCTAATTCGTTCAGCGTGATAGCTGAGAAAGCTGCCGAGATCGGCAAGGGACTCAGTGTTATCTCTCAGGAGTGCGAACAGCAGTCCGAGGCTATTACTCAGATCAATATAGGCGTCGATCAGATAAGCGGCGTTATACAAAGCACCTCCGCGACCGCTGATGAATGTGCGCAGTCCGCGGCGGCTCTTACCGGTCGTTCCGGTGATCTGCGTGAGATCGTCGGGCGTTTCAGGTTCAGCGAAAACAAGAACAGCGCTGCAAGATCTTCTTCCGGCGGCAGTTCCTATGCTCCCAAAGCACAGAAATACACTCCCGCACCTGCTCCTGCGCCCAAACCTGCCGCAATACCCGCGCCCAAGCCGGCTGCCAAACCTGCTCCGGTGTCAAAACCTGCTCCGGTGTCAAAACCTGCTCCCGCACCCAAAGCGGCTCCTGCGGCAAAGCCTGCGGCGAGATCCGGCGGATATACACCTACTCCGAAGCCTGCTTCCGCGTCAGCGGCTCCCAAGACCGCTGCT
>JAGAWN010000248.1 GCA_017941355.1 Ruminiclostridium sp. | reverse complement strand
GACGACCGGTGCGGCAATGAACTATGATTTGACATCTCCTATGGCGGAAAAATACGCCGGGCAGGAAACGGAATTCAATACCGAAGAGTACAGTGCCATAACCGAGAATACATTCATGAGCACTGTCTCCGACCCACTCTCGACGTTTTCGATAGATGTTGATACCGCATCGTATTCAAATATCCGCAGAATGATCAATAACAAGTGGAATATTCCTGCTGACGCTGTGCGTATAGAGGAAATGATAAATTATTTCGATTACAGCTATCCCGAGCCTAAAGCCGGCGAGCCGTTCTCGGTAAGCACCGAGATCACCGATTGTCCGTGGAACAGCGATACAAAACTCATGCGCATTGGCTTGAAATCAATGGATATCGACATTTCACAGCGCGCGCCGATGAATCTCGTGTTCCTTATCGACGTCAGCGGTTCGATGAGCGATGATGATAAACTTCCGCTGGTGCAGCGTTCATTCTCGATACTCACCGATCAGCTCACACCGCAGGACAGAATATCGATCGTCACCTATGCAGGCGAGGATAAGGTAGTGCTTGAAGGTGCGGACGGTAATGACCGGCAGCGTATTCTTGATGCTATCACACATCTGGAGGCCGGCGGTTCCACTGCAGGCTCAAAGGGTATAACTACCGCATACGAAATTGCGGAAAAATACTTCATTCAGGGCGGCAACAACCGCATAATCCTCGCAACTGACGGCGACCTTAACGTCGGAGTAACGAGCGAAGCCGAACTTAAAGCCCTTGTAGAGAAAAAGCGCGAGGGTGGTGTATTCCTGTCTGTTCTTGGTTTTGGTCAAGGCAACATCAAGGACAACAAAATGGAAACGTTAGCAGATAACGGAAACGGCGCGTATTCCTACATAGACAGCGAGCGTGAAGCTCGTAAGGTGCTTTGTGAGGAAATGGCTGCGAGCTTCATTACCGTTGCAAAGGACGTAAAAATACAGGTGGAATTCAATCCCGCATATATAAAGGGATACCGGCAGATAGGCTATGAGAACCGTGCTATGTCAGCCGAGGATTTTGATAACGACGAAAAGGACGCGGGCGAGATAGGCGCGGGTCATGCTGTCACTGCACTCTATGAGATCGTGTACAAGGACAGCAAAATGGATCTTGCATCGTCCGATCTGAAGTATTCCGATACATCTGCTCTCGGCATCGAGAATGGAGAGCTGCTTACAGTATCAGTGCGTTATAAGGCTCCCGACAGCGATGAGAGCAAGCTTTTGACATACCCTGTGACCAATCAGGCATATACACAGATCATGTCAGAAGATCTGAGCTTTGCAGCAGCAGTCGCAGAGTTCGGAATGCTCCTGCGCGGCAGCGCATATAAGGGCAGCACCACACAGGACAGCATACTTTCACTTGTCAGCAACTGCAATATTGAGAATGATGACTATAAGCAGGAGTTTGTACAGCTTGTCAAAGCAGCAAACTTGCAATGATACCAATTCAGTGCTGATCCGGCATCTGTATTTCTGTACGCAAAACAGTATGTGTTGATATGATCTCAATTTTTGCGCTTGTTTTTGATATTGCATTTTTCTGATATATGTGGTATAATTAACAAAAGTTTATGGTTTTCATAAAATCCATTAGGTAGGCAGCAAATATGAATACAAAAATAAAACATACAATCATAATTATAGTAATAATATGTTGTATTCTTTTAGTTTTGGGTTTAAGAGCAATTTTATATGCCCCTCCGCCCGATTATACAATTGAGACGGAGTACGGCGACAGCTTTTCTGTCTTTTTTGACGGGTTTAGTCAAAAAAGCAGATTATATTATGAGCATAATGGTTCGGAAAGTATAGTCGTAAAGCACAAAATATCCAAAGATGAAATTGTGGGATTATGTAATGACCCAGATTTGACAGCATATAAGGTTGACGGGCGAGTTTTATATGATTGTGGAAACGGATTTTCTTTGTTTGATGGCAAACTTGAAACAAATACTCAATTAATACAAGTAATAAAACAAAATCTTCTTTCAGACTTTAGATTTTTTAAAAAGAATACCCCATTTTTTCTTAATAATGAAAAATATAAGGGCGAAATAAGTGATATGTTGTCTAAATTGATAGCCGATGAATATGACGGGTTAATTAAATATGGTTTGAATACTGATGATAAAACACAAATCTCCTTGATGCAAGAGTATGCAAGATCTCTATTATCTTGATAAGAAGATCATAAATCTTTCACCTTTTCGGCAGCTTTTATCTAACCTGAACACCTGCTCCGTCGTACCGGAAAGATTTTCCGCGGCTTTCTCTGTATTCATCGCATCATCAAAACTGCAAATACTCCGCAGAATCAAAAATAAGCGTCAATGCCGCACTCATTAAGGGTCGCGGCATTTTTATTTGTGTAGTTGCATCGGCTTTTGCGCTTGTC
>JAGAWN010000247.1 GCA_017941355.1 Ruminiclostridium sp. | reverse complement strand
GCCTGTCGGCAGCTACCAGCCTACCATACTCAAACTCATTGTCAATAAGCTTTCGCGGCATAAACGCTATTACCTGCTTATTCCTTACAGCATTTTTCCGATTGAAGAAAATGTGTCAAGCATTATTGACAAATTCATAATTATTTAGAATATGATTGATCGGAATTTAGTGTAGAAAGGATTTTACTATGGCTTTTGATTATAAAAAAGAGTACAGAGAATACTATATGCCGCCAAAGACACCGACAATTATTTCTGTGCCATCGATGAATTATATCGCTGTGAGAGGTCAGGGTGATCCGAATATCGAGGGCGGTGAGTACAAGCAGTCGATAGATCTGCTTTATGGAATAGCATTTACAATCAAGATGAGCAAAAAAGCAGCAAACAGATAGAGGGTTATTTTGATTATGTTGTACCGCAACTGGAAGGCTTTTGGTGGCAGGAGGGTATTCAGGGAATTGACTATTCTCAAAAAGAGAATTTCAAGTGGATTTCTCTTATTCGTGTTCCCGATTTTGTTTCAAAAAACGACTTTGATTGGGCGATAGAGGAAGCGACAAGCAAAAAGAAAACAGATTTTTCCAAAGTTGAGTTTCTGACATATGACGAGGGCTTGTGTGTGCAGTGTATGCACATCGGCAGCTATGATGACGAGCCTGCAACGGTACAGCTTATGCACGAATATATGGAGCAAGAGGGACATTCGCTTGATATTACAGAGAATCGTTTTCATCATGAGATTTATCTTTCAGATGCAAGACGTGTTGCTCCCGATAAGCTGAAAACAGTTATCAGACACCCTATCAAATGATATTGCTAACGGTATCATCGAGCGGCATACCACAGCACTGACATGCTATAATAATACGTAAACAATATAAAAAGGGGGTTCTGAGGGATTGTGAATGAAATATTGACTGTAAACGGCATGGAATACGAGGTCATAAAGCTGCTTGGCAAAGGCAAGGGCGGCTGGTCTTATCTTGTGACGGACGGCAAAAACGAATTTGTGCTGAAAAAGATACATCATGAGCCATGCGATTACTATACATTCGGGAACAAGCTGGAATCGGAGCTGCGCGATTACGAGACCCTGCGGAACATCGGCCTCCCGATGCCGCGAATGATAGCTGTCGATAAAGAGCAGGAACATATCCTGAAAGAGTACATAGCCGGTGAGACGGTATCGGAGCTTCTTCATGCTGGAAAATACGACCCGCAGTGGGCGGAGCAAGTACGGAAGATGTGCGGCAGACTGTACCCCGCCGGACTGAACATAGACTACTTCCCGACAAATTTTGTGTTGTGCAACGGTACGCTGTATTATATAGACTACGAGTGCAACAAGTATATGGAAGAATGGAACTTTGAACACTGGGGCGACAAGTACTGGTTCCCGGTCAGGTTCGTGAATTACAGTGAATGCGACTATGACGCGGTATGCGATTTCCTCGTTGAACTGAACCGAAATGACTGCTCACATATCAACTGGAATTGGGCGCGGTTCGAGTGGATGTACGAACACCCGGATTATGACAAGTCGCTGATAAATTCGATAGGGCTGTGGATATGCGGCGAGCGCGTGGTCGGTGCGGCGATATATGATATGTATTTCGGTGAGGCGTTCTGCGGTGCGCTTCGGGAATATGGATATCTTTATCCCGAAATACTTGAGTATGCTCTCAAAAATCTGCGTGATGATGCCGGCATTGCTGCCGCGATAAACGATGAGAATACCGCAGAGCTTGAAGCTGCGGCAAAAGTGGGATTTACAGCGACGACCCAGCACGAAACAATAATGAAGATCGAGCTCGACCAGGATTTTCCGGTCGTACTGCCTGACGGTCTGAAATTTTCGGAGCTTGACCCTGCCGCTGAACCATACGAATTTCAATGGCTGCTGTGGCAGGGCTTTGACCACGGCGAGGACAGAGCCGGGTTTGAGAAGCAGGAAGAAATTATCCCGCAGAAACGAAAGCACCTTGACCTGAGCTTGAGTATTGCGGCAGTGAATGAGAACGGGGAATATACCGCGTACTGCTGCTTGTGGTACGACGAGAGAACAGACTACGCATATATCGAGCCTGTCTGCACTATCCCGTCATACCGAGGAAAAGGTATTGCAAAAGCCCTGATATACGAGGCTCTTAACAGGGTAAAAGCACTCGGGGCAAAACGGGCATTCGTAATCTCGGATATGGAGTTTTATCATAAGCTTGGATTTGAAAAAATTCTGCATTATACTTTTTACAGTAAAGGATGATCACGAAATGAGGATAGAAAGCGACAGGCTTTATATATATCCCATAAGTAATGAAGAAATGAAAAAAATGATTGCAAATGAAAAAGACGAAGGTCTGCGGCAGGCATACTCGGAAATGCTGCAAGGCTGCATCAACAGTCCCGAAAACAGAATATGGTATGCTGTATGGAATATGGAGCTGAAAGATCGTCCCGGGACTATTGTCGGTGATCTCAGCTTTAAAGGTTTTGGCAGCGGCGGTATCGTCGAGATAGGATATGGGTTGAGAGACGGATATTGCGGCAACGGATATATGTCTGAAGCTCTGAAAAGGATATCCGAATGGGCGGTCGGACAGGAAGGAGTAATGCGTATCGAAGCCGAGACCAGCCCGGATAATACCGCGTCGCAAAAAGTTCTTTCAAATGTAGGTTATGTGCCGACAGGCGAAATCGGTGAAGAAGGTCCTCGTTTTGTCTATGCATTATAGTGAACGGGGGATCACTTGTAAAGCGTTTTTACATAATTATTTATAAATCGGGAGATAAATTATGTACACTATTTTGCTGACTATACAATGTATAAACATTCTTGCGCTTTTTATAGAGTGTGTTGCAGTGTTCCGCAGCCGCAAGACGGAGCTGCACGGTTATCTGTTTTTAAGCTGTGCAGCACTGCTGATAAACAATTTAGGTTATCTGCTGGAGCTTGAAGCTCGTACCGTCGAAGCCTATACAACAGCGTTGCGGCTGTCATACGCGGGCAGAATATGGATTGCGTTATTTCTGTTTCTTTTCACTGCCGAACTGTGCGGG
>JAGAWN010000246.1 GCA_017941355.1 Ruminiclostridium sp. | reverse complement strand
GACCGTGAGTTCGCACATAAGATAGCGTATATGGTAGATGACTTCTACAATGGACGTTCCAATGGCGTTGAGCATAACTACTGGTTCCTCGGAGCTTACGCAAAGCCCGTCATCTACCTCTACCCCGAAGAGCAGACCGACGTTTCGGTGCAGGTAAACTTCCCATACGGCGGTGAGCTGACCTGTACATATCCCGACTACGGTGACGGCTGGAACGTGACAGCTATGCCCGACGGCACGCTGTATGACAAGAACGGCGACGAGTATTACTGTCTCTACTGGGAGGGTAAGGGAGCAGCGGACTTCGATATGAGCAAAGGCTTCTGCGTTGCCAGAACCGATACCGCAAAATTCCTGCGTGAGAAGCTGATGTACATAGGTCTGACGGCACGCGAAGCCAACGAGTTTATCATCTACTGGCTACCGAAGATGCAGGATAACCCGTACAACATCATCACACTGCACACCGACGATTACGCACGGAGCGTCCCGCTGACAGTATCACCAGCGCCCGATACGCAGATTCGCGTGTTTATGACCTACTATTCAAGCGACACGCCTGTGGACATTCCGGAGCAGGAACTGCCGCACTATGAGAGAAACGGCTTCACGCTCGTTGAGTGGGGCGGCAGCGAGGAGTAGCAATTACTGATCATACATCGGTTTTACAGCAAATACAACAAAGCCCGTACAGTGTGATGCTGTAACGGGCTTCGTTTTTTATGAGCAGATAACATATCACCCCATTATCGGCGGGTGGTCTTCATCTGCGTTTGTTACATCGAAAATGAACTGCTTCTCTGTTTTTTCCACACTTCCGTTTCTGCCGTTCGGATAGCCGGTGACGGTAAAATCTATCCGCATCTTTCTTGTATCGTTTCTGTCATCGTATGCGATACGGTATCCGAGATTTGCGCAGTTATCATACTTTGAAGCTATCGACTCGGCATATTCGCGCAGAGGGCGGTTTATTGCCTCATAAGTTTTCGGGTAATCAAAGAACGGATTGGAATTCTTGAACTTTGGATACTTTATCAGGAAGCCGTTATCATCGTCTGTGTACAGCACTTCCTCATCCGTGAAATAATTTATCACTTGAAGAGATTCTTTTATCCATTCTTCATCTGCGTAAGGCGCACCAAATCCGTCAATATAATATGCCTGTTCAAAGGGACGGTCATACTCATATTCTTCGCTTATCAGCTTCGGCAGCCGCTGAAGACTCGCATTCTCGATATCAAACACAAAGGTCTTTCCGATAGCATCGCCGTTTTCGTCGGTTTTTACACCCTCATTCTCTATACCGTCGGGATATGCTGTTACGTCAAATGTTACGGTAAGCAGTTTTCCGTCGTTGGTCACATCGTATGACATCTTTAAGTTATTTTCGTACTCGTCCATAAGTCCCCGGTAGTAGTCGCTTATCGGTGCCTGTACGCGTTTATAGACAGGTTCGTTCTTCTCACTTGCGCCGAGGGGATAGCCCTTTACGCCGCCGCCGTTTTCGGTAAGAGTAGCGGAGTTGCCGAAAAACGGATAATGCACACCGTAGCCTTCTTCCCTCATGCGTTCGTCCAGCTCATAATCGTCTGTTACCACACTCATATTGCCGTCAACATAGTCAAAGCGTATCTGGTCTGCATACAGGTAGTAGATAACTCCCGCCGCTGCAAGCAGACCGACAAGCACACATATTGTGATAAGCACTGCCTTCAATATATGCAAGATGATCCTTATCGGTTTACTCAGCATCATTTTCGCTCACCTCCCGGAATTTTGTCTCTGTAACGAAGCTGTCAAGGAGTTCCTTGCCGGAATTGCACTCATAGCACATAAGATACTCGCCGGTGCAGATGATATAACCGCAGGTGCCGTATGTCGTTTCGAAATACACTGCATTCCAGCCGTTTATCGTCGTGACCTCCGGCTCTGTCTGCATCGTATCACCGAAAAGGTACGGCATACCATAAAAAAGCGCAGCCTGAACGACTGTAATCTTTATATCGCCGTTTGTGTACTCCCGGCGCAGGTGGTCGTATCGGCGGTAATAGTCCTTTACGCTGTAATCCGACAGGTCTGTGTCTGTATAAAACTCCTTCTCTATTCCATGTGTCACGAAAAGCTGTTCAAACTCCGTGACCCCGAGCATTTCATATACGCTTATATTCGGCTTGCCGGGTGCAGGCTTTTCGGGCGATGCTCCGGCGATCACCGTAATTATGATCACAGATACAGCCAGAAGTGCGGCTATGATGATATATTTCAGCTTTATCCGTTTATATGCGGTAATTCCCGCTTCTCTTTCGGGATACTTTATTATCTTTTTCCTGCGCTTTCTGTAACGTCCCGAAAAACGTCTGTCGCGCATTTCGGGTACATCTGCAAGAATGCTGTCAAGAAAGATCATATCTGCTTCAGTCATTGTACTCCTCCTCTATAAATTCCTTTATTATCTCTCGCGCACGTCTGATACGGGAATATACTGTCGGCACGGAAATACCGAGAATATCGGCAGTGGTTTTTGCGTCGTCGCCGCGTATAAAGCGCATTACGACCACTTCCCGTATTTCGTCGGGAAGCTGTTTTATCAGCTCTGCCGCGCTTGGAGCTTCGAGCTTCAGATACTCTTCTTTGGCGGAGATATCTTCGGTCTCTTCCTCGGGTTCGTCGATTACAGGCATTCATTTATTCCTTCTGAGCATATTGAAACAAACGTTTCTTACGGTTATCACGAGCAGTGCACGGGTCTTTTTATCATCGTCAAAGTTCAGACAGGACATATTCCGTATTATCCTGAGAAAAGCCTCATGCACAGCGTCCTCGGCATAATAGGAGTCTTTGAGCAACGAGAATGCAGCTTTATACATCATCTGTTCGTAACTTGTATACAGCCGTTCTACGAGTGAGCGCTCCTCGTCTGTATCGACCATTGCCATATATAGTGCCAGCATATTTTCACCTCGTATTTCATATTGGAGCAGTATCCGGATAATTTGTTCCTCATAGATAAAAACAACCCGGCATTTCAATTTTATAATCATTTTCCCGAATTTGTAGGAATGCACAAATAATTTATATATAATCAACAAAACAGAGCCGCAAAGCAGGTGACCTGAAAAGACAAACTGCACTGTGAATGATCGTTAGTTTTGCTTGTATCACAATAATTCTTTCAACCCTGTATGTTTTCATAGTCTTCGATATGGTAAATTTTTCGCATATATAAATATTTATTTAAAAAATATAAACTCACAAGAATTATAACATACGCCTTGATCTGTTTCAACCCCGTATCGTTGACAACTCTCCATGTATATGCGATAATAATTCAGAAAAAATTTTGATTTCTTGTAACATTTCCCCTGTTTTATGTGTACATATATATGAAACCGCTTTGCAAAGGAATTTCATAATGAAAGATAAGCTTGTCGAAAAACTGATAGGCTCGGACGTGCGCGCATTCGAGCAGATCGTGAAGAAATACGGCAGATATGTTTTTCGTGTTGTTAAAAACCATTCCAAAGGCTTGCTCTCCCGCGAGGACGAGGAGGAGATAACCAACGACACGTTTGCGGCTCTTTGGCTTACCCGCGAGAGGATAGACCCTGAGCGCCCGTTATTGACATATCTTGCTGTGATAGCCAGGAACAAGGTATCAAACAGGCTCCGAACCCTTAAATTTACCGTCAGCATCGAGCAGCTCGGCGAGCTGTATGACGCTGATCTTGACCGTAAACTGGAGGATAAGGAGAATGTTGATGCCATTCTTGAAGCCGCCGGAACGCTGAATAAGAAGCAATACGAGGTGTTTGTCCGTTTTTACCTGTATGGTGAACCGCTGACGGAGATATCCGGAAGAATGGGTATCGGCAGTTCTGATGCCCGGACAACCTTGTTCCGTGCGAGAGAATCCATAAGAAAATATCTGTCCGAAAGGGGTTATTTCGATGAGTGAAGAACTGCTGCCCTACGACAGCGAAAGATTACCGGCGCGAATGCTTGACGATATGGTTCGTGTAGCAAAGGAGAAAGCGGGAATTGCAGAAGTAAATACTCCTCGCAGGCTTCACAGACCGGCTGTGCTGATAATAGCGATACTTGCAGGGCTCTCTTTGTTTGCGGTAACTGCCGGAGCCTTGCTGAAATGGGATATATTCTCGCTGTTCCGCAGCCAGCGGGAGAATGCTCAGAACGCTGCCGGAGAGATCTCTTCGGAGCTTACCGACAGGAAACGCACATTCCTTGACAACATCAACATTCCGGAAGGAGCGGAAGCATTCCCGGAATACACCGAGCGGGAGTATGAGATACTTGCGGAGCTTGCTCACGAAGCTGATCTGACGTTCGATTACGGCGAAAAGTCGCTGCATATCTCCGGATATGTGTTTGACGGAAGCTGCCTTGATATTTACTATGAGGTGACATACCCGGACACAGACACAGAGTTCTACTTCTACAGCAATGATACGCTGACAGCAAGCGCTGCTGTTCCGTATCTGCTCTATACTGACGGAAATATTGCATATTACAGGAGCAGGAACTACTTGCAGCTTGCGGGCAGTGTTACAAGCACGGAGATCATTATAGGCGACAGCGACACCCCTCCCGATGATAGCACCCAAAACAGCTTTATCGCAGATGTGCCAAGCGTCGAGCCGGTAGTTATCGAGGATATTGAGCTTAACGAGGGCGTTCATCTCAACAGGTTCGTGCTTTCTCCTCTCGGAGCATTTATGGAGCTTTCGGAGAGCATAGAATACGTTCAGACCTATGATAGCAACGCCTACCCGATCTATGTGACATACGAGAACGGCTCTGTTATCGACCTTTCAGATTACACAGGCAACTTCGATGGCGGCGCCGGATATCTGAACGAAGAAGGCAGGATAGTTCTTGATTACTCGATAGGCAGGAATTTGAATATCTTTGATATTGAGCAGATACGGTCTGTGCAGATATTCAACGAAGTAATAAAAATCAGCTGAGAAAGGAAGAAAATAATGAGAAGTTTTGGATTACACCGTTCATCAATAAGCAGATATATGGGGCGCAGCAGCTTCAAACGCAGTTCTGTCGGCAGGCGGAACACTTATAAAGTCAGCAACAGCTCATTCAAATCATATCTTGCGGAAGCCAAAAAGATCGCGGACGATATTGAAGCCGCAAAAAGCGAAAACACTTCGGGAACATCAAGGACAAAGGCAGCAACCTATTTGATCACCGGCAGTAGGTACAACAACGCCGTCACAGCTATGAGCGACAGCGCAAAGGCAATAACCGACCTGATTGACGAAGACACACCCGACATCGAAAAAGCCTATGATGAAGCCGTGAAGTTTGCTGACGGGTACAATGATATGCTCGCGGCTGTGAAAAGCTCTTCCAACAGCTCTGTCATCGGCAAGGCAAGGTATATCTCTGATGTTGCGAATGTATTCTCGCGGGCGCTTGGGAATATCGGTATCAGCACCGATAAAAACGGGAATTTAAGCGTGAAAAAGGATAAATTCATGAAAGCCGATTCAGCCGATATTTCAAAGATTTTCGGCGGCAAGTCATCTTTCGCAAGCCTTATAAAGGAACAGACCGACAGCATTTCCGTGCTTTCCGCTATGAGTGCCGATACATATTCCGGCTCTCATACAGCCGCTTATACTTCAGCAATGAGCGGGTCAATATTCAGTAAGTTGTTGTAATATGAAAGCAAAGGGAGGTTATTTATGTTTTTAGGAAGCATGAGTTTAGTAAACAGTATCAACAAGGCTTATGGGAGCCAATCGCCTGCGAGAACAAAGAAACGAAAAAGCCCCGGAGATGTCATGACTGAGGAAAACATCAATAAAATGCAAGAGATCGCTTACAACGACGCACTCGGAGATGGAAAATACGAAAGCAATTCCTTTCGCAGCTTTCTCTTCAAGCTCAGAGACGAAGTTGCACCCGACAGGGACAAGCTTCTCTCCGAGGCACTGGCACAATTCGATAAGGATATACAGAACTATGCTTTCAAAAAAGGAGAAAACCCCGAAACATTGCTCGAATACATTCTTAAAGCGGAAGGAAAGTTTGACAGCGGAAATGGCTCATATTCGGGCAGCAGACACCATAATGGTCATATATGTATGGATATATTTGACGAGAACGGCGACCGTGTAGGCGGTTACAGCTCCAACAGCGGATTTCATAAGTTCAGCACACCAAAGGAAAACTGCGTCGGTATCTTCTTTTCAAAGTTATATCACGACACTTATCTTGAATATTCAAAGCAGACTGAAAGCAAGAGAAATGTGTCGGGAGGGCTTTCAATGGTGCGAAAGCCGCAGAATTATACCAAAGGCTCATTGACGACCCGAACGCTCCCGAAAACGAAAAGGCATACGGATATTTCTATCTCGGAGTTTCCTATAGCGAAGGAAACGGAGTACCGTACAGCGAGAAGAACGCTGCTGAACTTTACGACCGTGCGGCAGCCTGCGGGAATGACGAAGTAACAGAGATTATCGGCAAACTTTACTATGACGCCCAGGATATCAAGAGGGATCTCAGAAAGGCATTTGAGTACATAAGTCTGACAGCGGAGCATGGATATGTTCCGGGGATATATATGCTCGGCATCCTGTACTATGACGGACAGGCAGTGAAGCGTGACGACGGCAGGGCGTATGAACTGTTTGTTAGTGCCGCAAAAAAAGGCAGCGCAGACGCGATGCAGCAGCTTGGACATTTATACAGCTCCGGTATATACGTTGAAAAGGATATGAAGACCGCCGCCGAATGGTATAAGAAGGCAGCCGAAAGAGGAAACGCAAGAGTGGAAGGCTGTCTCGGCGGTATGTACCTTTGCGGTGAGGGCGTCGATAAGGACTATCGGAAAGCGCATGAACTGCTTAAACGCTCATGCTCAAAGGGAGATATGACCGGTCTGTACAATATGGGATATATGTATGACAAGGGGCTTGGTGTGCCGAAAAGCGCCCGTACAGCACGCATATACTATAAACAGGCTGAGAAAAGCGGACATTTTACGGCAGGAAAGCGGCTTGTGAACATCAGTTTTATCGCAAGACTGGCAGCGGAATGGCTTAAACATAAGAAATAGCATCTATACAGGAATACACCGTAACGGATATGGGCGGAACGTACTGCCTGCATGATATGGAAATGTGGCTGGATATGCTTGGGATTGAGCCGTGATAAATTTCGATTCCGAAAAGATACCCTTTATCCTAATGATTATTATTCCGAACTCGGATTATAAAAGAATTACATAAAAACAAGCCGGAGCAAGGTTAAAATGCTCCGGTTTTGCTTTCTTTTAATTTTTTTCTCTTATCACCATTCTATCCATTATTGCCGCCCGTACAAATCAATTTTTTATTACTTGATAAGTGTCTATGTTGCAATTTAACAGCAATTGTGATATAATATTTTTATAAAATAAGGGCATGTAAAGGATAACGACAAAAGGCTCTGAAACGCTTACATAAGCTTTTCAGAGCCTGTTTATATATACAGTCAAAGACTAAACTATCTGGTTAAGTATAGTCGGATCCTTTATCTTTCCGTCCTCCGCGAGGAACAGTATCTTTGTCAGTATTTCCGCGGTCTTCGGGTCATCGTCCGCGAACGGCAGGAACAGCTTTCCCCTGTGCTGCGAATGGACAGGCAGTATGCTTATCATCGTGCCGCCCAGCTTATGCACTACACCGCTTCCGAGATGTACGGAATAATCCCCGTATTTACCCTTGATATGCGCGTGGTTCTTTTCTATTGCCACATTTTTCAGCTTGAACAGCGTGAGCGTGAACTGCACCAGCGCCGCACGCATCTCGATAGTCGAATGGCTCGTTTCGGGGTCAACTCCGCCCGCGTGAGCAACGCTGACAGCGAGATCGACGTCCCGCATGACCTCGGAGAAGATGATATCGGGAATGTCCTTTATCTTCATGGGCTTGCCGTTCTTTCGGTCATAGAACGCCACCCATTCCAGCGTCGGAGCCTCGATATCCGCGGGCGAGAACCAGTCTGCCATTGCGTATATCGTCGCAACGATATTCTCTTTGTAGTAAACCTTCTGCAAACCGTTCTCGATATCGGCTACCCAGCGGCGGGATTTCAGGCACGCGGCAGTCTTCGCAGGCTGTATCTGATTGCCGGAATAACGACGGGTATCGCACATTTCAAGCTCCTCGTCCGTCTTGACATACAGCTCTCTGAACACCTGTCTGAACGGCTGCACGATGCCCTTCTCGAACAGATAGCGCTGATACCACTCCCAATGCCCGTCACGGTACATATCATACGGGTGCGCAATAGTCACAAGGCGGGTTTTCTTCATCTTCTCTTCAATGCATGAACCGCATTTCATAAAACCGTCGTACTCGTTAATAAAACCAATCTCGCCGCCGTCCTGCTCTTTGAACACGAGGTCGCGTATTATCGGCTCGACTACGGGATTTTTTCGCAGCTCATGAAGCTCCCCGACCGTGAACTCCGTGCAATCCTCCATAGCCTGCTCAAACATCAGGCGCGTGCGACGGTACTGCTCGGTAAGCTTCTTTTTCGTCTCCGTCAGGCGAATTATATGCTCGTTCTTTTTCAGCTTCGCGGGTATTGATTTGAGCGGCTTTCCGTCCTTGGTCACAACTATTTCGGTCTTTCCCTGTTCATCAACGGACAGCTTCACGCTTACTCCGTCTATGATGTTCTCCCAAAACAGGTCGCGGCTGTCGTCGATGAGCTTTGTCTCCATTCGCAGGGTCAGCCGTGTTACGTCCGCGTAGCCCGCGTTTGTTGCGAGGTTCTGCATTGCGATACCCACTGCGGCTTTTTCGCTCGCGCTTCGCTGTGAACCAAATTTTTTGCTTTCTTTCAGAAATTGCTGCAAATACAGATACCGCTCGCAGATATCGTCCTCGCCGTTAAGTGGTATCAGCGGGTACGCCATGAGCAGGTCTTTGTTGCGCTTGTCGGCAACAGTCTTTTCGGTCTCATCGACAGTGAACTTTCCGAGCACAGCGTCAGCGTATTTCCGTGCGCGGGAATGTTTCGTGCCGTCGGTTATGTACTTCGCGGCATCGTAGATAGCGTCGAACCGCTTGCTGCCGAGAGTTTCATACGCGCTCCTGAACCAGTTCACATCAAACGCGCCGCCGTTCAGTTCCTCGGCAGTCAACGGAGTGTACCTTGCTATCATCGCCTTGCGCTTGTCGTCAAACTGCTCGTTCATGTGCGCCATGAAGTAGTAGCAGCCCGACACATACCCCTCCCAGCCGAGGTATTCCGCCACAATGTCTATCCACTCCGGCGAGTAAAGCGAGGCTTCGATAAGGCGCTTTTCGGTAATATCAGTGCTTTTCAGAAGCTCGCGGAGTTTGTCGGTATTATCGCCGCTGTCCGGGACGCAAACTGCAAGAAGACGGGAAAGAGCGGTCTTCTTAGTGTTCGTATCATGCCAATAATATGTGCTGCGTTCAAGCTTTTCCTTTCCAAGTGCCGACAGTATCGCAACAAAGTTTTCAATACCGTAAACGCGGTTCACGGAACCTATGTACTGAGAATATTTCGTCTGAGTGTCGCCTCGTTTCAGTTCGACAGACAGCACTTCGTTTATTATCGTGTCATATATGTCGGAAATGAACTGCAAAAATCCCTCGTCCGTTTCCGTTTCGATATCGCGGAGCACTTCGCTGCGCCGCCAGTTATAACGCTCACGGGAAGTATAGTTCTTGTCCTTTTCGCGTACTGCGGATATTGCCGATGTGACGAATGAGAACGCATCAGCGATATTGTCCCTCTTGAACAGCAAACTGTACATCTGCGGAACTGTTATGATATTCCGGTATGCAGCGAGTATCGTGTATTTAGCGGAGGGCAGGACGCCGCGATAATGGTTTTGCAGATACCGATAATCGCTGTCCTTGTTTTTCCCTGCGGCTGCCAGCACAAATTTCAGATACAGTCCGTACAGCAGCGGATATGTAACAGACATTGTATCCGAGTCACCTCTGTCGATATTGCAGATCAAACTCCTGATACTGTCATCTTCTGTAAGTGCAGCCGTATCTTCATATCCGAACCCCTTATATCTGAACAGCAGATTCTCGGCGGGAACACACTCTGTAAAATACAGAAACAGCGCAATTGCTATACGAGAAAAATCATGTTTGGAGATGTATTCATAAAGCAGCATATACAGAATTACATGAGCGTGCATGATATACTCATAGCCGGGTCGTTCGCACAGATCATTACCATACAATTCGTTCAGTGTCCCGCTGATATGTCGCGTATAGTCGGTGGATCGTCTGCCTGTTCCCGACTTTAAATACATTGGCAGCAGCCGTTCCGGATCCGAAATGTTTTCATCTATCCATGCTTTCCAAAGGTCGTGCAGCGGTAATACTCTTCTTTGGTTTTCATCTACGGAATTGAATTCTCCAGCTTCACAACCGACTATATTTTTCTCACCTCTGCTGTCAATGAACTCGTCACGCTCGTGCTGCTTTATGAATTCGCACAGCGATTTGAGATCCTTATCCGCTCTTTTGGCGGAGCCGCACGGAGAGATCTTTATCTTACCGAATAACCCCTTCCTGTATTTGTCCGGATAAAGCATTTCTCCCACCGACGAATCCGGAAAGTACCGCATAAATATATCTACGCACTCGCGGGTAAGCTCGTTGTCCGGTATCTCCGGGAAATACTCGTCCTTTTCGGTGTAGAGCGGCTTTGCCGACGCTTCGGACTTCACGCTGTCCGCGGGGGAAATGCTGTCGAGCAGTATCTTCTCCTTTGTGGTCGGTGAGGTCATGGACTTGGTGAGTTCTCTGCACCGTGCGAACAGTTCGCTGCGTTTTTCGTCCTTCGACAGGTTCATTATCATATCGAGGGCGGCGGTGCGCTTTTCCTCCTTTTTGTCGGAGATAAGCCGGGAAACGCTTCCGTACAGCGCGTTGTCGTCCTGCTTCATCAGCAGCTTTATCAGGTTTTCACGCGCATCGGCAGCCTTGTATTTCAGCAGCTCTTCCATTTGCAGATAGTTTTCCGGCGGAAGTTTGCATGACTGCACTATTTTAAACGCCTGATCGCGTGTACTGTCCGCTTTGTCGCAGAGTGCTGAAACAAGCGTTCTGAACTGCGTTTCAGTTTCGGGAGCGGTCACGAGCAAACGCAGAAGATGATGTCTGTCATTGGCATCAGCAAAAGTAAGCATACCGCATAACTCATCCGTTTTTTCCGACGAACGGAGCGCGCTTGCAATATACGCCATGCGAACGATTACCTCACCCTTTGTAACGCCTGCCGTGAACCATGGGAAAACAAACGGGGAAAATTCCTGTTTCCTGCTCTTTAAGCTGCTATATATCTCTTTCATAATGTTATAGTACTTTCCGGCTTCTTCCGAGTTTCTGAAATACGGATTGAGCGTACAGTATTTGCGTTCGCTGAAATTATCGCTGTCATTACGGAATGTATTTCCGACAACAAATGCTATTTCCCGTTCGGCAGATGGGATAAATAAATCCAAATACCCCGCCATAAGTTCGATATCATCGTAATGCTCCGCAACGACCTGCGCCCCGACCTCGTGGGAAAGAGCGCTGTTGTTGAGCAGATTAACCGAGTAAGACGCGGTGAGGAGCTGGTGCCGCGAACCGTGTTTTGATATCTCGCGTATCTTCTCCACAAGGTCACGGCTCTCGTAAAATCCCAGTGACCACAGCCCAATGTGAATTTTCATCGAGTCCTCGGAGTTCAGATATTCTTCCCGCTTTGCCGGGTCGGTGAGACAGTCGGTTATCAGAGCTATCGACTTGTCGCTGATACGTTCGAGCTTTACGGTCTCCTCCTCCGCAAATCCGAGCCATGTGCCTACCGCGCGCTTGACAGATGAAAAGCGGATAAAGTTGTTCTCATTGATAACGCCGAGCAGATACAGGAACGCTTCGGGCGTACCCTCGTCCATTGTCTCGCATATCGACTGGCGCAGTCCCTCCTGCAAACGTGCGGCACACAGCAACCGTCCGAGAAGCTCGTGCAGTCCGCGGTCGTGGCTCTTGACAATTGCGCGGAACATCAGACGATCAATTGCTATATCGTTTTCGCCGTTAATGCAGTCGGTAAGCAGGCTGATAAGACGCTCATTTCCGAAATCTATCTCGGCGGCTGCAAGATCGTCAAAACAGTAAGGCAGACTTGTATCCCGAAGCTTATATCCAAGTTCTTCTTCGGTCAGCTTGTCTTCAAGATAATCGCAGATATCATCGTAGTCCCATTCCTTGAAATCACGAATAACGTTGATAACACAGTTCGCAACTATCATCGGGTCGCGGGAACGCAGTGATCGCCGCTGCCACCCCGTCGCGTAAATACGCTCGTGAACGTGGTCTATTGTATATAAAAAATGCTTCTTATGCTTCGGGTTTATGTAGCCGTTAAACAGCTCCGGCGCGTGCTTTTCGATAAACTCCGACGGCTTATTTCCGTCGCTTTCGGCAAGATACGCGATCATCTTTCTGCAAAGCGCACCGCCCACCCGGAACTCGTAGTAATAATTGCAGTGATCTCCGATCAGCTCTTTTACATCGTCAGGCAGCTTTTTGTAACAGTCCTGTCTGAACTTTCCGCGTTTTTCAAGATACTTTTCTCCGAGCTTTTTTAGCCTTGCCTTTTCCTCTGCGGTATATTGCTTCATCGTTTTTCCTCCTTACCACATTCTTCCCGCGAGCATAACAAGGCGAATGAATGTCACCTCGCTGCCCTCGCTTATGATAACCGTGCTGTCAAGCTCTCCCGCTTCATCTTCACCTATGAATACCCGGAACAAGCCGTCCTCGTAAGCCTGATAAGCGTCTGTGACAGCCTTTTCCTCGTCCGGCAGCTTGTCGCCGTAGTTGATGCCGAACGCTATCTTGCCGATCTCGCTCATATCGGCTATCTGCTCTGCCGACAGCGGGTCGGGGTCATCGCTTTTGGCTGCACGTTCGTTATACTGACGGACGCAGGTATGAACACATTCGCGAATAAGCTCACGGACTGTGCGCGGTTCGTGTTCAAGCGGGAAAGGCACTCCCGCGATCTTGTTTTTCTTTTTGCCGAGTTGTTTGATGTTGACCTTTATCGTCATATCCGTTCTCCTTGTATTATTCTATTCACAACGTCTTACACTTTCCTGATCGACTCAGCTATTTTTATTCCGGTCTCATAGTCGATACCTGCAAAGTCAAATTCAAACAGATAATCCCCATTATCCCATGTCAGACAATGCACGGTTTCATGCGCAATATAATAAAACGCTTCATATTCGTTTATATCAACAGATTTCACTGTGCTTCCCTCGGTATTCATGCGCATTCCTATGCCGTGCTTCGTGCAGTAAGAAAAGCTTATTTCTTTATCGTCACTTTTCCAGACCTCCCAATACTCACGTTCATCATTACAAATAATTTCTTTGGAATATCCGGTCAAATCGTAACCGAGTTCAAAATGTTCAAGCAAGATCTCGGGAGCTTCCGGATCCTCAACATACATCATCGTGTGGGTATCGTACTGTCTGGCTGTCAGATTTCCGAAACGGTGCGTAATGTAAACGCCTGCACCCGTAAGCAGCAGCACCGACAGCACTATCAGCACCGCCACCCGTATCTTCTGCCGCAGCCGCAGCTTGTGAAAGGTACTCAGAAAGCTGCTGCTCTGTTCTTTTGACTTCTCATAGGCTTTGATAAGCGCTTTTTTCTTCCGCTTATAGCGCAGCGAAAATCTATGCTCCGGCATATCCGGTACCGCCGCTTCTGCTGCGGCAGCTTGCATAGCAAGCGCTTCGTAGAATGTGTCACAGATCATGCTATTCACCCTCTTTCAGCAGTACATATAGTTTCTTCCGCGCTCTGAACAGTTTCGCTTTTGCAGCCTCATAGCTTACTCCGAATGTCGCGGCAACGCTTTCGAGCGGCATATCATGGTAGTAATACATTATAAGAGCCTCACGATAGTTCTCCGGCAGCCTTGACAGAGCCTCATTCAGAGCCGCAGCATCATATTCACCGAAAGCCGAGCGTTCAACATCGGTCTCCTCGTCCGCATACTCCGGAACATCTTCGATGTCCACCTGTTTTTTATTTTTTCTGTAATGGTCAATCGCAATATTTTTCGCAACAATT
>JAGAWN010000245.1 GCA_017941355.1 Ruminiclostridium sp. | reverse complement strand
GGACGAAATGAGCTTGACATCAAGGAATGTGTCCGTTGTTTAAATGCACCGCAGGCGCATTTAAACAACATCTGAAAATCTGTTTTGCAGATTTTCAGTCAATAACTGCCAAAAGGCAGTTATTGAGGACACATTATTTATAGGAGGAATTCAATTGGGAAAGGCTTTATATTCAAAGATAAAGGAAGCGCTGATATCGGTGCTTCCGATAACTGCAATCGTATTTGTCATTTCTTTCACGCCGCTTGTAACGCTGTCGGGCAAAGAAATGACAGTATTCGGCATTTCTGCGCTGTTTCTGATACTTGGGATAGCGCTGTTCAATCTGGGTGCCGACATGGCTATGACACCAATGGGAGAACACGTCGGTGAGGGACTGACAAAATCCCGGAAACTCGGCGTGCTGTTCACCGTATGTTTCATAATGGGAGTTCTCATTACCGTTGCGGAACCGGATCTTTCGGTGCTTGCGGGACAGGTGAGCGCAGTCATGGACGGAACGCTGCTGATCGTGTTTGTCGGTGTGGGAGTGGGTATGTTCCTGCTGGCGGCTGTCGTGAAGATCGTAATGAGGAAAGATCTCGCGCCGCTGCTGCTGTTCTTCTATATGATGCTGTTCGCTTTTGCGGCGCTGCTGCTTGAACGCGGAAGAGGAGATTTCATGCCGCTGGCGTTCGATTCCGGCGGAGTTACCACAGGGCCGATAACCGTTCCGTTCATAATGGCGCTCGGCGTCGGTATAGCTCTCACCATAGGCGGCAGAAACGCAAGTGAGAACAGCTTCGGTCTTATCGCGCTCTGCTCGGTGGGACCCATCATTGCGGTTCTCGCGCTGTCACTTACTGCCAACGGCGATCTGACCTATGCGCTGCCGGATTATTCCATTGACGCAAACCTCGGTGACGGTTTCATAAAAACACTGATACATACAGTTGAAGAAGTCGGACGTTCACTGATGCTTATCCTTATATCTTTCGGAGTTCTTCAGTTTACCATGCTTAAACTCCCGAAGAAAAAGATATTCCAGATACTTGTCGGCATTGCATATACCTTTGCGGGGTTGGTTATATTTCTTACCTCCGTCGCTGTGGGATTCATGCCGATAGGTTTCAAACTCGGTCAGGAACTTGCGGACGACGGCAATGTGCCGATAGTGGCATTCGCGTTCATAATCGGTATGGTAGTAGTGCTTGCGGAGCCTGCCGTTCACGTTCTCAACAATCAGGTAGAGGAAGTCACCGGCGGTTCCGTTACGAAACGCGAGATGATGATCGCGCTGTCCGTTGGCGTGGGAGCGTCGATAGGGCTTTCGATAATCCGCATGATATTCGGATTTTCGCTGCTGTACTATCTGATTCCGGGTTATCTTATCTCACTGGGACTATCGTTTTTTGTTCCGAAGCTTTACACTGCGATAGCGTTTGATTCGGGCGGAGTTGCAAGCGGTCCGCTGACATCGAGTTTTATACTTCCGCTTGCGATCGGTGCCTGCGCGGCGCTGAGAGGTGCGGACGAGGTTCTGTACAGTGCATTCGGAATTGTCGCAATGGTAGCTATGACCCCTCTGATAACCATTCAGTCCCTCGGCTTCAAGGCTGTGATCTCGGAGCGCATGAGACGCCGTATCGCAATGTCGCGCATAATGTCCGCCGACGATGCACAGATCATATATTTTGAATAGGGGGCGGGGATATGGCAATATTCGGTAAAAACAAAAAGACAGGATCCGCCGCGGAAACACGCGTTGAGATCCCCGCGCAGAACGGCAGTGTTGCGCCTTTCAGGCTTGAACTGCTTATAACCATTGTCGAGAAGAACAAGGCTGAGTTCTATGCTGATCTGATACAGTCATTCGAGTGCAACTTCCAGTTCACGGCTCCCGCGCACGGTACGGCAAAAGCCGACATACTGCATTACCTCGGTCTTGCGGATACCGACAAGGCGGTGATATTCAGCGTGGTGCGCGAGGACAAGCTGGACGATCTGACATATATGCTTGACAACAAGTTTCGCACGGTACGCGGCGGCAAGGGAGTAGCTGTGACTGTCCCGTTCACAAGCATGATCGGGACGAGCGTATATGCGTTCTTATGCAACGCGGTCAATACGGTAAAGGGAGATGAGTGAAATGAGCGATAAAAGCTATGAAATGATATTCTGCATTATAAACTCCGGTTTCTCGGAAACGGTCATGGACGCGGCGCGTGAAGCCGGGGCAAGAGGCGGTACGGTAATACGCGCACGCGGAACTGCCGGAAAGGAAGCCGAGGAGATATTTCAGATAACCATACACCCGGACAAAGAGGTGCTTATGATACTTGTGCCGAAAGAGATAAAAGACGCGGTGCTTGACGCGGTTTATAAATCTGCGGGCATGAGTACGGCGGGGCAGGGAATAGCGTTCTCTATGACGGTCAACAGGACTGTGGGACTTAACTGACGCACTTCCCGGCTGTATCGTTTGTGCAGTCCCGGCTATGTCCGCATGGAATCTGTCGCATTCGTAAAAAGCCACCGGCGGTATTTCCGTCGGTGGCTTGGTCTGTCAATAAAGCTGTACCGGGTGTCCTGTTTGCGGAGTTGCGAATCTCCGTGAAACGGCATGGGTGCAGGGTGTCTCCCCGAAAGCGGGGAGGTGGCGCTTGCGCCGGAGGGGCTGACCGACAGACCGCCCTGCCGCTGTCCGCGTAGGACGTCTGACTGATACACCGGCGGTATCTATCATTTACATTGAAGTGAGCGCGCGTTCGGTGATCTCCGCGATCAGAACCGCCGCCGGAGCGGTTATCTCGCACAGCTGCAAAAACCAGCCCTCGGTATCTCCCGTTATACCGCCAAAGTTCCGGTATGCGGAAATGCCGTAGTACAGCATACAAATCAGCACCATTAACAGAGCGGCGGCTCCTGCCCATATATCTGCGAACAGCATGAGCGTGTAAGCAAGTGCCGCGGTAAGAACGAGAACGAGGATCGTTACGGTCTTGTGAGCGGGGCGGGAGAAGCTTTGCAGAGTCCCCTCCTTTTTGGCGCATCTGAAAGTGACCGCGGCAAGCCCGCTGAAACAGCGCGACATAACGAATACCAGCGCGATAACTATTGCCGAGGAAACAGTTTTGATCTCCGACAATACAGCGGCTTGCAGTATTAAATAGATCACAGCCGAAATAACGGCAAATGCGCCGACGTGAGGATCCGACATCACGGCAAGCTTTTTCTTCCTGTCACCGAGACATTTGCGTGCGTCTGTAACATCACAGAAGCCGTCTGCGTGTATGCCGCCGGTCACAAGCAGCGGAATGAACGCGCTCACCGAACCGCGCAGGAATGCTCCTATGCCGAACGACGCGCATATATAGAACCACAGCAGGTACAACCAGCCGATCACCGCTCCGATAAGCGGGAAAAAACACAGCGAGTAGCGGTGGTTTTCTTCGCGCCATTCGATCTTCGGCATAGGTATCGCCGAGTACATGGAAAACGCGGAGATCAACGATTTTAATACAGTCATTTTATCACCGTTTTCAGTATATCATATTACATCGTCCCGTGTCAAGTTCAGTAATTATTCTCTTGACATACAATATCCGATAGTGTATAATTATAGTATAGAAATATACCGTGTCTGCTGTCGGGAGCTGTTCTCCTGCCGGGACTATTAGGAGGCATGAAAATGAAACACAGAAATCCGCTTATGCCGGAGTATTCCGCTCAGAAGTTTCTGGCGGTCGGTGAGATAATGCTGCGCCTGACGCCGCCGAACTACGAAAAGATACGCGTGACAAATTCTTTTGACGCAAGCTACGGCGGAAGTGAAGCCAATATCGCGCTTGCACTTGCGAATCTCGGAGTTGACAGCACATTCTTCACCGTTGTACCGAACAACAGTCTCGGCAAGAGCGCAATAAGAATGCTGCGCGGCAACGATGTTCACTGCACGCCCGTTATTCTCAGTACGCCGGAGGAAACTCCGACTCACCGCCTCGGTACATACTACCTTGAGACCGGATTCGGGATACGCGCAAGCGAGGTCACTTATGACAGAAAGCACAGTGCCATAACGGAGTACGACTTCTCGAAGGTAGATCTTGACGAACTTCTGTCGGATTTCACATGGCTGCACATGAGCGGCATTACTCCGGCGCTTGGTGAGAACTGCCGTAAGCTTATCTACGATCTGATGGTGAAGGCAAAAGAAAAGGGCATGACCGTAAGCTTTGACGGTAACTTCCGGAGCACGTTATGGTCGTGGGAGGAAGCGCGGGATTACTGCACGAAATGTCTGCCGTACGTTGATGTGCTGCTCGGTATAGAGCCTTATCATCTATGGAGGGACGAAAATGACCATTCTCTCGGTGATTATAAGGACGGTGTACCGCTGCAGCCGTCATACGAACAGCAGGACGAGATATTCAGAGCCTTTGTGGAGAGATACCCCAACATACGCTGCATAGCAAGACACGTCCGCTATGCCCACAGCGGAAGCGAGAACAGCCTGAAAGCTTTCATGTGGTACGACGACCATACGTTTGAGAGCAAGCTTTTCACGTTCAATATTCTTGACCGCGTTGGCGGGGGAGACGCTTTCGCGTCCGGGCTTATATACGCGATTATGCACGATTATAAGCCTATGGATATGATAAACTTTGCCGTTGCGAGCAGCGTTCTGAAACATACTATCCATGGTGACGCAAATATAACAGATGATGAACAGGCAATACGCAATCTTATGAATATGAATTACGATATCAAGAGGTAATACTATGCTGCATATTTACTGCGGAGACGGAAAAGGAAAAACCACCGCTTCGATCGGACTTGCGGTGCGAATGGCAGGCGCGGGAATGAAAACAGCTTTTGTGCAGTTCATGAAAGGCGGGGATACCGCCGAACTTGCAAGTCTGAAAAAGCTTGACAATATAGATGTTATGCGATGTGACCGCGACTATGGTTTTTTCAGCACGCTTTCGGAGCAGGATAAGCGGGAACTCACCGACTGCCACAACAGACTGCTGGAACAGGCGTTTTCCGGAGGTTATGACGGTATCATACTCGACGAGTTCACATACGCATACGGTTATGAACTTGCCGACAGAGCGCTCGCGGAAGAGCTGATAATCGGCAGTGCGGAAAGAATTGAAATAGCGATCACTGGCAGAGATCCCGCGCAGGTGTTTGAAGATGCCGCGGATTACATCAGCGAGATAAGATGCCTGCGTCACCCGTATCGGAAAGGCGTGGCTGCACGGAAAGGCATTGAATACTGACAGCGGTACAAATACAGAAAGTTTGCACCCGGGATAACGTTCGGTTATCCCGGTGATTTTATCTGAAGCCGGTAAGAAAAGCGTATCTGCCGAGTTCTGAGATACTGATCCGGAAATGGAACTGTCGGTGGGATCTTTCTGATAGCATACAAAAACTATAGGAATTATATGATAAAGTTTTTGGTTTTACGCAGCCTGTTTAGTGCGGTATGACGAAAATGCGGGAAAGCTATTGACAAACCGGAGGAAATGGTGTATTATATGCACATACCGACAAATCATACAAAATCGGTATGAAAAGTAGGATAAGAAAGGCGTATAAAAATGAAAACCATACTCCATACAGCCGGAGGGATAGAACGCTGTTGATAACCTCTCTCATTAACATCACACATCAACGATCAAAATAATGAAACGAGGTAAATAAAATGAAAAATACATTTTTTAAAACAACAGCAGCTTCTCTCGCACTTATAACAACACTGTTCGCAGCAACTTCCTGCGCAAGCGCTTCCGCTTCAAGCGAAACCGAGTCGGCAGGCGCGGCTGCGGAATCCGCAAAGAATTACTCGATAATCAATGTTTCGTATGATCCCACCCGTGAGCTTTACGCGGCATACAACGAAGCTTTCAAAAAGCACTGGGAATCTGAGCATGATTCGACGGTCGAGATAACACAGTCACACGGCGGTTCCGGAAAACAGGCACTTGAAGTTGCAAACGGCAACCCTGCTGACGTTGTGACGCTTGCTCTCGAATATGACGTGAACTCGGTGCGCGACGCGGGGCTCATCGAACCCGGCTGGGTAAGCGAATTCCCGCTCGACAGCTCACCTTACACCTCCACTATCGTATTCCTTGTAAGAAAGGGCAATCCGAAGAACATTCTTGACTGGGGCGATATTGCGCGTGATGATGTCGGCGTTATAACCCCCAATCCCAAAACCTCCGGCGGCGCACGCTGGAACTACCTTGCCGCATGGGCATGGGCGCAGAAGGAATACGGCAATGATGAAGCAAAGGTCATCGACTATATCAAAAAGGTTTACGCAAATGTTCTTGTGCTCGATTCCGGAGCCCGCGGCTCAACAAACTCCTTTGTCGAGAACAAGCAGGGCGATGTGCTTCTTGCATGGGAGAACGAGGCGTTCCTTTCCCTCAAGGAATATCCCGACGATTACGAGATCGTGACTCCGAGCATCAGCATTCTTGCACAGCCCTCCGTAGCGATCGTTGACAAGGTGGTTGACAAGAACGGAACCCGCGAGGTAGCAACAGAATACCTGAACTACCTCTACAGCGAGGAAGCTCAGAGAATAGCCGGCGAGAATTTCTACCGTCCTTCAAATGAGAAAGTGCTTGCGGAATTTGCTGATGTATTTGACCTGAACATAAATCTTGTAACTATCAACGACTTCGGCGGCTGGGACGAGGCTTTTGAAAAGCACTTCGCGGACGGCGGACTGTTCGATCAGATATACGAGCAGGATTGACAGCTATAAACTTTTCTTCTCAATAAAAACGGTGTATCCCTGCCTTCGGGCGGGGATATACTGTAAAAAGGTAGTATTTATGAAACGAAACAAACGCATTATCCCCGGTTTCGGGATCTCAATGGGAATTACGCTTGCACTGCTCGGCATAATGGTTCTGATACCGCTTGCATCACTTGTCGTGTTCACGGCGAAAATGGATCTTGCCGACATAGTAAAAGTAATAACCCGTCCGCGCGTTCTTGCAAGCTTTGAGGTGAGTCTGATAACCGCGCTCATAGCTTCGCTGATAAACGCGGTAATGGGCGTTGTACTTGCATGGGTGCTTGTGCGGTATGACTTCCCGGGAAAGAGAATACTCGACGGTATGATAGAACTGCCGTTCGCGCTGCCCACAGCGGTCGCGGGCATATCGCTCACTTCGCTGTATGCCGATACCGGCTGGATAGGCGGGATATTCGCGGGCATGGGCATAAAGATAGCCTACACGCGTATCGGTATCACGATAGCGCTTATATTCATCGGGATACCGTTCGTTGTGCGCACAGTACAGCCTGTGCTTGAAAAGCTTGACCCGCTTTATGAGGAAGCTGCGGGAATACTCGGTGCGAGCCGCACGCGCACGTTCCTCACGGTGATACTGCCGGAACTGCGTCCTGCGATATTCACCGGATTCGGTCTTGCTTTCGGACGCTGTCTCGGAGAATACGGAAGCGTGGTATTCATTGCGGGCAACCAGCCCTATGAAACCGAGATAACCCCGCTTATCATAATGTCGGAACTGCAGGAATATGACTATTCCAGTGCTACCGCGATAGCGCTTGTTATGCTTGCGGCGGCATTTCTGATATTGTTCCTTGTGAATCTGGTGCAGATACGCAGCACGAAAATACTGAACGGAGGTCACTGATATGTCGGGTAATGCCAAAAAGGCTGTCCGGAACAAACCGGAAAAAATAGTGAGCCGTGAAGGGAACACGGAGATACACGCTCAGACCGCAGGCTCGAAAGCCGTAAAGATAGTATTGATAACAATAAGCGTTCTGTTCCTTTTCGTAATGCTTGTAATGCCGCTTATCACAGTTATTTATGAAGCTTTCAGAAAAGGCGTGATACCGTATTTTGAAGCGATATCCGATCCCGATACGTTAAGCGCGCTGCTGCTGACTCTCGAAGCGACGGCTTTTGCAGTCGTGATAAACACAGTATTCGGCGTTTTCGCTGCATGGGCGATATCAAAATTCCGCTTCCGCGGGAAGAAGCTGCTTGTGACGCTTATTGACCTTCCGGTCACGGTATCTCCCATAATCGCCGGACTTATATTCGTACTTACATTCGGCAGACAGAGCGCACTGTATCCGCTCCTCGAAGAACTCGATTTCATGGTGGTCTATGCGGTTCCGGGAATTATTCTTGCTACGGTATTCGTCACGTTTCCGTTCATATCCCGCGAGATACTTCCCGTACTTGAAGCGCAGGGAACAGATGAGGAAGAAGCCGCCGCGCTTATGGGAGCAAAGGGGTTTGCGATATTCCGCACAATAACTCTCCCGCATATCAAGTGGGCGCTTCTGTACGGTATCGTTCTCTGTGCAGCACGCGCAATGGGCGAGTTCGGAGCTGTCTCGGTATTGTCGGGACATCTCCGAGGAAAGACGGTGACTCTTCCTTTGCAGGTGGAGATACTGTTCGGAGACAACAAGTTCATGCCGGCGTTCGCGGTATCATCTATACTTGTGGTGCTTGCGATAGTGATACTGATCGTGCGCAGTATTGTTGAATACATCGGAAAGAGACGAGGCGAAAAGTAATGTATATCGAACTTAAAAACATAAACAAATCATACGGTGATTTCAAGGCTTCCGACAACGTGAGTTTCGGTATAGAAAAAGGAAAACTGGTGGCGCTTCTCGGTCCCTCCGGCAGCGGTAAGACCACTATACTCCGGATGATAGCGGGGCTTGAAAACCCCGACAGCGGTGAAATAATCATTGACGGAAAAGTCGTTAATGACATACCTGCAAGCGAAAGAAACATAGGATTCGTGTTTCAGAGCTATGCGCTGTTCCGTTACATGACTGTATATGATAACATAGCTTTCGGTCTGAAAGTGCGAAAGCTGAACAAGCAGACGATAAAAGAGCGCGTCACTCAGCTTGTGAAGCTTATAGGACTTGAGGGCTTTGAAAACCGTTACCCGTCGCAGCTTTCCGGCGGTCAGCGGCAGCGTGTGGCGTTTGCGCGTGCGCTTGCTCCCAATCCGCAGGTGCTGCTGCTTGACGAGCCGTTTGCGGCAATTGACGCGAAAGTTCGTCAGGAACTTCGCAAGTGGCTGAAAGACATGATACACCAGCTCGGCGTCACCGGTATTTTCGTGACTCACGATCAGGACGAGGCTATCGAAGTTTCTGACGAGATCATAGTTACCAACAAGGGACGCGTGGAGCAGACCGGAACTCCGATCGACATTTACCGCAATCCCGCGACTGCGTTTACATCATCATTTTTCGGTATCACATCGGAACTCAGAGATTACAGATCGTTCAGATCGTTTGACGATGTAGGAGAATACGACAAAGCGATAGTACGTCCGGAATTTGTGAAGATCACGAAGAAAACCGAGGTTCAGAAATATAAAAACTCGGCGGTGGAGGGAAAAGTGGAAACGGTCGAGTTCCGCGGAAACAGCATTGAGATAACTGTCAGCTGCAACGGAAGCGTTTTCAGCGCAAGGCGCGGGCTTGATGATCCTGCTGTCGAAGTCGGAGAGACGGTAGATGTATTCATCTACCGGATATTCGTAACCCGCGGCGACTCGGTGCAGCTGCTGAATAATAATGCTGTCCGTGAGGAAACGGTCGTGATCTGAAATATAAATGTGCGGTTTTCCGCACATTTTTTATACCGTGAAAAAAACATATTGAAATAATCGGAAATATGTTGTATAATAGTTGACGGTGATGAAATGAAAGCTATTAGCATAAGTTACAGAAACGCTGATGTTTCCGTGCGCGAACGGTTCGCGTTCGATGAGAGCGGATATTCGGATATAACGGAGAAACTCGGAAAATCCGTGATACTCTGTACCTGCAACCGGACGGAACTGTACTTTACGGGCAGACCGGTTCGGGAGGCAGTGAAGTTTCTGGCGGAGATATCCGGTATGGACAATATCACGGAGTATATCCGCATATATGAGGATGTAAAGGCAATGCGGCACCTTTTCCGTGTTGCCTGCGGGATAGATTCAATGGTAATAGGTGAGGACGAAATACTGCGTCAGGTAAAAGAAGCGTACGCGGAAGCCTGCGTAAACAGCAGAACCGATTTTACGCTGAATACTGTGTTTCAGGCTGCTGTGGCGTGCGCAAAACGGATAAAGACCGAAACTGCGCTTTCGGTAACACCTGTTTCGGCAGCTACCATTGCCGCGAATGAAGCCGCGCATCTCGGTGATAATGTGAATGTGCTTATGATCGGTGCAAGCGGGAAGATAGGCTCGGCAACACTCAAAAACCTGCTGCCGCACAAAAATGTACATATCACGCAGACCGCACGTTCCCATACTGCCGGTGATCTGCATTTTGACAATGTGCGCACAGTTCCGTATGACAGGCGCTATGAATTTATGGACGAAGCGGACTGCATAATAAGCGCAACATCAAGCCCGCACTTTACGGTAACTGCGAAGAAACTTGCCGCTGCGCTGAAAACTGCGAAACCCCGGCTGTTTATTGACCTTGCGGTGCCGCCGGATATCGAACGCTCCGACGCCGCCGCCGGCGCTCGTTTTATCGGCATCGACGATATCGGAGCGCTTGCAAAGCATAACAACGAACTGAAAATGTCGGCTGCCGAACAGGCGGAATTTATCATAAACGAGGAAATAGATGAACTGCAAAAAAAGCTTGCGTTCCACGCGTTTCTTCCGAAGCTTGACACTGCCCGCAAGGCGGCTTCGGAACTGTCATTTGACGGACTGCTGTATAAACTCAGGGACAGATTGAACAGTGAGCAGTTCTGCGCTGTGCTTGATGTCCTCGGAGATCCGGAGGAGAAATAATGGCTTTTTTCCCGTTTTTTATTGATATCAAAGACAGAAAGATACTTATAGCCGGAGGCGGAAATGTGGCGCTGCGAAAGGCGGAAAAGCTGCTGCCGTTTGAGCCTCGCTTAACTGTTGCGGCACCGGAGATCAGTGCGGGATTCTCTGCACTTGAAGGTATAACTCTGCTGCACAGGCGATTTGAGGAATCAGACCTTGACGGAGCGTTTGCCGTGATCGCAGCCACGGACGACAGGGCGCTCAATTCCCGCATCTACAGACTCTGCACCGAAAGGCATATTCTTGTGAATACCGTCGATGACCCCGAGAACTGCGGGTTCTACTTTCCTGCGCTGGTCAGGGAGGGAAATGTCACGATCGGTATAAGCACGGGCGGAACAGCTCCCGCTTTCGCAAAGTTCGTGCGTAAAATAGTGGAAGAAGAGATGGACAGCTTCACTCTCGGCATAGGGGAGATACTCGCAAGATATCGTCCACGGATAAAAGAGATGTTCGGCACAGAAAAACAGCGTGCCGAAGCTGCCGATGCAGTTATAGATCTGTGCCTGCAAGGTGATGTTTTGCCGGACGACAGTGATATAGACGATTTGCTTGAAAGGATAAAAAACGCGCATGAGAATAAGGATAGGAACGCGTAAGAGCAAGCTTGCGCTCATACAGTCGGAAGCAGTCGCAAAAGCTCTGAAAACAGCATTTCCGGATATAGAAACAGAGCTTGTACATATAACGACAAAAGGCGATATCGTGCTTGACAAACCGCTGGAAAAGATAGGCGGAAAAGGTGTTTTTGTTGACGGTATAGAGCGTGCGCTTCTTGACGGTGAAATCGACATAGCGGTACACAGTGCGAAAGATCTTCCGCTTCAGCTTGCGGAGAGAACCGTAATTTCAGCCGTGCTGCCGCGTGCGGACGCGCATGATATCCTTGTGACACGCAGGGGTGAAGCAATGCCGGAAAAGCCTGTGATCGGAACAAGCAGTATCCGTCGTGCGGCAGGCATTCGCAGCTTATTTCCCGAAGCGCTGATATCGGATATACGCGGTAATGTCGATACGCGCCTGCAAAAGCTGCACGAAAAGCAATATGACGGGATAGTGCTTGCGAGAGCGGGGCTTGAACGGCTCGGCGCGTTTTCTGATGAACGTTTTGATTATAAGGAGATACCTTTCAGCGTACTCCTTCCCGCGCCGTGTCAGGGCATTATCGCCGTGCAGTCGCGCGTCGGCGAAACGGCGGATCTGATTCGGAAAATAAGTGATGATAACACATTCATGTGCTTTGAAACTGAGCGGAATGTGCTTGAACTGTTCAGCAGCGGGTGTTCGTCACCGGCGGGTGCGCTGGCTGATATCTCGGACGGTATTATCACTCTTACTGTGACCAAAGACCAGCAAACACGATCGACAGACAGCGCTCCCAGCGAGGAACGCTTTGCGCTTGCGGAAAGGCTGGTGAATGAACTTTGAGCGGTCATGTTTATCTGATCGGTGCAGGCTGCGGAAAGTATGACCTCATAACTCTGCGAGGGATAAATGCTTTGAGAAAGTGCAGCTGTATAGTTTACGATGCGCTCACAGACCCGGAACTGCTGATATACGCGCCGGAAAACGCGGAGTTTATCTGTGTGGGAAAGCGTTCCGGAAAGCACAGCGCAGCGCAGGAAAAAATAAACGCTCTGCTTGTGGAAAAAGCGCTTGCCGGTCATACGGTGGGACGTCTGAAAGGCGGAGATCCTTTTGTTTTCGGGCGGGGCGGGGAAGAGACAGCCGCGCTTCGGGAGCATGATATCGGATTCACAGTGATACCCGGGATATCATCGTCAATAGCTGTTCCGGAACTTGCGGGTATTCCCGTTACGCACCGTAAGGTAAGCCGCGGATTTCACGTTATCACCGCTCACACCGCCGACGGCAGCCGAGATTTTTCACAGTATGCGGCGCTTGACGGTACTCTCGTTTTCCTAATGGGACTTAACGCTCTTCCGGATATCGCGGAAGGGCTGATACGCGGCGGAATGTCCGGCGATATTCCGGCTGCGGTGATCTCCGACGGCGGAACATACAGACAGCGTACAATACGAGCATCGCTTCGTGATATTGCAGCAGCGGCGGTAAGTGCGGAAATGACAGCGCCGGCTGTGATAGCCGTGGGAGATACGGCGGGATATGATTTTTCCGGCAGTCCGGAAACCGGTGCGTTATACGGAGTTTCGGTGACTGTCACCGGGACGCGGAAATTCACGGACAAGCTTGCGAACCTGCTTGAAGCCGAGGGCGCGCAGGTGCGCAGATACAGCCATGTGCGTGTTGAGCGGGAATGTGACATACCGCAGCTTGACGGGTACGGCTGCATCGTTTTCACAAGTTCATACGGCGCGGAAATGTTTATTGACGACTGCCGTAAAAAGCATACAGATATGCGTTCGTTGTCGGGAAAACTGATAGCAGCTGTCGGCAGCGGTACTGCCGGAACGCTTGAAGATGCGGGAATATATCCCGATATCGTTCCCGAAAGATATACAGTCGCAGACCTTGCTCACGCTGTATGCGAAAGATGTACCGGAAAGGTGCTGGTGCTTCGGGCAAAACTCGGTTCCGGCGAACTGAACAGAGTTTTTGACGAACGCGGCGTTGATTACGATGATGTGAGGATCTATGATACCCGTGCAGTCCCCGGTATTCCGCCGATGGACTGTAACACGGATCACATCGTGTTCGGCAGTTCTTTCGGAGTCCGCAGTTTCTTTGACGGCGGAAGCGCAGTCTCCGGCAGAACACGCATTGTGTGTATAGGTTCGCAGACTGCGGAAACCGCAAAGGAATACACTGTAAATGCCGTAATAACAGCTTCTCCCCACAGCGCGGAGGGAGTTCTTGACACAATAAAAGGAGAGCATAAGAAATGAGACGTTTCAGAAGACTGCGTTCGTGCATTGAGATCAGAGATCTTGTACGCGAAACGAGACTTGACAAAAAGGAACTTATATATCCGATATTTGTTACGGAGGGCGAGAGTATAAAGAATCCCGTGGACTCTATGCCCGGTATCTTTCAATGGTCAACTGACCGTATTGACGAGGAACTTGACCGAGTTGACAAAAGCGGTATTTCCGGATTGCTGATCTTCGGTATTCCCGCGCATAAAGATGAACTTGCAACGGAAGCTTACAGCGAAAACGGCATAACTCAGCGCGCAATACGTCACATAAAGGAGAGATACCCTCATCTGCTCGTTATCGCAGATGTTTGTCTCTGTGAATACACTTCCCACGGGCATTGCGGAGTTGTCTGCGGCTGTGAGATCGTGAACGACGATACACTCCCGCTGCTTGCGAAAATGGCGGTAAGTCTCGCGGATGCCGGTGCGGATATCATTGCTCCGTCGGATATGATGGACGGACGTGTAGCCGCGATCCGCAAAGCGCTCGATAACAGCGGTCACGTCAATACTCCGATCATGTCGTACAGCGCGAAGTTTGCGTCGGGCTACTATTCGCCGTTCCGTGACGCGGCACAGTCTGCTCCCGCATTCGGAGACAGGCGTACATATCAGATGGATCCCGCAAACGGGCGGGAAGCTCTCCGGGAGATAGCCGATGACATCGAAGAGGGAGCCGATATGGTCATGGTGAAGCCTGCTCTCGCGTATCTCGATATACTCCGTGCTGCGCGTGACCGGTATGAACTGCCGATAGCCGCGTACAACGTAAGCGGAGAGTACAGCATGGTAAAGGCAGCAGCGGCAAACGGCTGGATAGACGAACGGCGGATAGTTATGGAGAATCTGACGGCGATAAAACGTGCGGGAGCTGATATCATAATCACATATCACGCTCTTGACGCGGCAGAATGGCTTGATGAAGAATGACGGGAGAACATGATGAGAACCGAAAGATCACATGAATTGTTTGAAAGAGCAAAACAGCTGATGCCGGGCGGTGTGAACAGCCCTGTCCGTGCATTCGGAAGTGTGGGGCGTGAACCGCTGTTTATTGCGGATTCCCGCGGCGACAGGATAACCGACGCGGACGGAAACGAATACATAGATTACGTCTGTTCCTGGGGACCCGATATTCTCGGTCACGCTCACCCGTCGGTGATCGATGCTGTAAAGACCGCTTGTGAACGAGGACTTACATACGGTGCGTGCCATGAAGGAGAAATAGTTCTTGCGGAGAAGATACGCGGGCATTTCCCGTCAATGGAGCTGGTGCGGCTTGTGAACTCCGGAACGGAAGCGGTAATGAGCGCAGTCAGGGCAGCCCGCGGATTCACAAAGCGCGATCTTATAATCAAATTCGAGGGCTGCTATCACGGACATTCGGACGGACTGCTCGTTAAAGGCGGTTCGGGACTGCTTACGGGCTCTGTGCCGGACAGCGCGGGAGTTCCCGCAGGGGCGGCGGACTGCACTCTGCTTGCGCGTTATAATGACCTTGATTCCGTGCGGGAGCTTTTTGAGCATGACCCGGAAAGCATTGCGGCAGTGCTGGTTGAACCCTGCGCGGCAAATATGGGAGTAGTACCGCCGGAACCCGGATTTTTGCAGGGACTGCGGGATATCACAACGGAGTACGGCGCTCTGCTTATCTTCGATGAGGTGATAACCGGTTTCAGGCTTGCTGCGGGAGGTGCGCAGGAATACTATGGTATTACCCCGGATATGACGGCTCTCGGAAAGATAGTCGGCGGTGGAATGCCGCTTGCGGTTTACGGCGGCAGGCATGAGATAATGGAGTGTGTGGCACCGCTCGGCGCGGTCTATCAGGCGGGAACACTTTCCGGAAATCCGATAGCCGTGGCTGCCGGAATTGCAGCAATAACCGAGTTGGAGCGCACTCCCGGTATTTACGGAGAACTTGACCGCAAGACCGCAAAGCTTGAAGCTGCCGCACGGAACGCGGGACTGAATGTCAACCGCTGCGGCTCGCTGATGACGGTGTTCTTCGCCGGAAAGAGAGTCACGGATTACGAAACAGCGCAGTCTGCCGATCGTTCAGAATACGCACGGTTCTTTTCGTATCTGCTCGATAACGGAATCTACGCTGCCCCGTCGCAGTTTGAAGCGATGTTTGTTTCGTATGCGCATACCGATGAGGATATTGCCCGTACAGCGGAGATCATCTCGGCTTACAGATGAACGGTAAAATGCTGAGGCAAAAAAACAATTATACCGTCAGCCGGACAAGAACACAATGCCCCGAAGTGCTCACTTTGCTTCGGGGCATGATTTATACTGTCTGCATGAATACCTACTGTAATGGTAAGAATAGATAAAAACTTTAATGTCCTACTGATTCTGTATGTATAATATGTAGAAAAGCGTTAAATCCTATTGACTTACTATGAAAAATAGGTTATAATGTTTTAAAGTCATTAAGAAAGCAGTGGTTCGGTGAATTTCAATACGTCTCTTTTACACGGCGGTGTCGGAGAATACGGGCATGGCTCGACTCAGACTCCTATATATCAGGTAAGTGCATTCTCACACGAAAGCTCGGAAAAGCTTGAAAAAGTATTCTCAAATCAGGCAGCGGGATTTGCGTATTCCCGTATCGGAAACCCGACTGTTGACGCGTTTGAGAAGCGCATTGCGGCTATCGAGGGAGGAATAGGCGCTGTAGCCTGTTCGTCGGGTATGGCGGCGGTTACGATGTCACTTCTCAATCTGCTTTCGGCAGGGGACGAAGTGATAGCGGGTTCCGGACTCTTCGGAGGAACGATAGATTTGTTCGGGGATCTGACACAGCTCGGAATTACGACGCGTTTCGTCGATAACGTAACTGCCGACAGCATAAGAGCGCTGATAAACGAGCATACCAAAGCGGTCTTTGCCGAACTTATCGGAAACCCTAAGCTTGATATCGTTGATATTGAAAAAGTATCGGAAGTGTGTCATCAGCACGGGATACCGCTTATCATAGACAGCACCACGGCTACACCTTACCTTGTGCATCCGTTTGAACACGGTGCGGATATCGTTGTTCATTCAGCCTCAAAGTACATAAACGGCGGAGGAAATTCCATAAGCGGGATCATCATCGACAGCGGAAACTTCCGCTGGAATACCGCAAAATATTCCGGATTCGCAGAGTATAAGAAATTCGGGAAGTTCGCGTATCTCGCAAAGCTGCGGGGCGGTATCTGGAGAAATACGGGAGCGTGTCTGTCGCCGTTCAACGCGTATATGAATTGTGTCGGACTGGAAACGCTGGGACTGCGAATGGAGCGGATATGTGACAACGCGCTGAAACTTGCGGAGTTTTTGCAGACTCAGGAGGGCATAACGGTAAATTACCCGGCTCTTGAAGATAACCCATATTTCCCGCTTGTGAGAACGCAGCTTCACGGAAAGGGCGGAGCGATACTTACGATACGCGCGGGCAGCAAGGAAAAAGCGTTCAGACTGATTAACAACCTGAAATACGCGCTTATCGCAACCAACATAGGCGATGTGCGGACACTTGTGATCCACCCCGCAAGCACGATATATCTTCATTCAGATGAAAAACAGCGTGAAAGCGCGGGAGTGTATGAAGATACGATCCGTGTAAGCGTGGGCATTGAGGATATAGAAGATCTCATAGAAGATTTCGGAAATGCGGTCAGACTTTCAAAGGAGCAGTAATATGGCAGTTGATTATTCGGCACTCAAAAAAGGCGGTTTTATGAGGCAGAAGCAAAAGGATAACTTTTCTCTGCGTCTGCGCGTTGTAGGCGGTAATGTTACCGCCGGACAGCTTGCGAAAATAGCGGAAGTTTCCGAGAAATACGGCGACGGTCATGTGCATCTCACTTCGCGCCAGAGTATCGAGATACCTTTCATAAAACTCGATCAGATAGACGAGGTGAAAGCCGCTCTTGACGAGGGCGGTGTGCAGCCGGGAGTATGCGGGCCGAGAGTCCGCACGATAACCGCCTGTCAGGGCAGCGCGATATGCCCCAGCGGCTGCATAGATACATACGAACTTGCAAAGGAACTTGACGAGAGATACTACGCGAGAGAACTTCCGCATAAGTTCAAGTTCGGTATCACCGGATGTCAGAACAACTGTCTGAAAGCCGAGGAAAACGATCTCGGTATCAAAGGCGGGATAAAGGTGCAGTGGCGGGAATCCGACTGCATCAACTGCGGAGTCTGCGAAAAGACCTGCCGGACGAACGCGATAACGATCATCGACGGCAAAGTTGAGGTTGACCCAGGTAAATGCAATTTCTGCGGACGCTGCGTCAAAGCCTGTCCCACAGACGCTTGGGACTGCGTGAACGGCTATATCGTGTCTTTCGGAGGACTGTTCGGGAACAGCATAGCAAAGGGTGAACCGATAGTTCCGTTTATCGACGATCACGATACTCTTATGCGGGTATGCGATGCTGCGATAGAGTTTTTCGCGGAAAATGCAAAGCCCAGCGAGAGGTTCCGTTTCACACTCGAACGTGTGGGGCAGGATAAATTCAGAGAAAGAATACTGGAGGCGATCAACAATGGCTGAATTTGATATTACAGATACGGTGGATATCACAGATGTGGTATGCCCGGTAACATTCGTGAAAGCGAAGGTGGCACTCGAAGAACTTGATGACGGAGACATTCTTTCTATACGGCTAAACGACGGTGAACCCGTGCAGAATGTCCCGCGCAGCATAAAGGAAGAGGGACACAAGGTGCTGAAACTTACTCAGAACGATGACGGCACATATCAGCTGATTGTGCGGAAAGTCGGTGATTGAATGGCTGCAAGGATAACGTCCGCGGAATTCGGGGAAAAAGTGCTGAACGCGGAAAAGCCGGTTCTCGTGGATTTCTACTCCGACAGCTGCGTACCGTGCAAGATGCTTTCTCCCGTGCTTTCGCAGCTTGAGAGCGAGCTTGACGGAAAGCTTGATATATACAAAGTGAATGTGGGTTACGAGCAGGAGCTTGTGGATAAATACGAGGTGCAGGCTTCACCGACGCTGATATTCTTCAGAAACGGCGGCGAGGTTTCCCGGATACGCGGCGCGGCGAAGAAAGCTGATATTTTAGCGGAATTTGAGAAATTGCAATAAAACAAAAGGAGACAACATAATGAACATTACAGTTGCAGGTGTAAAAAAGGAAGTTGAGGACGGAATTACCGTTGCAAAGCTTATCGAGCTTGAAAATGTGGAAACTCCCGAATACGTTACAGTCACAGTGAACGACGAGTTCGTGGAGAGCGGTTCTTTTGCGGAAACCGTCATAAAAGACGGGGATTCGGTAGAGTTCCTGTATTTCATGGGCGGCGGCAGATAAGGAGGCAGCAATGGCATTCACAAATGAACAGCTCGAACGCTACTCACGTCACATTATCCTAAAGGAAGTCGGCGCGAAAGGACAGAAAAAACTTGCAAACGCGAAAGTCCTCATAATCGGCGCGGGAGGTCTCGGTGCGCCCGCCGCTCTGTATCTCGCCGCTGCGGGAGTAGGCACGATAGGCATAGCTGACGCGGACGAGGTCGATCTTTCAAATCTCCAGAGACAGGTCATACACGCCACCGCCGATATCGGAAAGCCGAAAGTTCAGTCCGCAAAGGAAACAATGGAAGCTATAAATCCCGATGTTACGGTAAACACATATCATACTTTCGTTACAAGCGAGAATGTTCTCGATCTTATCAAAGACTACGATTTCATACTTGACGGGACAGACAATTTCCCCGCGAAGTTTCTGATAAACGATGCCTGCGTCATGGCAAAGAAGCCCTTTTCCCACGCCGGTATAATCCGCTTCAAAGGTCAGCTCATGACATACGTTCCCGGACAGGGACCATGCTACCGCTGCGTATTCAAAAATCCCCCTCCGAAGGACGCTGTACCTACCTGCAAACAGGCGGGAGTCATCGGCGCAATGGGCGGCGTGATAGGAAGCCTTCAGGCTATGGAAGCGGTAAAGTACATAGTAGGCGCGGGTGATCTGCTGACCGGATACCTGCTCACATTCGATGCACTCAAAATGGAATGGCGCAAGGTGAAGCTGCCGTCAGATACGCATAATTGCGCAGTATGCGGAGATCACCCGACGATCACGGAACTGATAGATTACGAACAGGCTGAATGCACCGATCACTGAACTTTACAGACAGGTAGATAATTATGATAAGAATGTATAGAAAAGACTACGAGAAAATACTTGAGCACGCCCGTAAAGAGGCTCCGGTCGAAGCCTGCGGGCTGATCGCGGGACGGACGGAGAACGGCGATAAGTACATCGAAAAGGTGTATATTCTCACCAATACAGACCACGCGGAGGAGCATTTCACGCTTGACCCGAAAGAACAGCTCGCAGCGGTGAAAGATATGCGCGCGAACGGGCTTGTGCCGCTCGGCAACTGGCATTCCCATCCCGTTTCTCCTTCCCGTCCGTCCGACGAGGATAAGAGACTTGCATACGACAGCAAGGCAAGCTATATGATACTCTCGCTTATGGACGAGGAACCTGTCCTAAATTCTTTCCATGTTGAAAACAATGAAGCAACAAAGGAAGAACTTGTAATAGAATGAAAACAGAAAAGATCAGAACCGATATACTGATAATCGGCGGCGGTACTGCCGGGTGCTACGCGGCAGTCACTGCCGCCGAAAATTCGGATAAAAACATACTGATATGTGAGAAAGCCCACATTAAGCGAAGCGGCTGTCTCGCTGCCGGAGTGAACGCGCTGAATGCGTATATCACCGAGGGAAGAACTCCGCAGGATTATGTTGATTACTGCATGAAAGACGCTGCGGGGATCGCGAGGGAGGATCTTCTTCTTTCGCTTTCGGAAAGGCTGAATGCTGTAACGGAGCGCCTTGAAAAAGAGGGGCTTGTTATCCTCAAAGACGCGAAAGGAAAGTATGTTACCCGCGGGAACCGCAACATCAAGATAAACGGCGAGAACATAAAGCCGCTGCTTGCGGGAATGGCGGAGCGTCAGAAAAATGTGCGCATACTCAACCGCGTGAACATTATTGACATTTCCGTTACCGGGAACCGCGTGAACGGCGCATTCGGAATAAGCATAGAAAACGATACTTTCTATGTTATCGAAGCGTCCGCCGTTCTTATTGCAACGGGCGGCGCGGCAGGGCTTTACAGGCCGAACAATCCCGGCTTTTCGCGGCACAAGATGTGGTACTGCCCGTTCAACACCGGCGCGGGTTACGCTATGGGAATACGTCACGGCGCGGAGATGACCACGTTTGAGATGAGATTCATCGCACTGCGCTGCAAGAACACGATCGCGCCCACAGGAACGCTTGCGCAGGGTGTTGGAGCAAAACAGGTAAATGCACTCGGAGAGGTGTATGAACAGAAATACGGACTTACCACTTCCGAGCGTGTTTACGGAACAGTGAACGAGAATGTGCAGGGCAGGGGACCGTGCTATCTGCGGACTTCCGGTATCACTGAGGAACAGGAGCAGTCGCTGCTTAAAGCTTACCTGAATATGGCACCCTCGCAGACTCTTCACTGGGCAGAAAGCGGAGAAATGCCGTCGGGGCATGATGTTGAGATCGAGGGTACGGAGCCGTACATAGTCGGAGGACATACGGCAAGCGGATTCTGGGTGGACACAGACCGTGCAACAACGATACCGGGACTGTATGCCGCCGGAGACGCGGCAGGCGGCGCGCCGCAGAAATACGTCACCGGTGCGCTTGCCGAGGGTGAGATAGCGGCACTTGCGATGTGCAGATACCTTGAGAACGGCGCGGCGGGAAAGATACCCGAAGAAGAGATCGCACTCCGCGAAAACGAGATATCCGGTTTTCTCTCCAATGGTGATTCCCCTTACACCGCAGAGCAGCTTGAAGAAGCAATGCAGACTGCAATGGACAGCTACGCGGGCGGCATAGGAACAAATTACAGGTTTTCGGAAAAAACGCTTGATGAAGCAGACCGCCGTATAGTGCAGCTGCAAAGGCTGTCCGATACACTTCACGCAGGCGATATGCAGGAGCTTATGTATATATACGAACTGCGGGAGCGTCTGACGGTATGCAGAACGGTCATAGCGCATCTGAAAGCGCGGCAGGAAACGCGCTGGCACTGCTTCGCGGAGAATACAGACTATCCGGAGCGTGATGACGTGAAGTGGAGTGTTTTTGTGAACTCACGCTTTGAAAACGGGAATACAGAGATAATACTAAGGCGGGTGAAAACTCCGTGAGCATTGAGATAAACAAACAGAAGTGTGTCGGCTGCGGCAAGTGCCGCGATGTCTGTCCCGGGACACTTATCGCTCTTGACGAAAACAAACGTGCGTATATAAAGTACCCGCGGGATTGCTGGGGCTGCACAAGCTGCCTTAAAGAATGTCCCGTGCAGGCGATAAGGTTTTATCTCGGCGCGGACATGGGCGGTACCGGAAGCCGTATGCACACCTTGAAGCGCGGAGAACTGCTCGATTGGATAATAGAATTTCCGGACGGCGGGATAACAACCGTCACAGTGGATACAAAAGAATCAAACAAGTATTAGGAGATGATGAAATGGCTGAATTATCGCATCTTGATGAACTTGAAGCAGAAGCGATATACATAATCCGTGAAGTGGCTGCGGAATGTGAAAAGCCGGTTATGCTGTACTCCATCGGAAAGGACAGCAGCGTAATGCTGCATCTTGCGCTGAAAGCTTTCTACCCGGAAAAGCCTCCGTTTCCGTTCCTGCACGTCAACACAACGTGGAAATTCAAAGAAATGATAAAATTCCGTGATGAGACGGCAAAGAAGCTTGGTATCGAAATGCTGGAATATATCAACGAGGACGGAGTAAAGCGCGGCATCAATCCCTTTGACCACGGTGCTGCATACACGGATATAATGAAAACACAGGCACTGAAACAGGCACTTGACAAATACGGCTTCACCGCTGCATTCGGCGGCGGCAGACGCGACGAGGAAAAGTCGCGTGCAAAAGAACGTATCTTCTCTTTCCGAAGTGCTTCACACGCGTGGGATCCGAAAAACCAGCGTCCCGAGATGTGGAAGCTCTACAATACGAAGATCAACAAGGGCGAGAGCATACGCGTTTTCCCGATCTCAAACTGGACGGAAAAGGATATATGGCAGTATATACGCCGCGAGAACATAGACATTGTTCCGCTCTATTTCGCGGCTGAACGTCCGGTGGTGGAGCGTGACGGCAATATCATAATGGTAGATGACGAGCGGTTCCCGCTTAAAGAGGGGGAAGTGCCGCAGATGAAGTCCGTGCGTTTCCGTACACTCGGCTGTTACCCGCTTACCGGCGGTATCGAATCCACCGCCTCCACGCTGGACGAGATAATAGAAGAAACTCTCGCAAGCGTTGAATCGGAGCGCACTTCCCGCGTTATAGACAACGAAGCCGCGGGAAGCATGGAGCGCAGAAAGAGGGAGGGGTACTTTTAATGAGCAAAGGACTCTTGAAATTCATAACCTGCGGCAGTGTCGATGACGGAAAATCCACACTTATCGGACATATCCTCTATGACGCGAAGCTCATCTACGCCGATCAGGAAAAGGCGCTGGAGCTTGACAGCAAGGTCGGCAGCACAGGCGGCGCTATCGATTACTCTCTGCTTCTTGACGGGCTTATGGCAGAACGCGAACAGGGGATAACGATTGATGTTGCGTACCGATACTTCACTACCGATTCACGAAGCTTCATCGTCGCGGATACTCCCGGACACGAGGAATATACCCGCAATATGGCAGTCGGCGCTTCATTCGCGGAACTCGCGGTTATACTCGTTGACGCGTCGCAGGGCGTTCTGGTGCAGACACGACGACACGCCCGCATTTGCAGTCTCATGGGAATACGGCATTACGTTTTCGCGGTGAACAAAATGGATCTTGTGCAGTACAGCGAAGAGCGGTTCAATACGATACTTGCCGATATAAACGCGCTTGCCGGGGAACTGGGACTGCCGGATATCAAGTTGATACCGCTTTCCGCAACTGCCGGCGACAACGTGACGGCACATTCCGGCAATATGCCGTGGTATGCCGGAGAACCGCTTCTTGAGTATCTTGAGAATGTTGATGTCGGCGAAAGCGGCAGTACCGAAAAGTTTTATATGCCGGTGCAGCGCGTCTGCCGTCCCGACCGGACATTCAGAGGTTTTCAAGGTCAGGTGGAAGCCGGCGGCATATCTGTCGGAGATACCGTAAGAACACTTCCCAGCGGTGAGACTGCGACTGTCAAAGGAATACTTGTCACCGATAAGCAAGCCGATACCGCGTATGCGGGGCAGCCGGTGACAATCTCGCTTGACAGGGAGGTCGATGTTTCCCGCGGGTGCGTGATAACCACAGACGAAAACCTTGCCGCTTACGGAACACTTGACGTTTCGCTGCTCTGGACAGACGACAGTGAGCTGAACATCGGCGATGACTGCATAGTGAAATTGGGAACGAAAATGATACCCGCAGTTGTGACCGGCATAAAGTATTCCGTCGATGTGAACACAGGCGAGCATATACCTGCTGAAACTCTGCATAAAAACGAGATCGCACGCTGCACTATCAAGCTTTCCGAACCGGTGACAGCAGACAGATTCGCACTTCACAGAACTCTCGGCGAACTTATACTCATTGACCGCGTGACAAACATGACAGCAGCCTGCGGAGTTGTCGAGAATGTCTATGACAAGAGCGCTTCCGGACAGGAAAAAGCCGCTTTCACGGACGGCGTTCTGAAAGCGAGGGGAGATCTGTTCGAGGAATTCTATTATGATGTAAACAGCTACAATGTGTTCCATTCGCAGACCATAAACAGCACATTCCGCGTGGGTGACGAAATACCCACACACGGAAAGAGTTTTGCTTACCCCGACGATTTTGATGTCATTGTGATGCGTGACAGGGTAGCGGTGCTGATACGCGGCAGAAAGGTCGAACGTCTGATAAGCTTTGACGAATACAGCTATGACTGCTCGGCACCGATAGTCAACGGGCGGGGGTTTGCAGTTCTCGCAAAGACCGGCGAAGATGTAAAAAAGTTCATCTATGAATACGAAAACTCCGATGAAAGCACACTTCCGGAGCTTTTCGGAAAGTGGCTGGATTTTGATACCTACAGGAAAATATTCATATCGGGTGCTTATATCTGATGTTCATATCTGATGTTCAAATCTGATCTGTGGGTGAATGAAACAGAATCAAAACTTGCAGAAAATGTGTTTTCCGCTATTGACGTTTGCGTACATTTGTGATATAATATATCAGTCATATTATAAACAAAAGAAAGCAGAGGACACAACTATGAACATTGTATGCTTGGATATGGAAGGCGTGCTGGTTCCCGAAATATGGATCGCTTTTTCAGAAGCTTCCGGTATCCCGGAGCTTCGCAGGACAACCAGAGACGAGCCGGATTACAACAAGCTGATGAATTTCAGACTCGGTATTCTTAAAGAGCATAAGCTGGGACTGAAAGAGATTCAGGCGACTATTGCAAAGATAGACCCGCTGCCCGGCGCGAAAGAGTTTCTTGACGAACTGCGTTCCATAACACAGGTACTTATTCTGAGCGATACTTTCGAGCAGTTCGCAATGCCGCTTATGAAAAAACTCGGATATCCCACGATTTTCTGCAATTCCCTTGAGGTTGCTCCGGACGGCGAGATCACGGGCTTTAAAATGCGCTGTGAGAAATCGAAACTCACTACAGTCAAGGCTCTCCAGTCCATTGGCTATGAAACCATCGCAAGCGGTGACAGCTTCAACGATCTTGGTATGATACAGGCAAGCAAGGCAGGATTCCTGTTCAAAAGCACCGATAAGATCAAAGCTGACTATCCCGATATTCCCGCGTTCGAGGAGTTTGACGAACTGCTTGACGCAATTAAAAAGGCACTGTAAAAAAAGATAAGCCGTACCCGAAATGGTGCGGCTTTTTGCAATTCTCCCGTTCATTCCGGAGAAACTCCGTATTTGCGGTAAAAGCTGTCAATGTCTTTCCGGCTGCGCACAAGCTCGCTGTAATGCAGCTTTTTGTCGTGCTTGTCATAGAATCCTATAGTCTTTTCGCCGGTGCAGGTGCTGGATTCTACTTTAATATCCTGCGCGGTGTAACCGTCGGGCAGCGGTATCACATTACTCTTCATATTCTTTCATCTCCCAGTAATACTTTCGTTTGCAGTCCGGAAAGTCCGTCATTACCCCGTGTTCGGGATCGTAAAATGTTCCGTCCGCATACAGTGACCAGTGCCAGCACCTCGGCGTTTCAAGGCTCAGCAGCGCGTACTTCGGCAGTTCGTTTTTGCTGCTTGCCTCCCGGCGCCGGGCTTCCAGCATTATACCGTGTCCGGACAGATAATCCCGCATCTCCGAAAGCTTTGTTTCCCGTTCATTGCCGAGCTGCGCGCAAACCTCGGAAACGCAGATCCCCGTCACCATTGCAAGCACAGCCTGTCCGCACTGCAGATCGGTCGGTTCATGCACATACCTGATCTCTTTCATTCGCCTGTCATTCTCCTTATCAGCAGTCTGCCGTTGTCTTTCAGCCACTTGTCGCAGCGGTCATAATCGGGGAACACCTTGTACACCGCCGCATAGAAGTCTTTTGAATGGTTCGGGTGTATCAGATGACACAGTTCATGCACGACTACGCTGTCAAGGACCTCCGGCGGTGTCATCACAAGCAGACAGTTGAAGTTGAGATTCCCGCCTGTTGTGCAGCTTCCCCAGCGGGTCTTCTGATTGCGTATCGTTATGCGGTTGTATTTTACACCCATAAGCTCCGCAAAATACGCGGCGCGCTTCGGGATTATCTCAACAGCCTTGTCCGCCATTTTCCGGATCTCTGCCCGAGTGAACGGGCGTGTCTCAGACAGCCGTTCGTTTTCTGCAAGACGTTTAAGGACGTGCTTTTCTATGATAACTCGCTTCTCGGTGAGAAAACGAACGATCTCCGAGTTCGCAAGTCTCATGGGGGCGCGTACTATGACTCTGCCGTCGGTATTTATCTCGGCGGACATGGTCTTGCGCCTGCTGCGGATCACCTCTATTTCGGAGGATATACCTTCTATTCGCATTGTAACACTTCTTTCAAAGGAATTATCATGGATAACGAAAAGATAAGAAAACACATCATCTTCTACGGCAGAGTGCAGGGTGTGGGCTTCCGCTACCGGGCATATTATGCAGCCGCGAGTTACGGTGTCAGCGGCTGGGTACGCAACCTGTACGACGGCAGTGTGGAAATGGAAGCCGAGGGTACGGAAAGCGGCATTGACAGAGTGATCGCAGAGATAGGCAGCGGTTCCTTCGTCAGCATAGAAGATATGAAAGTGAAACGGATACCGGTCGAGGGCAGTCACTATTTTGAGATAAAGTGAGATTCAGCGTTTCTTTCCGTTTTTCCGCGGCTTGTTCTTGACAAGCTTGTCGGTGTTCACTATCAGAATGTCGTTTTTTTCGGCAACTATACGATCGTTCGGTACAAGCGTCAGTTCACCGCGTATTATCATATAAACGCGGACTCCGTATTTCGCGTCGATCTCATCAATGGGGAGTCCCAGCAGTTCACTGTTCTCATCTACCATAATTTCACCTACTTCGCGGATATCATGGAAGCGGCTGTCGGAATGTTCGCTCCGGCTGAATTTTTCAACAAAACCGGCACTTATGATACCTGTCGGCACCGCGACTGCGCAAACACCGAGGAAAGCGAAAACAATAGCTATCACTTTGCCCATGACCGTGACCGGGTAAATGTCGCCGTAACCTACGGTAAGCACAGTGGAGACACTCCACCAGAAACCGGAAAAAGCATTGTCGAAGGCTTCCGGCTGGGCTTCGTGTTCCGCGCCGTACATGGCGAGTGAGGCTGCCAGCATCAGAATAATTATCAGAAACAGCGATGAAAAGAGCTGTTTTCTTTTTTCTTTCAGAACATCTTTTATCAGGTTAAACGAGTCGTATTGAGAGTTGATCCTGAAAAGGTGGAATATGCGCACGACCCGTAACATTCTGAAAATAACGAAGCCGTTGAGGAAGAAGAAAGGGAGTATTGTGAGCAGGTCTATAACTCCGTCGAATGATACCATGAAGCGAAGTGCGGAAACAAGCTTATTCTTTCTGGGAAAGAGAAGATCCGAAGTCCAGATGCGCAGCGCGTATTCTATGCAGAAGATTATGACGGTGATATATTCCGCGGCTTTCAGCACGGGATATATGAAAGACAGCCCGGAAAACGTTTCGAGAAACATCACAAGTATGTTAAGTATTATGACAACTGAAATAAAGATGTCAAAAACCCTGCTCGGAATATCTTCCTTGTTGCCGATCTGAATTATGTCAAATACGCGTTTCTTGCTCATGACAGCCTCCCGTGCATTTTGCTTTATCTATTATAACACAAAAACATCAAAACGTCAATTGTTGTAAAAATCAATATTATTTTTTATAAAAAGGTTGAAAAGTTATGCACTTTGTGATATAATAACGATAATTATGAGAAATTATGACTTCCGGAGGCATTTAAAGTGATCAACGGATATAAAATCGCTGCGGTATGTACAGCGCAGATAAACAATGAATATGTCTGCAGCTACATAAACGAATTCAATAATGTCCTGTCGGAAAACGGCTGGCGCGTTTTTGTATATACCGTCAATTCCGATCTTTTCCATAAAACCCGTTCGGACAGGGGAGAGGCTTCGGTTTTTGATCTGATAAACTATGAAAACACTGACGCGGTAGTGGTTTTCCCGAACAATCTCCATGACAGTGACGTAAAAGAAGGTATAATCAGACGGGCGAGACAGGCGGGTTCAAGAATAATAATTACGGACAATCCCTCATACAGTGACTGTATAAATATGCTGTTTGACTACGGAAGCGGGTTCAGAAGCATCGTTCGTCATGTGCTTGACGATCACAAGGTCAGGAATATCCGCATGATAGCCGGTACAAAGGGAAACGAAGCGTCGGAAGAACGCATAGATATTGTGAAAGAACTGGCGGCAGAGCGCGGGATAGAGTTTGATGAAAATCATATAAGCTACGGTGATTTCTGGTCTCAGCCGGCAGCTGCGGCTTGCGAGGAATTGCTTTCGCGGGGAAAGCTCCCGGAAGCTATTATCTGCGCTAACGACGCTATGGCTATAGCAGTCTGCGGAACGCTCAGAACTCACGGTATAAAGGTTCCGGAAGACGTGCTGGTCACAGGCTTTGACGGCATAGAGGAAACGAAATACACTTCTCCGAGGATAAGTACGGTAAAATGCGATTTCGGAAAGCTGGGGAGAGCGAGTGCGCAGGCACTGATAGACGGCTGCGAAAACGGAAGTTCGTTCTATATCATGCCGGATCTGGTGCTGTCGGAATCCTGCGGCTGCATAATGCCGTCGGCAAACGATGTTTCCGATGTTGTTACATCTTACTGGAATATGTTTGACCGGTACCGCAACGATGAGAGAAAACTCAATAATATAAGCGCAATGGTTCAGGGCTGCGAATGTATAGACGAAGCCGAAAGGGTGCTTACAGACCATGTATTCTACGAGCTTACCTGTGTTCTGAAGAAAGAGTGTACCGATCCCACATACGATCCCACTGTCGTCAATACAGATACGCCTTTCGGCAGGGATATGGTGGTGCTGCTGGATACGGACAATCCGTTTATCGGCAGGGACAGGAATATGGACATCTCACAGATAATCCCGAGGCTGGATATGGCTCTGGAAATGAAAGTCCCGCTCATTTTCACGGCAATGCACTGCATAGATATACCGCTGGGGTATATTTGCTTTTTCTATCAGTCGCCCTCTAAAGAGGAATACAACAAGATAGGACAGACAAGCGGCTATCTCAGCACCGCGATAGCGGGTCTGCGCAGTATGCGGTATCAGAACCGGCTGCGTGAGTGGATAGAAGAAGTCTATAAATACGATGAGCTTACCGGGCTGTACACGCGAAAGAGCTTTGTGCGGGAGTATGAGAAAATGCTCGAGGACGGGAAATGCACGGAAATGACATTCGTGCTTTGCGATCTCGACGGGCTTAAATACATAAACGACAACTTCGGTCATGCCGAGGGTGATACCGCGATCAGAGTGGTTGCAAAGGCTATGGAACTTGCCTGCAGCGACGGTATATGCTCAAAGCACGGCGGTGATGAACTGCTTGCCGCGATACCGAGGATCTGTGACAAGGAAGAACTGAAATACAGGATCGAACGCTTTATAGCTGATTACAACGAGTGTGCGGTAAAGCCGTACGAGGTCTCTTCAAGCATAGGGATATTCACCGCAAAGGGCGGCGATCTCAGCTTTGACAAGCTGTTTGCGGAAGCTGACGATCTTATGTACACCGACAAGGTAAGAAAGAAAAACACACGTTCTTCTGTCTGCAGCGGACAGAGGAACGCCGGGCAGAAGCGAACAGAATGAAAACGCAGACCTTATATAACGCTGCTTTCGTTTTGAATAACAGCGGTTCTTACACGGAGGAGAAAATGAACAGTACCGTCAATGGATTTGTCTCGGTAAACAATAACTGCATAGGATGCGGAAGATGTATGCTCGAATGTCCGGGACAAGAGACGAACATTTCGGTGTATGAAAACGGGGTGCGCAGACTGTCGGTGAATAATATGAACTGCATAAGCTGCGGGGATTGTTTCAATGTCTGCAAGCATGACGCAAGAGAGTATGAAGATGACATCGAAGCTTTTCTTGACGCGCTCGGATCCGGAGAACAGCTGTCTTTGATCGTTTCCACGGATCTCTATACGACCTACGGCGAACGTGCATATAACATACTCGGTTATCTGCGCTCACTTGGCGTAAAGAACATATACAATTCCGGCTACGGTGCGGATCTGTTCGTATATATGAATGCGCGGTATCTGAAAGAGTACAGCGGAGAGATCATTGAAAGACCGTTTATTCTCAATTCATGCCCGACTGTGCTTAATTATATCCAGAGATATGAACCGGAAGCCGTGAAGCTTATAGTTCCCGTTCAGCCTCCGCCTCTGTGTACCGCGATCTACGCACGGAAATATCTCGGCGATACGTCGCGCTTTGTGTATCTGAGTTCCTGCATAGCAAGAAAAGCGGAGTTTTCCCACGACAGATCGGACGTGAAGATAGATTTCACCGTTACTCACAAGCACTTTATGGAGCATATCGGAAAGGTTGATCTGAGCGGTTACAGGACAGAACCTGATCTTGAGGCTGTCGTTTTCGGGGACATTATTTCCGCCGGCGGCGGACTGAAAGACTATATGTCCTCGCTGTTCTCGGACGATGAACTTATAGTAAGCTATCACAAGCTTAACAAAAGGACACGCGGGCTTCTCGCGTCGGTAAAGGACGAGAATGTGCCGCGCCCGTTCATGGTTTCCATTGCGGGGTGTGAGTATGGCTGCATTTCCGGTGCGGGAGCCGACAGGTCGGCTTCGGAAAACTACCGCGAATATCTCGGCGCGCTCCAGGGGCTGAGACGCACTTCTATGATGAAGAAACGGAATTATGCTTCTTACTGGGAACTCTACAGTTCTATCGGTGAGAAATTTTCAAATCTGGATCCCGCAGATTTCATGGTGGAACTTGAGAGCAGATTTGTCCCGTTCCGCGATATTCCCGAAGATGTTATCGACGATATATTCCGCAGAATGCACATGACCCGTGAGGAGCAGCGTCAGATCGACTGCCGTAACTGCGGTTACAATACCTGCCGGGAACTTGCCGTCGCCGTTGCAAAGGGATATGCCCGAATTGAGGATTGCTCGAGATATGTTACCGAAGAATTCCGGCGCAAGCTGTTCTTTGACGATCTGACGGGTCTGCTGAGTTCACAGGGCTTTCATGTGGAGGCTTCCGAACTGCTCCGGAAAAACATTGAAAAGAAATATGTGTTATGCGCGGGAAATGTGAACGGCATCAAGACGATAAACGATCTGTACAACTTCAATGTCGGAAGTCAGGCAATAGTTTATATAGCCAATATCCTGTCTGATGTAGTAAGCGGCAGGGGAATATGCGCAAGGCTGGGAGGAAACAACTTCGTCCTGCTTATGGAGAATAACGAAGAGAACCTGCGCAGACTGACTGCGATACGTTATTTTGACTGCGGCGATCTGGGGATAAATATGCCTGTGACCATGCGCTTCGGACTCTGTGAAGTGAGCGGAAAGGAAGATATCAAACGTTTCACAAACTGCGCTTCCTTTGCAATGGAGAAAAATGAGGACAGGTCGTACAACTCGTTTATGTGGTATGACGAAAAAATGCGGGCGGATATCTCGGTTGAAGCCGCTATCACATCACAGATGCGCAAGGCTATGTACGACAACGAATTCACAATGTATCTCCAGCCTCAGTACAGTCATTCAACCGGCGAACTTGTGGGAGCCGAGACTCTCTGCCGCTGGGTAAAACAGGACGGGACCGTGGTTTCTCCCGGGGTGTTCATTCCGATCTTCGAGAAAAACGGTTTTATAAAGAAGCTTGACAGATTTATGTGGGAGAGCGCGTTCAGGCAGATCTGCAAATGGACGGAGGAGGGATTGACTCCGGTACCGATCTCGGTGAACATCTCGCGTATGAGTCTTGTCGATGACGAGATAGTCGGCGTGATCTCGGATCTTCAGGAAAAGTACGGGATAGATCAGAAACTTCTTCACTTCGAGATCACCGAGAGCGCATATTCAAAGGATCAGGACGCTCTGATCAGGCGTATCGGCAAGATCCGCGAGCTTGGATTTCTTATAGCAATGGACGATTTCGGAAGCGGGTATTCTTCTCTGAACACGCTCAAAGATATCCCGATCGACATATTGAAGCTGGATATGGGCTTCCTGCGCGGTAATTCAAACCGCGAAAAGGGAGGAAGTATCATCGGTTCGGTAATACGAATGGCTCATTCCCTCGGACTGTGGACGATAGCGGAGGGAGTTGAGACGCTGGATCAGGCGGATTTTCTGAAAAGCGTCGGCTGTGACGTGATACAGGGCTATCTGTACGCGCGCCCCATGCCGGTACCGAAGTACGAGGAACTGATGAGCAACAGTACGAAACATCTCCGGAACAGTGAAAGCGCAGCCGGAGATATTCCTATAAGGCTGTTTGGTTCAGACTCAGCCGGAAACCGGCTGTTTGAAAGCTATCTCGGAGCAGCGGCTGTGTTTGAGTATAACATGGGCAGACTCTGGATCGTGCGCATTAACGATGCACTTATTGATATACTCGGGTACAGCGGAGTTGCGCCGGTTGAATTCAGCAGCACTTTTGACAGAAATATAACGGATACCGACAGGATCTATGTTGCGGAAGCTATCAGACGCTCAATATCCGGAGAAGAAGGTTCTCCATGCGTTTTCGGATATACCCGTCCCGACGGCAGGCACATAATCCTTAAAGCAAGAATATGGTATCTTGGGACAAACGGAGAAAATCCGATCATATACACGCTGACAGATGATGTGACAGATGTGATGAATTATCGGAAAGTATGAATATTGCCGCTCCGGACTGCATACATATAGTAATAGCCGCGGTAAACGGGAAATGATATTTCTTTCAGCCGCGGCGGTCTTGTTGAACTTCTGTTCCGAACCTCAAAAGTGCCGCTGCCGTTTCCGTGAAATATTGCGGGCGTGGTGCGGTGCGTCCAAATGCAGTCCGGCGATGCCGGTTTCATATTCATGCCTGTTCTTGCGAACGGGCGTTTTTTTATTGGCAGTGCTTGACGTAATGTATGGAATATGTTATAATGTATGCAGTATATTTTACCGAAAGGAAATGATAAAAATGGCAAGTGAAATTCGTGACGAGTCCCTCTGGGAGGACGGAAAGAGAAAGATAGACTGGGTAGAGCGCAATATGCCGCTTCTGCGCAGTTACAAGGCTGAGTTTGAGCAGACAAAGCCTTTTGCGGGTCTGAAAATAGCACTTTCTGTTCATCTTGAAGCAAAGACCGCTTATCTCTGCAAGACTCTCGCGGCGGGCGGCGCTGAAATGTACATCACCGGAAGCAACCCTCTTTCCACACAGGACGATGTTGCTGCGGCACTCGTGCATGAAGGTCTTAACGTGTTCGCATGGCACGACTGCACTCCCGAAGAGTATGAACATCACATATCTAAAGTTATCGAGGCTGCGCCCAACATCATAATCGACGACGGCGGCGACCTCGTACAATATATACACAGCAAGCGTCCCGACCTTATCCCGAACGTTATCGGCGGGTGCGAGGAGACGACTACCGGCATAATCCGCCTCAAATCAATGGATAAGGCAGGAGAGCTGAAATTCCCGATGATGCTGGTGAATGATGCTGACTGCAAGCACCTGTTCGATAACCGCTACGGCACGGGTCAATCGGTGTGGGACGGTATCAACCGCACAACGAACCTTATCGTAGCCGGCAAGAACGTTGTTGTGGCAGGTTACGGCTGGTGCGGCAAGGGTGTTGCAATGCGCGCAAAGGGACTCGGTGCAAAGGTGATAGTGACCGAGGTTGACCCGATAAAGGCTATGGAAGCTGTAATGGACGGCTTTACTATCATGCCGATGAACAAGGCTGCGGAGATCGGTGATTTCTTTGTGACAGTAACCGGTTGCAGCGGCGTAATTACCGAAAAGGACTTCATGAAGATGCACGACGGCGCTATCTGCTGCAACGCTGGACATTTCGATGTGGAAGTCGATGTTGCGTGCCTGCGGAAGATCGCAGTTGAATCCCACCTTGCGCGCAATAACATCATGGCGTATAAGCTGAGCAACGGCAATACCGTGAATGTCATCGCGGAGGGCAGACTGGTGAACCTTGCGGCAGGTGACGGACACCCAGCCGAGATCATGGATATGAGTTTTGCTATACAGGCGCAGTCAGCACTGTATCTTGTACAGAACAAGGGCAAGCTCACAAGCATGATAAACAATGTTCCGAAAGAGGTTGACCGCGCTGTTGCGGAGCGCAAGATAAAGTTCTGGGGATTCGAGATAGACAGGCTCACGCCCGAACAGGAAAAGTATCTCAACAGCTGGGACGTATAATTGCAAAAAGCGCGCCAGCGCGCCAGCGTGACGCTGGACCCATGCCGTTTCACGGAGATTCGAACATCTGCGAAAAGAAAAAAGACTTTATTGATTAACAGAGTGCGGGAAGTTATTCCCGCACTTAGCTGATTTTGAAAGGAGATACGCATGAACTCACTCGTTGTGAACTGCAGCCCTGTACGAACCGGTGCTACCGCTGAGATCGTGAAGATAGTTTCCGGACAGCTTTCGGCACGGTACGATAACAAGAGTATCTGCATAGACGATTATTCGTTCGGGTTTTGTAAGGGGTGCCGGAGCTGCCATAAGACGGCGGAATGTGTACAGCATGACAATGTTGAACTGATAATGAAAGAGTTTGACAGTGCCGATATCATCGTATGCGTATCTCCGTCATACTGGGCTGATATTCCCGGTCAGTTCAAAGCGTTTATTGACAGATGCACCCCCTGGTGCAATACTCACGAACCCCATGCTTCTCTTGCTCCCGGGAAAAAGGGCTATACAATAGCACTCCGCACCGGTCCGGGTATGCGGGAATGTGAGCGGATAATACAGAGTATAGAGCATTTTTACGGACATCTTGAGATCGAATGCTGCGGAAGTCTCGGTCTGTGTTCGGTAGAGTACCGGGAAGATGTTTGTCCGAGAACAGAAGAAATTGCAGAGTTCTGCACTAAAATATGAACAGGCGGTAAGGTAACAATATGTCGGAAGCTACACAAGCCGTATTCAACCAGTCAATCATAATGTCACACGCTATGAACAGATTTGATATTGCAATAATCGGCGGAGGCGCTTCCGGGCTTGCCGCTGCCATATCCGCAAAACGCACAAACAGAAAAGCGTCGGTGGCAGTTATCGAGCGTCTTGCGAAAACCGGTAAAAAGCTGCTTGCGACGGGTAACGGGCGCTGCAACCTGTCGAACGCCGATGCAGGCTCATATAAAAAGCATTACTACGGCTCCTGCGAACTTGCGGGATTGACGGTTGGTTTTTCTGTACCGGACTTTTTTGAGGGACTCGGTGTTCTCTGCGAGGACGACGGATACGGCAGGATATACCCGCGCTGCCGCTCGGCTGCATCTGTGCTTGACGCGCTGCGGCTCGAATGTGCAAAACTCGGTGTCGCCGAGATCTGCAATACCGGGATAACGGACATTGAGATCAGGGACGGGTTTATTCTGCGTTCGGAAGATGAGATTTTTTATGCGCGCACGGTGATCCTCGCGGGAGGAGGAAGATCACAGCCGGCACTCGGCAGCAACGGAAGCCTGCTCGATATCTGTGCGGGTCTTGGGATAACCGCGGCTGAGACTTCACCCGCACTTGTGCCGCTGAAAACAGAACCGGCATTGGTGAAGCCGCTGAAAGGTCAGCGCGCAGATGCGAATGTGACGTTTTTCGCATACGGCAAAGCCGTGAAGAGCGAACGCGGTGAGGTGCAGTTCACAGACGGACTGATATCCGGGATATGCGTGTTTGATCTTTCATATCTGTATGAACGGTATAAGAACAATAGCGAACTGCGGCTTGACTTGCTGCCGGATATGGACATACAGCAGGTAAACGGGCTTCTGAAAACTACTCGGAAGATACGAAAAGACGCTCCGGCAGAGGACTATTTAAGCGGGATATTCACAAAACCGATGGGAATGTATCTGCTGAAACGCGCTTATAAAAAGCTGCCTGTAAGAACCGGAGACATTGCTGACTCGGAACATCTTGCGCAGACCATAAAGCAGCTTGCTTTCCCGATAACCGGGACAGCCGGGTTTGATCGTTCGCAGGTCACAGCCGGAGGAATAACAGATATCACCGATAGGTTTGAGATCGCTTCTCACCCGGGAATGTATGCCTGCGGAGAGATACTTGACATATTCGGAGACTGCGGAGGCTATAATCTCGATTTTGCTTTCTCGTCCGGGGCGATAGCAGGACAGAACGCAGCTTCCGACCTGTATAAAAGGCAATGATATGATACGAATAAACGATATATATATGCCGCTTGGTTTTACGGAACAAATGCTTATAAACAAGGCGGCAAAGACGATAGGGGCAGATCCCGAGGAGATACACGGACTCCGCCTTGCCAGAAAGTCTGTCGATGCACGGAGAAAGAACGACGTTCATTTCACTGTCTCGGTGGAGCTTGAAGTTCCGGGAGAATCGGAAATACTCCGCAGATTCCCGGTAAACAAGGTGTGTGCGGTAAACGACTCTCCGTACAGGATACCGCAGGTTGTGCCGCGCAGTCACCGTCCTGTGGTAGTCGGATTCGGTCCCGCCGGTATGTTTGCGGCGCTGTATCTTGCGCGGTGCGGACTCAGACCTATAGTTCTCGAACGCGGAAGTGATGTTGATACGCGTACTGCGGCAGTAGAGACTTTCCGCAGAACCGGAGTGCTTTCGGAACGGACGAATGTGCAGTTCGGCGAGGGCGGAGCGGGAACGTTCTCCGACGGAAAGCTTACGACCGGTATCCGTGATCCTCGCATCAAGCATATTTTCCGGGAACTTGTACGTTTCGGCGCGCCGCAGGAGATACTGTACGCAGCGAAACCGCATATAGGAACCGATATACTCCGTAATGCAGTAAAAAATCTGCGTGAGGAAGTTATATCACTGGGCGGAGAAGTGCTGTTCAATGCGCATTTCGACAAACTGCTCAAAGCTGACGGCGAAGTACGCGGCGTGGTTTACAGCAGGGAAGGGAAAGAGTACGAAATCGCGGCTGACCGTGTTATACTTGCAGCCGGTCACAGTGCGAGGGATACATTTTCTTATCTGCTGAACGCGGGTATTCTGCTGGAACGTAAGGTTTTCGCAATGGGCGTGCGGATCGAGCATCTGCAACGAGATGTTGACCGCAGCCTGTACGGGGAATATGCCGGACACCCGGCTCTGCCGCCCGCGGAATATAAATACGCTGTGCATCTCCCGGACGGCAGGAGCCTTTACACGTTCTGTATGTGTCCCGGCGGGTATATAATGGCAGCGGCATCGGAGAACAACACGGTCGTGACCAACGGCATGAGCTGTCATGCGCGGAATGCTGAGAACGCAAATTCCGCGCTGCTGGTGAATGTGACACCGGGTGATCTTCCCGGAGAAGATCCACTTGCGGGAACATTATTACAGCGTGAGATCGAGCAGGCTGCATTTATAGCGGGCGGTTCCGACTATTCCGCACCTGTCATACTTGCAGGAGACTTTTTGCAGTCCCGTGTTTCTTCTGCTTTCGGCAAGATAAGACCGAGTTACATTCCGGGAGTCCGGTTTGCGGATATCGGTAAGCTGTTCCCGGAGTATATCACGGAAACGCTGCGAAGCGGGCTTCCGCTGCTTGCCGGAAAAGCGGCGTTTTTTGCGGAACCGGAAGCAGTAATAACTGCACCCGAAACCCGAAGCTCATCGCCTGTGCGGATAGTTCGGGGAGATGATCTGTGCGCTGTTTCGGTGAAAGGACTGTACCCCTGCGGAGAGGGAGCAGGGTATGCGGGCGGCATAGTGTCCGCAGCGGTTGACGGATTAAAATGTGCGGAGGCGGTGAGTGAAAATGGCTGAGATCTCGTGTGATTCCTGCTCTAACAACGTTTATGACGAAGAATACGGCGGTTATGTCTGTGCTGTCAATATGGACGAGGACGAGTATTATCGCATCGTATCTGAAGGCAGGAATACATGTCCGTATTATACCCGGGACGATGATTATTTCCTTGCGAGAAAGCAATAGAAAAAGACACCCGCATCAACGGGTGCCTTTTAGTTTCATTGGTATAATACGAAATAACTGAGCCAAAAGCGGAGTATATCTCATAAATCAATGATGCCGGAAACTTATTCGCCTCTCTGCTTTGCGAAACATTCGCTGCAATAAACGGGTCTGTCATCACGCGGCTTGAAGGGGATCAAAGCTTCTTTTCCGCAGCTTGCGCATATTGCCGTGAACATCTCTCTGTTTCTGGAGGCGTTCTTCTTTGCGTCTCTGCACTGCTTGCAGCGCTGGGGCTCGTTTGTGAAGCCTTTTTCTGCATAGAATTCCTGCTCACCGGCTGTGAAGATGAATTCATTTCCGCAGTCCTTGCATACAAGCGTTTTGTCTGTGTACATACGATATACCTCGCCATAAAAATATAATTTGACCGTTTGCGGATTTGCACCGCCTAAGCTCTTTTCAGCATCGGTCACAAAAGCTGTTTCAGCTTTTTTCGTGCGCGGGAGAGTGCATTATCTGCGGATTTTGGTGTTATATTCAGTTTTTCCGCGATCTGTTTGTAGGAATAACCGTCAAGAAAAAGCTTCATAACGCTGTATTCCTTTTGTGAGAGAAAGGAAAGAAGCTGCTCAACAACCTCATTGTCTTCCTTTGTAATGATATAGTCATCTGCCGATGAACCCTCGTCCGGCACCTGTCCGAGATCGAAGTCATCGTCCTTTTTCAGTTTTCCGTGCGCTTTAGCGACTGCATTTTTCATTCTGTTTGTGATACAGATGCCTGCAAACGCTGAAAAAACGCCTTTATTGACATCGAAAGTCCTGAGTGCGTCGAACAGTGCAAGATAACCTTCCTGACAAAGATCTTCCGGCTCGATATCACTGGTGCAGAGTTTTACTGCCTTGATCCTTATAACAGGCGAGTAACGCGATATCAAGAGAGCCATTTCGCTGCTCTGCATGGGATCCGGCTGGTTTCTGATCTTAATGACAAGTTCTTCATCGGAAACTCTCACGAAAACACCCTTTCCGGATTTTCTAAAAAGATTATATCACTATCTTTTCACAATGTCAACACAATTAGAATAATTTTTTAATTTTTTTGGTATTTTTTCCGCCCCTCGGCAAAGATATTACCGCCGTGGCAGTCGATAGCAACGGTAAGCGGGAAATCTTCAAGATAAAGCTTTTTGACGCTTTCACAGCCGAGATCCTCAAACGCTATGACATCACAGCTCTTTATACACTTGCAGGCAAGTGCACCCGCACCGCCTATTGCACAGAAATAAACGGCTTTATTTCTGATTATCGCGTCGATCACAGACTGACTGCGTTCGCCCTTACCGATCATAGCGGCAAGCCCTCTGTCGAGAAAATCCGGAGAGAATTTGTCCATTCTGCCGGATGTTGTGGGACCGCAGCTGCCGATCACCGCTCCGGGCTTTGTGCCTGTGGGACCGGCATAGTAAATAACCGCGCCGGTCAGATCGTAGGGCAGGGGGGAGCCGGAGCCTATAAGCTCCGAAATACGTTTATGAGCTGCGTCACGGGAAGTATAAACCGTTCCTGACAGCAGAACCTTATCCCCGGCATGAAGCTCGGGGGATAAGGTTTTGATCTGGGTAGTATTGATCTGTATCATATAAGAAGATCCGAAAGGTCGGAATCAGAAGAGAGATCCGAATCCGAGCCGTCGCTTCCGAATGACCACGGATCGTCGGAAGGCTTTCTGAATGCGGGTTTCTGCTTTTCGTTGGAAACAGTGGTCTGTGTAGATCCGGCAGCGAAGAGATCGGCAAATTCACCGAAATCGTCTGATGCTGAGGACGGAAGTGTGTTTTCCTCGTCGAAGTTGAGATCGGAAGGAGTGAGGTCAACGTTTGCGGCTTTTTCGGCAGCACTCGCTTCAGCCATCATATTGGCGAGAGTATCATCGTCGGTACCGGCGGGATCAATAGCCATATCATAGATATCGGCGCCGAGATCGGAACCCTTTTCTGCCTTTGCAGTTTTGTCGATAGGTGCGATATCAAAGTCGCTTCCGATAGGATCGGGAGTCGTATCGAGCGAGAAGTCGTCAACTACGCCGACACCTTCCATATTGATGAGCGGAATGTCACCGGACATATCATCGTCTTTGGGTTCGGTGAGGAAGAAATCTTCAAAGTCGGAGTCAAGTCCGGGTCTGTCGGTCTTGTCGGGTTTGGCAGGTGCCGGAGCTTTTGCGGGTGCCTTAGCGGCAGGCTTGCTTTCCTCAAATACGGGAGCCGTGATGACATCGGGAACATCAGCCATAAGATCGTCATCGCTGGGAATAGTTGTATCGGGAGATTCTATCTCCAGAGAAGAGATGATATTGCTGTCGTTGAACTCGTCATCATCGTCTTCAACAACATTGGATCCGGTCTGTTCAAATGTTGTCTCAAATTTGAACTTGCTCTTGAGTGCGTCGATCTTTGCAGTGCTGAACTTGCTTTCGTCAAATACGGGCATAACAAGCTTTGCCTTGATAGACCCGGCTGCTGCGGAAAGCTCCTGGCTTATCATAGCGATAGGCGAGAGATCTGCGGCGGAAGCCTGTGCATTGGCTGCGTTCTGCGCCTCCGTAACGCCGTTCTTTGCTCCGTCGATCTTGGATTTGGTTGCATCGACAAGCTTTGTGATGCCGTCAATGTCAGACTTGGTACCGTTGAGCTGCTCGGAGAAGCCTGTCATCTGCTTTGAAGCTTCCGTAACAAGACCGGTTGTTTCGCCTATCTTCTTTGAAGCCTCGGAAACTATTCCGGAAGTCTCGTTGATCTTCTTGGAGGCTTCGCTTATCATTCCGGAAGTAGCGTTCATCTGTTTGGACGCTTCGGTTATCATTCCGGTCGTCTCATTCATCTGTCTGGAAGCGTCGTTGATCTTGTCGGTCGTCTCGCTTATGGTCTTTGCGAAGCCGGTTATCTGCGCAGATGTTTCATTGATCTGTTTTGAAACGGTGTCTATCTGACCTGTGGTTTCATTGATCTGCTTTGAAACGGTATTGATCTGACCGGTTGTTTCGTTGATCTGCTTTGAAACGGAGTCGATCTGGCTTGTAGCCTCGGTGATATGTTTTGCAACATCTCCGATCTGACCGCTTGTTTCGTTGAACTGTCTGCAAATATTGTCGATATTGGAAGTAACTCCGGATATCTGTGTGTTTACGGAATTGAACTGCTCGGCAAAAGAATCGAAAAGGGAAGTGAGCGCGCCGATCTTTCCAGTGATCTCCTTGACTTTTGCTGCGGACTCAGCCTGTTCGGTCTGAGTTTTCCTGATCTGAGCATCAAGCTTTGTCTTTACTTCGTTGAGTTTGTCCGAACGTACTTTAAGTTCGGCTTCGACATCTGCCTTGTACTTGTCGGCAGCCTTTACAGCTTCTGCGGCATAACTCTTTGCGGCAGCAACGATCTCCTTTGCGTATGCGCTTGCTTCCGCCATTACTGCATCGGCGTTGCTGGTAGTAACTGCTTTTCCGGGAGCAGCGTTTCCGCCGCCCTTTTTCTTGAGTTCGAGATACTTTTCCTTGAGTTTGTCATACTCTTCGCGGACTTTCTTCTCGGACATCTTTGCCATTGCACATTCTTTATCGAATTTTGCAACGTTGCGGCGCTCGTCGAGTACGCTCTTGCGCAGCTCCATTATTTTCTTGTCGCTTTCGGCTTTCAGTTCGTCGATCAGCTTTTTGGTCTCTGCGGAGCTGTCTTTTATAATAGGAGCGGAGGCTGTAGCAGCCGCCTGTTCCGCGGTTTTCTTTTCTGATTTTGCCTGTGCAGCTTCCTTATGAGCATCTTCGAGGTTTGTCTGAAGATTTGAGATCCTTCTTTCAAACTCAGTCTCCTGCTCTTTCATCTGCTTTCTCAGCTTGTTTATGTACAGATTGACTTCGTTTACATCGAAGCCGCCCATAACTCGTTTAAAGCCAAGACCTTCACTGTTGGGCTCCTTTTGCTGCTGATTCTTTTTATCCTGTTTAGCGTCTGCCATAAAGATGCCTCCTTGAAACGATAGAATGTACGCCCGGAATGATTGCAGCAAAACAAACAAAGCAGGGTACAGTTCCCTAATATTTATATTATAACAAAATGTTTTATATCTTTCAATAGTAATTATTGATAAAAATGCACAATATTTTTTTATCTTTTAAAAGAAAAACAGTTTTTTTTGAAAAAAGTATTGATTAATTTCAGAAAATGTGTATAATATAATAGAGAGATAATATTTGAGTATTGCCGCAAATCCGTACAGAGATTTTGCAGATATATCAATTAAAGGAAGGTATCAGGATATGCAGGATAAAACAATGACTTTCTCCGTAAAGGACGAACGCGATCATGAAATGAAAGAGATTCTCACTACGGTGTATCAGGCTCTGAACGAGAAAGGGTATAATCCTATAAATCAGCTTGTCGGGTACATATTGTCAGAGGATCCGACATACATAACGACTTACAACAATGCCCGCAGCCTTATACGAAGAATTGACCGTGACGAACTGCTGCAGGCTCTCGTTAAGAATTATCTCGGAGAATGACAGACAAATACAAAAAGCCCCGTGCCGCAATTCACGGGGCTTTTTTCTGCGTATTGTCTATTGCTTCGATAACATAACCATATTCCGGAAAGTCATTCCTTATACGTCTGCGGCAGCGTTCGAGAAATCCGTTTCTCAGATCATCATTATCACGCATAGCCTGTTTGGCTCCCCATAGATGAGTGAAACCGTCCTGAGCAATGAACAGCTTGTCCATATCCAGCAGCGCTTCGATCGGAGTGCCGGTCATTTCGCACAGCATCGCCAAAAGACGCTGTTCCGCGAATACCATTCTGCAAAGCCTGTCAGCGGACTTTTCCGCCGAACACTCTTTCATGAACGCTATCGACTGATTGGCATAGAACAGTCGCAGCGAACTGTCCGGTATATACAGAAAAGCCGTATTGCAGGGAAGTACCGACAGATCAAGCCTGTCGAGCAGAGAAAATCCGCGTACACCGAAAAGGTGAGGATCGGGATAAATGTCGGGAGATATGTATTCCCTGTGTGCGCAGGTCACTGCCGTATCCGAAAGAGAAAGCGTGTTCCAGACGATAAGATCCTCATCTACAAGCGCAGCGTTCTCCGGTATGTCCCGCAGAGCAAGCAGCTTCCCGGCAGCCCAGAACATTTCCGGGTCTATGCCCTCGCAGTCGGCGGGAAGTATCTCCGATATCCCGTTCCATACCTTGTCTATGCCGAGTCTGCGGTAATAGTCGGCAGCTATGCTGTCCGTCACCATATAGATATCGCCGTTCATTTTTCGCCATTGGAGCGCGGAAATCACCTCGCAGTAAAGACCGAAGTCCTCTACCGCGTATTCCGCACCGGGATGGCGCACAAAGAACGGCGCTGTTGAATTTACATGAATTGCGTTCATACCAGATTAATTCCGTATCCGTAAGCGTTGAGGGGGCAGGAGGAAAGGTTGATGAGCGTTCTGCGGTATTCCTCGGCAGTAATGGTGACCCCTGCCGCGCTGTAACGGAAACTCCCCTCACCGAAGAACATACCGATATTCCCGAAACTGCCGGGGCTGCCGGAACTGCTGCCTGCCGACATCAGCAGAGAAAGCAGATATAGCCCGAATGAGCCGTAGAAAGAACCGCCCGAACCGAATGTGAACTGTCCGTATTTGCCTAAGTAGTATCCGAAGCTTCCGATGCTGAACGATGAACCTGCGAATGAACCGGAAACTCCCGCACCGAACAGATTTCTGCCGATCATCAGAGCAAAGCTGCTGCCGGAGCCGCCGAAAGCGGATGAAGCAATATTGAGTGCCTGTCCGCTGACAAACGAGGAGTAGGAGCCGAAACTCGATGTAAACCTTGCGGCGAGCGCGTTGCCTACAATATAGGCGAAAGAGCTCTCGGCAAGTCCTTTGTATGAACCTGCCGGCGCAGCGGAAACTGATCCGCCGAAAGAGCCGGGAAGTGTTCCGGTGAATGAACCGGGCAGGATCCCCGCCGCAGAGTTTTCCGCAAGACCGTAGAATGAGCCTGTACCGTTAAATGACGAACCGGCAATGACCGGGATAACCGCGGTGTCGGGAGTTTCCGCAGTATCGGGCTGTTCCGGCGCGGGTGCTTCCTGCTCCTGCGGCTTTCTGTCGGGTGAAACGCCGAAAGCGAACTCAAGCTGAATCCCGATATCACCGTTCAGATCTATCGTTGACAGCCGTTTCAAAATGCTGTATTCGCCGAGATCCGAGAGCCATTTGGTCAGGCTTCCTCCGAGGAAGTATCCGGTGAGCAGTGCTGTATCAAAGTTTTCTCTCAGCTGTCTGATATTGAATATCTTTCTGCCGCCGAGCCACAGATACCAACTGCAGTTGTTCACCGTGATCACCTCGTTTCTCAAAAAATCCTAAAAGTATTATTGACTGTTTTATGAAAAAAGTCGCTGATAGGCATAATATCATTTATACATTATACCACAATATTTTTCATAATGCAATAAATTTCTCGAATTTTTTAAGTCAGAGAAATGATTTGTAAATATTTACAAAAATTTTTCGTGTTTTATCGTACAAGTTTTACCCCTATTATCGTTATATCGTCCTCGCTTTCCTTGTCAGATGAGAGCCGCACAGCCTCTCCGGCGGTTTCTGTTATTTTGTCGATATCGGCGTGTCTGTCACGCATAACGAGCTGTTCGAGCCAGCCCTGATCGAACTCCGCGCCGTCACTGGTCATTATGATGATATCTCCCTCGGAAATGCGGAAAAGCTTGCCTTTGTATCGGGCTTCAAATCCGACTCCCAGCGGAAGTCCGTCCTCTCCGATGCAGGCGAAAGTGTCACCGCACCGTATATATGTGGAAGCACCTCCCGCCTTGCACAGCAGAACATCGCCGGTATTGAGGTCTATGCGGCAGAGATCGAGGGTAGCAAAGCTTTCGTCGGAGGACTTTACCAGCAGGGAAGTGTTAAGCATTTCAAGCGACGCGTCAAGATCTATCCCCGCTTTCAGCAGTTTTGAAAGCATACCGCAGGAGAAGGCACTGTCTATCCTTGCTCTGCTGCCGCTTCCCATACCGTCGGAAAGTATCATATAAACGCTGCCGCGCCCGTCGTTGAAACATTCCGCGCAGTCCCCGCTGTGGCGGTTACCGGATTTGTTCTTTCTGAAAACCTTTATCTGTGCGTCATATCTTGCACGCTCCGATACTGTTATGTGAACACGCCCGCCGCTTTCCGAGATCATAGGAAGATCAAGCTCCTTATGCAGCGCGACGGCAAGCCTGTCGGAGAGTTCTTCCGGTGTGACAAGAAGCGTTCCCGTTCCGTAAGCATCTATACTGAGTCTGCTGTTTATCACAATAGCTATTACCGCTGCCGCGGTCAGACCCGATTCCGAGAATACGCTTTCTGCCGCTTCCGCCGCCGCACTGTCGAATGTATCGTTCCGATCCAGTTCCTCGGACATTTTGTGAAGTATCGTCCCGGCTGCTCCGAGCTGACCGGTAAGTACGCTTCGCAGTTCGGATATCTTTCTTGACGCACTTTCAGCAGAGCAGTACACAGCGTACTGTCTGTTAAGTTCAGCCGCAAGTCTGCTTCTTTCGGGGCAGGAGGTTTGCAGATGTCCTCCGAGAGCGGATTCGTTTACGAAGCAGCCGTTTTTCAGCTGCGCGACCGCCTTGTTCATAATGTCCGCGGTGTCGTTATACAGCTTTCCCCAGCATTTCATATTCGAGTGGCAGTTCCTGCATATATTCTCGGAAGCCTTGTTGTAAACCCATGAAATATCGCGGGTATTCTCGGCTTCCAGCGCTTTTGATGTCCGTATCACAGCGGAGCGCATATCGTCTATCGCGTCTCCCATTCCCGCAAGCCGCCTGCCGAAAGCAGCGAACGGGCGTGCGGCAGACGTTATTTCCGCCTGACTTACAAAAGCGGAGAAAGGTGAGAATTTTTCCGGGACTGCCATAAATACCACTGCCGCGGCTGCCGATGACAATGCGGCTATACCGTTTGTTTCGGTTATCCCGGTTATTATCATACCCGTACCGAGCGTGAGAATGAACGCGCAGGCGCGGGTAATGCGACCGTACCGCTCCAGCAGCATTATCACGGGTGCCGTGACCGAGATCATTATACAGGAAGCCGCGAATTCCGGCTTTCCCGCGGCTATGCCGGCAGAAGAAAGTACAGCGCATACAGCGGCGGACGGCTCCGCTCTGACTTCGGAGGAGTACAGCACCGCAAGAACTGACAGGAACACGCCGATGTTTATAACTCCGATCTCAAGACTTGTAAGCGCTGCGGTCAGCAGAACGAAAAGTATGCTCACCGCAGCGACGCTTACTGCTTTATGCTCGGTGAACGCAGCTTTCATGCCCGCGGAGCGCAGACTGTCCGCGCAGTAAGCGAATACAGCCGATATAACGCCGAATGATGCAGACAGGAAAATACCGTAAACCGAATCCGATGTGAAAATATTTGCACCGAAAACGCATATTCCCGCGGCTGCCGATTGCAGGATCCGTAAAAAAACCGAGCGCGGTCTGTGCGTGAAAGATGTGATGACCAGCCGCATTACGGTAAGCGCGCCCATTGCAGCTATGTAAGGGACGCACATCTCAATACCGCCGTTTATCACATAGCCCGATGCTGCGCCCACGAACATGAAAACGCTCTCGATGCCGCTCATAGCGCATATCCCGGCAGCGGCAAACGGCGCGGGAAGTCCGAACAGCCGTGTAAGAGCGAGAAAGAATCCAACTGCGGTTATTGCACAGTTTCTGATAAAAGAAAAATCCCTTTCTCTGACCGTTTGTGTGAAAGAATCTGTCCTTTCCATTTTCAACGTCCTTTCGTATCATATATAAGTGTAAATATGATACCATAAAGAACGGGAAAAACGTGTCAGAAAAAGGGAGCGATCAATTATATGCTGAAATTTTTTCGCAAAGGGCGACAATTTCTTCCATTTTGAGTTCTTCCGGACGTGCGGTCGTCTTTATGCCGCATTCTTCGAGCAGCTTCGCAAGCTCCGGTTTGGGTATTCCCAGAGCCGCGCCGAGAGGATTCAGTATCTGTTTGCGGCGCTGGGCGAATGAGGAACGGACTATCTTAAAGAACAGCTTTTCGTCGGACACGGCATATCTCGGCTTTTCCGGGATATCCAGCCGGATCACGGCACTGTCAACATTGGGTGAGGGCATGAAGCTCCCGCGTCCGACTCTGAACAGCATCTTCGGGGTGCTGTAGTAATTCACAGCCGCCGTTACAGCCCCGCATTCTCTTGAACCTACCGCGGCGCATAACCGCTCGGCAGCTTCTTTCTGCACCATAACAGTTATCGAGCGAATAGGCGGACGTTCCTCCAGAAGCTTCATTATCACCGGTGAAGTGATGTAGTAGGGCAGGTTCGCGCATACCACGATGTCGCTGTATCCGGACAACTTTTCGCTTATCAGTGCCGATAAGTCTGTTTTGAGGATATCGGCAAATACGATCTCTACGTTGTCGAACTCAGCGAGAGTTTCGGCAAGTACCGGTCTCAGCCGCTCGTCTATCTCAATGGCGAGTACCTTGTCACTGCGCAGAGCGAGTTCCTTTGTCAGCACTCCGATACCCGTTCCTATCTCGATTGCGGCAGCGCCTTTTTTGCAGCCGCCCAGATCGGCGATCTTAGGGCAGACCGCCGGATTGATGAGAAAATTCTGTCCCAGCGATTTCGTGAAGGAAACACCGTTCCTGCTCATCACATCTTTGATCGTGCTTATATTTGTAAGTTCCATATTACCAAAAGTGAACAGTGGTCATTCACTGTTCACTGATCCTCATTGTTTTTTTGTCTGTTCAGCTCTGATTATCGACTTCGGCGGAAACCCGCGTTCGTAAGGTATGTAGTACCTGTCCATAGCGCGGTTGGCGGCACGAACAGGCTCATTGTTCTTGTCGAACATTTCCGTCGGTGTGAAAACCACCGGTTCACCCTTCGGCGGCAGCACTTCAAGCTTCTGATCGAGCGTAAAGTAGTTGCGCAGCGTTATGAGCAGCCGTCCGTCTTCATAACCGTCGATGATACCGGCAAATTCGTAATCCCGGCAGTACTGGCTGTCCGGGTAGTATTGCTCCGCGTTGTCGTGGTCGTAGAAGAACCCTGTGCAGTACGGACGGTGACTGACCCTGAACACCTCGTTGACTATGCTGTCGGGGACTTTCTCACCTTTGAGCGCATATCCGAGCGCCTTTTTGTAGGCGTTGGTGATCGTTGCGGTGTAATACGCGGATTTTGCGCGTCCCTCGATTTTCAGACTTGAAACTCCCGCTTCGATAAGATCGTCAAGGTGGTCTATCATACACAGGTCTTTTGCGTTGAGAATATAAGTTCCGCGCTCGTCCTCGGTAATGTCGTAGCTGATACCGGGACGCTGTTCCTCGATGAGGTGATAGTTCCAGCGGCAGGGCTGTGCGCACTGCCCGCGGTTCGCATCGCGCCCGGTCATGTACTTCGACAGCAGACATCTCCCGGAGAAAGAAACGCACATTGCACCATGCACGAAAACTTCTATTTCGAGATCGTCGGGAATGTTCTTCCGTATTCGGCAGATATCCGTAAGAGGTACTTCGCGGGCAAGCACCACACGCTTTGCGCCCATTCTGTAAAGTTCGTTGGCGGTGGTGTAGTTCATTATGCCGACCTGTGTTGACATGTGGATATCGAGTTTCGGAGCATACTTCTTGGTCATTGACATAACTCCGATATCCGCAATGATCGCAGCGTCTATGCCTGTCTCATACGCTTCCGCAATGAATCTCGGGTATTGTTCGGCTTCATCGTTTGTGGGAACGGTATTGCAGGTGAGATAGAGTTTTGCTCCCGCATTGTGAGCGTATCTCACCGCGTCCGCGAGTCCCAGCATATCGAAGTTTTTGGGTCCTGCCCGCATACCGAATGTCTGACCGCCGACATATACGGCATCGCAGCCGAAATCCACCGCAGCCTCAAGACATTCGCGGTCTCCGGCGGGGGAGAGTATTTCGGGAATGTTATTCAGCACTTGCACCGTTCCCTTCTTCACCCTCGCCGTAAGGCATAGGACTTGTCTGTTCACCGGCTGTAAGTCCGGTAAGCCGGAGATTAGCTTCGTGTTCCGCCTGTGTAGCGGCATAGTAGATCTCGCCCGTTTCTTCGTTTGCGCAGAAGTAATAATACGGTGTTTCCGGAGCGTAAAGAACAGCGTTTATCGCAGCTTCACCCGGGTTGCAGACAGCACCCGCCGGGATACCATGACAGGTGTAAGTGTTGTATGCATCATAAATTCGCTGTTTTGAAGCATCGGAACCTTTGATATACGGTTTGATATCATTCTCGACATAAAGCACGGTAACATCCGACTGCAAATAGGGATATTCGGCAGAACTGCGGATTCTGTTGAGGAATACACTTGCAACCAAACCCATATCTTCCTCGGAAGCTGCCTCTTTCTGCACAATAGAAGCGAGTGCAACCGTATCGTCAAGGGTGAAGTGCATCTCACCCATTTTCTTGTACATACTGCGGGTCATCTTGCTGTTGAAGTTGGAATACATCTTCTTAGCGGCTTCGAGAGCGTTTTCTTCCGATTCCTTCTTCATTTTCTCGTATGCTTCATCTACCGTCTGCCCCTTTTCGGGCTTGCCGCCGGTTTCCATTGAGTTCACAACGTAAAACTCATAGGTATCGGGGAACAGATAGCCCTCAAGCTGGTTGTATTTCAGAGAATTTTCCTTGACTCTGCGCTCGAAGTCGTATTTGTTCTGAATATTCTTATAATACTTTTCAAAATCCTCTGCAAAGCAGATGTTGTTTTCCTCAAGGAGTTCGCCTATCTCACGGGCTGTCATTCCCTCGACAATGCGGACAGTTACCGTTTTCTGCGTATTTACCTTTGTTCGCAGAATGGACAGCAGGGTACTGTAGGACATAGTCGAGCTTACGGTATATTTGCCGGGAATGAAATCCTTTTTGGTATCGCTGCCCTTGATCTTGTCCGCAAAATCAGCGTACATCTTGAAGAACTTGGCATCACTTATAACATTGTTCTCCGAAAGAATTGCGGCAACTGTTTCAATGTCGGCATCGTCCGGGATAGTGACATCTATTTTGAAATCCGCGGAAGCCACTCCGGTGAAGTCCAGCGCCCACTTCACAATGTAAGTGGAAGCGTAAGCGGCTGCGCCGAGTATCGCCGCACACAGCAGAAGTGCAACGAGGATATATGCAAGAGTACGGGTACTCTGTTTCTGACGTTCATAATTCAGACGCATACGCGCTGCCACGATCTTCTCCGCGCGCATATCCTCTTCTTCGGCTTCCATATCTTCGCGCATTGCGCTGTTTCTTGACTTCGGATCGTTTACCGCGTTCATAAGGCGTGTCGCGGTATTGTCGAATTCTTCCTCCTCGTCCGAGCCTTCCTCGACGTCGTAGATCTCGGGGATATCCTCCGGCGGGAGTGCGTTTTTGTTCTTTCTGACAATCTGAGCTGCTTTTTCTCCGAGGGCCGCGGAAAGGCTTGCAGCAAGAGCGGGTACTTCTTCTTCCTGATCTTTCGCTTTCGGTTCCGGAGCGGGTTTAAAAGCTTTTTCCCGTCTTGGCTTTTCGTGAAAAGCACTCTTGTCGGTATTTCCCGCTTCCGTTTCGGTTTCCGGTGCGGGGATCACGGCGGGTCTGTGAAATGATGCCTGTTTTTCCGGCAAAGCAAAGCTTTCTTCTTCCTCATCGGGAAGAGTATCGGGCTTTTCTCTGATGTACTCGATCTTTTTTCTTGCGCCGGAAACTATGGAATCGAACCTGCTTTTGGCTTTATCCGCAAATGAACCGCTGTCACCGTCATCACGTCTTTTCTTTCTCGGAGGTTTTGCTGCGGGAGCGATCCCCGCTGCGGCCTTGCTTATAGGATTTGCCGGGATCGACGGATCTGTCTGAGCCTGTCTGGGTAAATGACGCTCCGGGATATCGTCATCGTCCTCATCGTCGGCACCGTACTCATCGTCGTCAAGCAGAGCGGTTATGGAGTTCTGCCTGTTTCTGCCTTCGATCGAGAACAGAACTCCCTCAAGTTCATTTCCGCTTCCGTTTTCGGCAGGCTCCGGCGGAAGCCCCATTTCAGAGCGCTCCTCGGCGGCTCTCTCTTCCTGCTTCTTACCGCTATGTAGGTAAGCGGCAAGGCTTTCTATATCGTTGTATTCCATTTTTTCATGTTCGTCCAACCGGGATCACCTCCGTTCATCAGTAAAAGCTTTTATGTTCAGCTGCGGCAATATATGCCGTTTTCAGTAATAACTGTATCTACAGGCATATCATACCTGTCTTTGGGAACTTCTCCGCAGCAGTCCTCATAGCACATCCCGACGGATATACCGTTATAATCGGCAAGGAATCTGTCATAGAACCCGCCGCCCCAGCCGAGACGAAAGCCGTCTTTGTCGAACCTCAGGGCGGGAACAATGCAGACCGTTCCGGAAAAATCAACTATCTGTTCTCCGTCTGAAGGCTCGTCAACTCCGAATCCGCTCTTTACAAGCGAAGAAAGCGAGTCTATAGCGAGAAAGCGCATTTCTTTTCCGACGCACTTGGGTATTGCCACTGTTTTGCCTTTGTCAAGCATTGCCGTGATAAAACGTCTTGTATCCACCTCGACAGGCGATGACGCGTAAACGAGGAACGTTCCGCAGCGCTTCACGCAGTCAAGGTTCACAAGATTATTATATATTCTTTCGTCAAAATCTTTCCTGACGGATTTTTCCATATTTCTTCGCGTTTCGACAAGCTCCGCGCGAAGCAGTTTTTTAGGCTCCGACACAGCGCATGGATTCTCTGATCTTATCCGAAGCGGGTTTTCCGGAAAGCACCTCGACCAGCTTCAGACCGAACTCTACAGCGACCCCGGCACCGCGTGCGGTAATGATGTTTCCGTCATGTTCGACCGGTCCGCCGGTAAAATCCGCGCCTTCGAGGAACTCCTCAAATCCGGGGAAGCAGGTAGCTTTCCTGCCCTTGAGCAGTCCTTTCTTGCCGAGTATCGAGGGGGCAGCGCAGATCGCGCCGATATACTTGCCGTTTGCGGCGCAGTAGTCGATCGTATCCTGCACGGAGCGGGATTTTTCGAGGTTGAGCGTTCCCGGCATACCGCCCGGCAGCACGATCATATCTATCTCATCGCTCAGAGCGAGTTCAAGATCTGTAGCGTCCGGAACTATCGTAATTCCGTGAGAACTTGTGATAACATCATCGCCGATGCCGACGGTAACGACTTTCTGACCGTTTCTGCGGAGAATGTCGATAGGCGCTACAGCCTCGGTCTCTTCAAAACCGTTTGCGAGAAATACAAGTACCATAGTTATTACTTCCTTTCAGTCTTGTGACAGATCGTGTCCGAGGATAAGGGAAGGAAACCTGCCCGTACCCATTATTCTGTCGATAATATGTTCATATTCCCATACAGAAGCGCGTTCGAGTCCTCTGCAATGCTCATAGTCCGAGGGAACGATATCACCCTGCGGGGTGTACAGCGAATAGCTCTTGCCGATAACATCATATATGTATTTACACGGCGGATATTTTTCGTTTTCATCAGCAAAAGAGCGTTTTCCGACGAGCGTCATGTGTCTGAAGAAACTAACATGGCAGCATACGGTGAACCATACTTCCCGATCGGCAGGCAGGCTATCCTCACTGACGCCGATATGCCGGTAAAACTCAACGTTCGAGTGTACAAGTACTCTCCCGAAAGCGAATTTTCCGTCCGGAAGCGGCAGTGCTCCGATGTTTCCGACGATACGTTTCATAGCAGCTCCTTAACAGCGTTCATAAGTTCGGAATTTATGTCCGCTATGCTTCTCGGCTCACCGCTCTCGCTGCATGGGATAATGCTCCAGCCGTATTTTTCCGCTGCGAACATTGCTGCATCTCTGCATCTTTCGAGATAGGCGGTATCGCGTTCGTGGATATCCTTTCTGCTCTCATCACCGCCGTAGCGTTTAAGAAGCAGCTTCTGCGAAACATCGGTGGGCATATCGAGGAACACTGTCTTATCCGGTCTCGGCATACCGAGTTTTAAGTATTCGAGGTCACAAAGCCATTCGAGGTAACCGTCCCATTTATCACGGTCAAGCTTTGTCATCTGATATACTGCATTAGATGATACATAGCGTGCAGAAATAACAGGTCTGTCACTGCTGTATAGAGCGCCCCAGTAGGTTCTGAAACTCGTGTAGCGGTCAACAGCGTACATAATGCTTGCGGAATATGCACTCACAGACGGATCCTGTTCATTGTACAGTCCGGACAGGTACGAACTGATTATCCGTCCGCTGTCACTGTCATACTGCGGAAATGTTATGAAATGCGCATCGGGAAGCTTCTCGCGCAGGAGTTCGAGCTGAGTGGATTTGCCGCTCCCGTCAAGTCCCTCTATAACGATAAGCTTTCCCATACATTCACCGCCTTAAAACATTACCCTTTATTCTACCATTTTTTCTGCGAATCGTCAAGTGATTTTACGATATTCTTCATATTTCCTTGTTCATTAACAGGATATCAGGTCAGAAAACCGGCGCAGATCAATATACCATATATTATACTACCATTTTCATACAATGTCAACAAATATTTTGTTCTGCGACGAGATACTGTGAGCAAAATATTTGTTGACATATTGTGCCAAATATGTTAAAATCATACTATATAGTGGGGTGATGATATGTTGGTACTTGCAAGCAAGTCTCCGAGAAGAAAGGAACTGCTTTCGATAATAACGCCGGATTTTCAGATAATACCCGCCGTCGGAGAGGAACGCGCGGACAAGTCGCTGCCGCCGGGTGAGTATGTTACCGAGCTTGCAAAACACAAGGCTCTTGAAGTTGCGGAAACCCGTCGTTCGGATATAGTTATCGGAGCCGATACCGTGGTTGCGGCAGAGGGGCAGATACTGGGCAAGCCGAAAGACGCGCAGTACGCAAAGCAGATGCTGACGCTGCTTTCGGGAAAGGAACATTCGGTGTTTACGGGAGTGTGCATAATTTCCAAAAGTAAGAACGTGTGCTTCTGTGAAGAGACAAAGGTCAGTTTTTTTGAACTTACAGAGAAAGAAATAGAGGATTACATCTCTACCGGAGAGCCGTTTGACAAAGCCGGTGCTTACGGTATTCAGGGTATCGGAGCGCTGCTGGTGAGCGGGATAACCGGTGATTATTACAATGTCATGGGACTGCCGGTCGGAAAGCTTGCGAGAGAATTGCGAAAATTGTATTGATTTTTCCGCTTGGAAATGTTATAATATAATTTATGGTATTGCAAAAAGGCGGTGTGAGCAATGAAACTGGTAGATGTCGGATACGGAAACAGGATAAACAGCGATCGCATAGTTGCGGTCATAGGCGCTGATTCGGCACCGGCAAAACGCGTCGTTTCCGCCGCAAAGGACAAGAACATGGCAATAGACGCCACTTGCGGAAAAAAGACAAAGACGGTCATTGTAATGGACAGCGGGCATATTGTAATGTCTGCTAAAAACTCTGACAGCATAGAAATATAATTTCATGGCTAACTGAAATATGAACGATAGTATTAAGGAGCGATTTTATGGCAAAAGGTATTCTTATAGTCGTATCCGCACCTGCCGGCTGCGGGAAGGACACTATACTTGAACAGGCGCTGAAAGCCAACAGCAACCTCTATTACTCGGTTTCCGCGACTTCACGCGCTATGCGCCCGGGCGAGACTGACGGAGTAAGCTATTTCTTTAAATCCCGAGAACAGTTCGAGGATATGATAAAGAACGGAGAACTGCTGGAATACACGGAATATGTGGGAAATTATTACGGAACTCCGAAAAAAGCTGTCACGGATATGCTTGAAGCGGGAAAAGACGTGATATTGAAAATAGAGATCGAGGGCGCGGCGAATGTCCGTAAGATGTTCCCGGACTGCACTATGGTGTTCATACTCCCGCCGTCATTCAAGGAACTTGACAGACGTCTCCGCAAGCGCGGCACGGAAACAGACGATGTGATCGCGCAGAGACTTGAAACTGCTCGGAAAGAGCTTAAATTCGCGGAGAACTACGATTATCTCGTGACAAACGCCGAACTTGAGACCGCGGTCGAAGATTTCCTCGCCGTTGTTCGTGCGGAAAAGTGCAGACGTGAGAACAGACCCGGTGTTATAGACGGGCT
>JAGAWN010000001.1 GCA_017941355.1 Ruminiclostridium sp. | reverse complement strand
TGTTGCCCGCGAGCAGCCGCCCGATGACATCCTCCATATCGTCGGAACCGTAGTCGAACGAGCGTATACTGTCGATGTCCCGGAGCGCCTCATCGAGCGTGAGAACAGGACTGCTTGAATAGAAGGGTTCCTGATATTTGTTATCGGTAAAGACGGGTTCGGTGAAAACATCTTCCGACATAGACGTCTCAGCCGAGGTTGTTTCCTCGGATGTAGTTGTAGTTGTTGTTTCGGCGCTCGTCGCAGCAGATGCTTCTGTCGATTTCTCTGCGGGCTTGTCCGTTTTACAGCCCGATAAGAGCAGAGCTACGCAGAGTGTCAGTGCTGTAAGCTTATGTATATGTTTCATAAATATCCCCCAATTAAGTTTAATATATGAATGCATATCTGTGCGGCACATAACCGTTTCCGAAGCTGCACCAGTTATACACTTCCCGGGCGACGACCCTGTCGAACGCCGCCTCATCAAACTCAAAAGACGTATATTTCTCAGCATCGCGGTGAGTCATTACATTGGAAAACTCCCCGTCCGCTATGCATACCGAATTCTTTATCATTTCCTTGCAGTACTCTTCGCGTGCTTTGTTGTAAAGCATATACATACCGCCGTAGTCCGCAGTCACTCCGTTCCACTCTAACAGCGGATCATAAGTCGCGCCGTCGTAGGAAACCGGATCGGTATTATCGACTGTCGGTTCTATACGCATTCCCATAAAGAAGTAGTCTTTTTCCTGCTTCTGACCGTTTATCACGAGTGCGTCATCACCGGCGGGCTTTTCGGTAAAGCGCGGGAAATAGTAGATCTTATCATCGGCGAGCGCGAACGCGTAGTCACCCCTTCCAAAATCCTCGTCCGGAGAGGGCGACTCGCGGAACGTCGCAAACCATGCGTCCGAGCCGTCCGGCACAACTCCAGTTCCTATGTAGTATCCTCTGCAGGTATCGGAAGGTACGAAATCAAGCGGAAGAGTTCCTATCTTCTTCACGCCTGTGTCGCTGAAACGGTAAACATCAGCGTCGAACTTCCAGTCGAACCACCAGACATCACCGGTGCTGTCAAGCCGCGATACTATCAGCTCCGGCGTACCGTCGAAGTCAAGGTCAACAAGCTCGATACCGATGATGTCGTCCGAGTATATATCGCTGTAAGCTCTGCTTAGAGCACCGTAATACAGCGACATTTTCGCATCCGACAATACTGTGTCGATGACCGGTTTATCTGCGGGGGATTCAAAATCTTCGATTTTAGTAAACGTATCGAGAATGTGCATTTCCGAAAGCACACAGTAATTTGCCCCGCTCTCATAGCCGTTATCGTGATCCCAGGCTATCTGTGTCTCAAACAGCGTCACCTGTGCATAGGCGTAAGCATTCTCCGGAAACTCCTCGACCCATTCTGCGTAGGCATCATCTATGAGCGAATACAGAAGGACCGAATCAGCCATGACTACCTTTCCGCCGAAATCAAATCTCGTGTTCCCGTTCGAGAACATAGGGATGCCCTGCATATACGCGGGGTCGATCAGTATTGCATAATGAGTGTCGTCCGACCTGCACACAAAGGCGTTCACCTTTACCACGTCGAAAAGCTCACACGCGAGCGAGAGTCCTTTTATTTCACCGAACTCCCTTCCCTCCTCGGCTGCCTCGGTAACAGTCGCGGACGGGTCTTTCCAGCGCAGCTCATACTGCGAACGGAAGTTTCTGTGCTCTGTCATCGGCATCGCCTTGATCTGATCCTCGACCTTTGCGGGAGACAGCGAGAATATCCCCGAAGACTCCCGGGCACCGAAAAGTGTCGCTCCGCGGTATGTCCATACCGGAATCAACCCGTCATCGGCTGTGAATTTGTGAAAGATCTCCGCGTCGGGGTATTCTTCCGCGTTCGGATAATCCTCAAACGTGCTCATATCAAACTCTCCGCCGTCAAGCCATATCTTCCCGCTCGGCGAAAAGCAGTAATCGTACTGGTCATCGGTGCTGTAAGACCAACCGTACGGATCCATGGATATCTGCTCGATACCGTTCACCACCGAGCTTCGCAGTGTGCGCTCGTCTCTCTGAGGTCCGGTCGGCTTAATGTATATCTCCGGCGCTTTTTCCTCGGGTTCAGCAGTCATTTCCGCTGTCGTTGTCTCCGTTTCGCTTGCTGCGGCTGTTGTTTCGTTGCTCGTCGCAGCAGATGCTTCTGTCGATTTCTCCGCAGGCTTGTCTGTATTGCAGCCCGACAAGAGCAGAACGGCGCAGAGTGTCAGTGCTATAAAAATCTTAGTGTTTTTCATAGTGTTCTCCTTCAACGTACTTTGATACTATTACGGTATTTCTCACCGACCTCATAAGCGGTCAGGTTCTCAAACGCAGTTTTCTGCACACCCTTGGTATCAAACACTGCGTGAGCATCATTCTTTGTCACCACATAGAATATATAGGTATCCGTTCCCTCTTTCCATATACTGTCATACTCAGGTTCTATGATAACGTTCAGATCTTCGTCAATTACACCTTCATGACCGCCTCGTGAGAAAACAGCCTGCCGCGCGGTGTTTGAAAAACTTTCGTCGGCATCAATAAACCCGTCTATCGGACCGCATAACACATTGCCTGAACGATCTACCGCCGATATCATATATTTCGATGATGTATCCGAAGTCGTATCGCCGCATGTATTGTATTCCATAACAACAAACTTATCATCATTCACAAAAACAATGTTAAAATATTTCGCTTGCAATATAATATTGAAATCCTCGTCCATGATCCCGTTATACCCTTTTTCACTGAACCGAAAATAATTATGCTCCGAGCCGGGAGACGAGAAATTCACGAGTATATCATACTTTATCGGCACGATCACATTCATATTCTCGTCGAGCACGCCGTATTTTTTTCCAACACGAACGATACCGCCGTCATATTCCGTGTATTTGTAATCATCCACAGTAAGCGCGTCAATTTCGCGGTCGAGCTTAACGATGCAAATTGCGTACACAGCTCCCGTAAAGCAGCCAATCTCTATCTTACCTTTGAATACAGGGGCAACATTGACATTCAGCGTATTTCCGCTGTATTCCTTGGTCAAACCGCCGACACTTGTGAGATCTCCGGGATTTCCTATATGATCATATCGGAACAGGACATAGCTTTCCCCGCCGTGCGATACAATACAAAACTCTCTGTCCGCACAGGCAAGTCCGCCGAAATATGGCATAAGGTCGCTGTCATCATCGCACTCGCTATATTTCACATCATCCGAGAGCAATGCGATAATATCTGAAACGTCGGATAATTTCCCCGCATTCTCAAGCCTTTCTATTTCAACAGGTGACAGTGTTATCTGTGCGGGCTTGTCCGTATTGCAGCCCGAAAGGATCAGAGCCGCCGACATCGCGGCTGCAACAAATTTTCTATATCTCATATTCCCGACCTCCCTAAAAAAAAGTCTCTACTATATAAAACGAATAAACCGGCAAAATGTAACGCGTATTCCGGAAATATTTTCATTTTCGTATAGTTGCACAAAGCCGTTTAGCTAATTTGTACACACTATAACACCCCAAACTATAATAGCATTAAATCATCCGATTTGCAAGCTATTAAGCGGTTTTTACTGCTTTACTCCAATAATAAATCACATGATTTCTAAAACCTTACAATTTCGGCTTGCACTTTTGTTGCATTTGCAACAAAAATTGTGTATAATATTGTTCGATGTGACGAAATTGAAAATATTCTTCAAATCATGTCACAAAACGGCTATTCCATTCGATTTATTGTTTAAGGTGCCTTACACAGAAAGGGGGATAGGAATGACCGACAATGAGCTTGACAGATGTATGCGAAAATTCTATACAAATGTTTATACCGTTGCACTGTGCCGTTGTAAAAACACGTCTGATGCCGACGACATAGCACAGGATGTATTTCTTGATCTTTATACATATCGCGGATCATTTACCGGAGATGAGCATATCAAGGCGTGGCTGCTGCGCTGTGCAGTGAATAAAAGTATAGATCTGGTGCGTTCTCACTGGTATAAGTTCTCTTTGCCGCTTGAAGCAGCAGATTACAAGATTCAGGGTGATATTGCTGACAGCAGTAATTCTGAGCTTTTGAAAACTATTATGAAACTTAATCGGAAAATCGTAGAGGTATTGTATCTGCATTATATCGAAGAGTATTCGATCCCGGAAACTGCAGAAATACTTGCTATCAGTGAAGCTGCTGTCAGGGCACGCCTATCCCGGGGCAGGAAGCAATTAAAAAAATTGCTTGGTAGTGAAAGGAACTGATAATATGGATTATAAAGAACTCTGTAAAAAAGCCTTTTCGTCTGTGAGAGAAACATATCCTTGTTCCGATCACGAAACGGCATTTGAAAATGTCAAAGAAAGGGCGAAGAATATGAAAAATAGGGAAGATAATGTACGGCAAGTCAAGTTTACGGAGATCACTCCGGAATACGCCGAGCCGAAAAAGTCACACAAGGTACTCAATGTGTTATTCGGAATAGCGGGAACCGCCGCGGTTCTTGCAGGCGCGGTGTTCGGGCTGAAATTTCTTGCCGATAACGGCGGGCTCAAGGGTCCAGATGTGCAAGGCGCGGGAGCAGGCTCGTCGGCTGCATCGGAAACGGAACTCTTGTACACCATGCCGGCAAAGGAGGGCGAGGAGTTTGTCGCGCCGACATCTAATACTGTTGACCCGGAGACGCTGCCGGATATAAGCGAGCTTTACGGGAAACCTGTTCAATTTCACGATGCTACTGTTTGGCTGAACAGAGCGGAATATGACGGCGAAACATTTACCGCAAGATTCAGCCTTCTGTACACAGGCGATAATTATGAAACCTACTCTCCGGAATATGTAAAACTTACTGTAGGAACACCCATAGATTATACTACCGAGAAGTTCAGTATAGAGGAAGTTCCCGAAGCGGACAGCTACACTCACCGCTGCACTTATTCCGTGCCTGTAAAGCTTGAAACCGGCAAGTCTTATGCTATGGGAATAGAGTATCTTAACACAGGCGGAAAAAACACACAACCTATAGAAGCGGACAGACAGCATTATAAATATGTTTACAAGCCGATGCGGGAGTTCTGGGAACTTCCCGATCTGACAGGAATGAATATCGATGATGCAGCCGGGACGCTTCAAAAACTGGGTATAAACTACTCGATCACCCGTTCAGAAAGTAATGAAGTTCCCGAAAACTTCGTAATACGGACAGTACCGGAAGCGGGAGCAGCAGTAGAAAAAAAGTCAACGATCGTAGCTGTTTATGTCAGCAGCGATACGCCTTCTTCCTTTGATACTTTTGCCGAAGCCGGAGAAGCCTACGGATATGATCTTCTTGATTTCGGCGTAGGTGCAAGGATATATACCACGAACCTGTACGGCTGCAATATTATACAATCGTCTAAATATGTTGACAATTATTCGGAATCCGGCACTGTCACAACCACTATCGGAACACAGGACAGCAAAAGCGAAAAGCCGGAACTTACAACACAGACCGTCCTTATCGCAGATACGCCCGAAGACCGCATAAGCGGGCTTGCACAAATGAACGGGTTTGACCCGGAAAAGCTTGAACACGAGTCATATTTCAGCGACAATCTCGGTCTGACAGTCGATACATACTACGGACG
>JAGAWN010000244.1 GCA_017941355.1 Ruminiclostridium sp. | reverse complement strand
CTCGGCATCGACGAGAAAGAGGTAGCGGGTTACATCGGACGCAGGCTGGAGAATGTTTAATAATTAATGTGTCCTCAATAACTGCCTTTTGGCAGGTATTGCCTGAAAGTCTGTAAAACAGACTTTCAGATGTTGTTCCAATGCACCTGCAGCGCATTGGAACAACGGACACATTCCTTGATGTCAAGCTCATTTCGTCCTTCGGACGAACAAAAGTGCAAGGAAAATTTTAAAAATGGGGAATTTTCCTTGCACTTTTGCAACCGTGAAAAGCCTTCAAGCTGTGCTATGAAGACTTTTCACGGTTGATGAGCAGACATTAAGTATGTAAAACACAAGTAAATAACAATAACAGCAGAACCGACGACCGTGGTTCTGCTGTTTCTGTTTTTCCGGTCAGAAACGCAAGCTGTCGGATTCCCACAAATTGTATATTTTCTTGCCGTAAGACCATAAATATTGTAAAAAGGTATTGCAAAATGCAGAAATATGTGCTAAAATGTATATGATTGGGTCATTGCGCCCCGGAATTACATTCGTAACAACATTTACTATATAGAGAGAGGTTTGAGAATGAGCCTTAAAAACAGAGCATTTGAAGTCATACTGCGTATTCTGTGCGGTTTGTTCTTCGTTATAGCTATTTTCCTGAGTGTCACGGCGGTGGTGTACTCCGTCAGTGACGGAACGCCGAACATCTTCGGTTCAAACATATATCTTGTAAAAACCAATGCTTTCCCGACGGAGAACGGAGCGTATTTACTGAACGAGGGGACGGCACTGATAGCAAGCAAGGTGCCGCCGTCTGAGATCCAGCCGCCGAACATAGTGATATTCACACTCGAAAACGGCAAACCCGCATTGGCGCAGGTGCTGAGCAGCAATCTGTATGACGGGGTTTACAGTTTCAGCGTACTGACAGAGAACAACGCGGAGATCACACTTTCGCAGAGTCAGGTGCTTGCAAAAGGCATGAGTTACTGGGATTTCCTCGGCGGGCTTATCACTTTCGCAACTTCGCCTGTCGGTATGCTGATGATCGCTATTGTACCGAGCATTATCATAATCATACTCGAGATCGTAAAGTTCGCCGGGAAGATAATGCCGCAGCCTGAGATCGAGACTGTCAAGAAGCAGTACGAGGTTCCCACCTACGCGCCGGGTCCCGAACGTCAGACGAGAGAGCGCAGAGGTACCGCAGAAGCTGCCCGTGCATACCGGAACGCCTCGCTTGACAACAGTATCGGCATCTATGATACCGGTATAAGCGAGCAGGTACAGAGCCGCCGACCCGCGCAGAGGACGCGCAGCGATTATGCGAATATTGCCGCGAGACAGCAGCAGGCGTCTCAGCAGAATCCGCTGTTCACGACTCCCACGCGCCGTCCGCAGCATTCACAGCAGCGTGTTACCATGCCGCTGTCCTCCGCGAAGCTCAACGAAGCTATCGAAGCCACAAAAGCCGAGCATGAGCGCGAGGATATGAATAAAGTCCGTGCGCAGGTAGTCAACGATATCCGCAAGACCCGCGGTGCCGCAATTGCGGCGGAAAAGGAATTTGAGAACCGCGAAAAGGAGATAGGAAAAGCCGCCCGTTCTACCGCAAATCTCGCCAAGACCGCGGTCATCAGCAATCTCACCAGGCAGCAGACAGCGGAGCTTACACAGAATGCCCGTCAGGCTGCCGCTATCCGCGAGGAACAGAGCAGGCTGCAAAACCGCCAGCAGAATCAGCAGCGCCGCATACAGCGTCCCGCGCTCCGGCTGAATCAGCCCGAGGACCGCACGCAGCAGCTTCAGGATCCTTCCCGTACCGGACAGCTCCGTGACACACAGACCCGTACAACACCGTCACTTCAGCAGCCCGTCCGTCAGTACACGCCCACAAGCCGCAATACCAACACCACAACATCTATTCCGCGCCTTGACTCATTGCTCCGTGAGGACAGCGACAACGGCGCTCCGTACAATATCGACGATATTCTCGCGGGGCTTGACCGCCGCAGCGGTAATGACAACTGAACAGTAAAAATATCCCGTTCCGGAAAAAGACTTCCGGGACGGGATATCAGTTTGTCACAGCTTCTTGCTGACCTCGATCACCGCACCAACGACGCGTACATCTGCCGCGGATTCGTTTTCAAACCGGCGGACAGGGTAGTAGGGATTTATCGAATGAAGCTCCACCCAGTTCCTTCCGTACTTGATCTTTTTGACAAATGCCTCATCGCCTATCATAACGACGGCTACGCTGCCGCTGTCAACGCTGTCGCGTCTCCGGACGAGGATCCTGTCACCGTCCTCGATAGTGGGAGCCATGCTGTCGCCCTTGACGTTGATCCACAGGAAATCCTGGCGCTCGCCGGGATGCTCTATGAATGTCGGTATATAGCAGACCGCGTTGCTGTCGGCGTATGCGCCGAAGCCTGCGCTTACGCTGTCGAACACCGGTATGCGGTAAATGCTGTTGTCGATGATCTCGGCATTATTGGGTTCGCTTTTCCCGAGAATATAAAGTGCGGTGGTCTTTAGTCCCTGAGCAAGCACATCAAGCTTGTCCAGCGGGATATTTTTGATACTGCCTGTTTCGTAGCGCTGCAGCGTTGACTTGCTGATCCCTGTACAGTCCGCAAGTTCCTGATACGACATTCCGAGTTCTTTTCTTCGGAGTCCGAGCCTCTCGGCGGTAGATGTATTTTCCATGATATTCTCTCCTTCGTGTTTTTATGACAGGTTGGCACATAAACTTTCCTTATACTGCATTATAACACATAATTCCCAAAATTGCAACAGCTTTGCGAAAATTTTGAAAAAAGTTGCACAAATGGGTTGACAATTGTAAAAAGTTGTGGTATTATAGACTTGTCCCAAATATGCAACGAAAGGAGCAACTTCCCCGATTTGCAACAAAAGGAGGAGCATTGTACAAATGTAATAACTGCGGAAAAACGGGCGATACGCCCGACAGACCCTATGACACTGACGGGAGCAGATACGCTGAGTGCGCGTACTGCGGAAGTGAAAACATCATCGGATCACGGTATGTATGCGGGGTTTGCGGAAAACCGCTTTTCGACGGAGAAAGCGCCTATGAAGCGGGAGAACTGCTGTTCTGCGGCGACTGCCTGACCGAAGTGCTGGTATGAAAGGAGAGAGGCATGAATATCAGAAAATTGCTTGAATCACATAAAGAAATAGACGATCGAATAAATCTCGGTCTTGAGGAGATAGCGCAGCTCAGAGCGCTTGCCGAGCGTGTAACTCAGCGCTTTACATTTCTGGGCAGCACGGGAAGCGGCAATTCCGACAGAGTCGGAAACTACGCAGTAAAGATAGCTGATCTCGAACTGCGCATAGACCGTGAGATAGACGGTCTGGTGGAACTTCGTGAGCGTATTATGAATGTAGTGTCGGCTCTCGGAGACAGCACAGAGCGTCTGATAATCGAGCGCCGTTACATAATGCACGAAAGCGCTGAGGAGATCGGCGAAAAGCTGGGTTACAGCTCCCGGCACGTTACCCGGATCCTGAGAAAGGCGATCACAAAGCTTGAGGCACTGTATCCCGACAAAGAAGATATCGCGTAAAAAACAGCTCTCCCGTAAAAGGGAGAGCTGTCAGTTTTCATTCAGCTTTGGAAAAGCTGTCCTTTCCCGCGCCGCAGAGCGGACATTCAAAATCATCGGGAAGATCTTCAAACTTTGTGCCGGGTGCAATTCCGTTTTCCGGGTCTCCGACAGTCTCGTCGTACTCCCAGCCGCAAAGATCGCAAACGTACTTCATGTGCATTCTCCTTTCGTTGATGTCATATCCGTGTCACCTTTCGGTGATGATACCGTATTTGTCCGGGCGCCGGTCGCGGAATATCCCCCAGCTCAGCCGCATTTCGTCTATCGCGTCAAGGTCATGCTCCGCGCATATAACCTTGTCACCCTCACGCCCGCCGTCGGCTGTTATTTCGCCGGTGCAGTCGGTAATGAACGACGAGCCGTAGAACGTCAGCGCGGACTTCTGCCCGCCGTTTTCGTCACACGGCTCCACCGTCTCGGTGCCGAAACGGTTAGCCGCGATCACAGGCATTACGTTCGCCGCAGCGTGACCCTGTATGGCACGCCGCCAATGCGGCATACTGTCGGTGTCAAGCACAGGCTCGCTGCCGATAGCGGTAGGATAGAACAGCAGCTCCGCGCCCTCGATCGCCATGCACCGCGCCGACTCCGGGAACCACTGATCCCAGCAGATGCCAACGCCGATACGCGCATAGCGGGTGTTCCACACCCTGAATCCCGTGTCGCCGGGAACGAAATAGAACTTCTCCTGATAGTAGTGATCGTCCGGAATGTGGGTCTTTCGGTAAACGCCGAGAACTTCCCCGTCCGCGTCAATGACCGCGCAGGAGTTGAACAGCCTGTTCACGTCCCGCTCGTAGAAGCTTATTGGCAGCACGACACCCAGTTCCGCCGCGACTGCCGAGAAATGCTTCACCGCGTCGTTTTCGGCAAGCGGCTTCGCAAAGGCATAGTATTCGTATCTGCGCTCCTGACAGAAATACTGCCGCTCGAACAGCTCCGGCAGCAGTATGACCTGCGCGCCGTTCTTTGCCGCCTCGCGGACAAGCTTATCCGCAAGGGCGATGTTTTCGTTTATATCGGCAGTGCAGTGCATCTGCACCGCCGCCGTGGTTACTTTTCGCATTGTTCCTCCGTAGAGATCAGATAAATGATATATTGGCTTTCACAAGCATTGCGTGTTTCTTTTCCGCTTTTTTTCCGGTGAAGACGGTAGCCGCGCCGTCTGTGATAACAGCGGCTTTTATGCCGCGTTTTGCAGCTCCGAGAGCTGTCGCCGTGACGCAGCCGTATTTGTCGAGTCCGCAAAGGTGTATCTCGTCATATTTCTTGTTCCGGACGCGCTCCAGCAATTCCTTGTTGGTCAGCGCGTCACCGAACAGCTTGTCGAATACCAGACCGGAAACGATATCCAGTCCGCTGTACAGTTCCGCTCCCTCTGTGCCTGCGATAGAGTAGCCGAAAACCAGCCGGTTCGTCGGCAGGTTCTGTATCAGGTGTCTGATGTAGATAACATCGCAGCCGCTGTTACTGTACTTGTGTATCAGTCCGTTCACTGCCGATACCAAAGCCGGCGTGTCGTACGCAAACCTCGGTTTGCGCTTCTCGTACAGATAGTCGTTCTGCATATCAATAACTATCAGCGCTGTTTTGTCCGTCACGTTACCATTCCTTTCCTGTTATTCCGGTATCTGCTGCGTTATGCAGTGTATTCACTTCTTGACCCTGCAAAATCCCTCGCTCCAGAGCCTTTCACATACTTTATAACAGTTTACCGACCATTCCTGTCTTGCGTAACGCTCCTGCATTTCCGACAGCGCTTTCTGCGCCTGCGTTTCTGAAGCAAACAGCTCACTTTCGACAGCGTTTATCTCATCGAAGCGCTCATTCTCGTCCCAGCCCTGTACGAGCCAGACTGTACCGGAATCGCTGTCAGCGTATTTCGGGGTAACACGATACTCGCACGGATATTCGCAGAAGCCCGGAACTTCACGAATATAATACTCCGCGATATCGGCAGCCTGATTTTCTGACGTGAACACACCAATGAGAAAATCTTCCGGGTCTGACAGTCCGATATCTGTAATTATCAGCAGATAAAGAGTTTTCACCTAAAAATCAAATCCCATTCCCTCGTTGATGATAACAGACTTTATGCCCGCAACGCCGTTCAGAGCCGTAAGGATCCCATGTATCGCGGTGTTCTCCTGCCCCTCATCGGTGTTTCCGAGATCGAGGTAAACGCAGATGTTATCGTCGGCTTTCGATACATCGATATACCCGAGAAAGACTCCGCCCGTCTCGTAAGGCTGAACAAAGTCGATCACAGCTTTTTCCACTGCGCCGAATGATTCATCTGTCACGCCGTTCTCAAAGTAAACGCTGTAGGTGAAGTTCTCACCGTCTATACCCTCAAGATGCGCTTCATAGCTTAGATCAAGCTTATCCAGCCCGATGATGCTGTCAAATCCGTATTCCATATTGTTCTCTCTGCTCCTTTTGTTTCCCGGCGTATATGCCGCGCGCAGTGCATCTGCTGCGTTTCGCTTTACATTTTCGGTTTGCGGAAGTGCGGCGGCAGGCTGAGCCGCACTGTCGGAGACTGTCGGTTCCTCATTCCGTGAGCAGGCTCCCGCCACCATCAGTAAAACGGCAGCAAGTATAACCGCAAATGCTTTTTTCATCAGCATCGTCTCCATTTGTAAAGGCGGTTTTCACAGCGGTATCTGCTGCGTTATGCAGTGTATATTCCCGCCGCCCTTGATGATCTCGATCGCGTCTATCGGTATTATTTCCCGCTCCGGCAGCAGTCCGCGCATGATGTCAAGCGCGCGTTTGTCGCTCTCCGCGTTCTCGCCGCCGAACTGCGGCAGCAGCACTATATCGTTCGCGAAGAAGAAATTGACGTATGAGGCGGCAAGCCGTTCTCCGGCTTCCCGGACGTCCTCGCCCTCTTCAAAGATGAACCCCGCAAGATCGTGCTCCGTAACGCGCACGGGAATGTCCGGTATCGGAAGCTTGTGGACGGTTATCTTTCTGCCCCGCGCGTCGGTGCAGCTTTCAAGCGTTTGCAGACACGCCGCCGACAGTTCATACTGCGGATCATTCGTGTCGTCAGTCCACGCAAGCACGACTTCGCCGGGACGTATGAACGCGCACACGTTGTCAACGTGCTCGTTCGTTTCGTCGTTGTAAATGCCGCGGGGCAGCCATATCATCTTTTCACCGCCGAGATATCCGCACAGCGTCCGCCCGATCTCAGTCTTTGACATTGCGGGATTACGCCCGCCGCTGAGCAGGCAGCTTTCCGTGGTGAGCAGCGTCCCCTCGCCGTCGGAATGTATCGAGCCGCCCTCAAGCACGAAGTCCCCCGCGCTTATGCAGCCGAACCCCGTCTGTTTGCAGAACTCCTCAGCAAGTGCGTCGTCAAGCTCCCAATGCGCGTACAGACCGTCGTAATCCCCGCCCCACGCGTTGAAGCGCCAGCTTATACCGCGCACCTCGCCGGTCACGGTGTCTTTCACGAATGTCGGCGCGGTATCTCTCGCCCACGCGTCGTTCGTGGGGATTTCGAGCAGCCGTATATTCTCCGACCTGTCAAGCAGCTTTTCCGCAGCGGCACGGCTGTTTTCGCTGACTATAACATACACAGTCTCATGCTTTGCGACGGTATTTATTATCTGAGCGAACGCCCGCTGTGCCGGGACCGCGCCGTAACCCCATGAGCCGGGGCGTTCGGGGAATATCAGTATCGCGGCTTGCTGGCGTTCAAACTCGCCGGGCATATAAAAGCTCATGACAGTCTCCCCTTGAAATCCTCATACCCGAAACGCTTCACAAGCTCATAAGAGCTGCGGAGTATCCCGATGTCGGGCAGCGGCATACCGTTGAATGTGTTGTTCTTGACCATTGTATATAGCGCCATGTCCTCGAAGCAAAGCCTGTCGCCCTCTTTGAGCGGTTCATCAAAGCTGTAATCGCCGATGATGTCGCCCGCAAGGCAGGTCCGTGAGGACAGGCGGTATGTGTATCTTTTTTCGCCGGGATGTCCGCTGTTAAAAAGCGGCGGGCGGTACGGCATCTCCAGCACGTCCGGCATGTGGCACGCTGCGGAGGTATCGAGTATAGCTATCTCAATTCCGTTATGCACGATCTCCATGACTTCGGCAACGAGCCACCCCGCGTTCAGCACCACGGCTTCTCCGGGTTCCAGATATACCTGTACCCCGTACTTCTCGGAGAACCGCTTTATCAGCGATAAAAGCCCCTCGATGTCGTAACCGGTCTTCGTGATATGATGCCCGCCGCCGAAATTCACCCATTTGCATTTGTGCAGATACTTGCCGAACTTCTGCTCCACAGCTTCCACGGTTTTTGCAAGCGGCTCAAAGCCCTGTTCGCAGAGGGTATGGAAGTGTATGCCGTCAACTCCCTCGAACTCCGCTTCATCGAAGTTCGCAAGCGTAACGCCGAGCCGTGAGTCCGGCGCGCAGGGGTCATATATAGGCTCATCCTGTGTCGAACACTCCGGGTTTATGCGTATGCCGAGACTTTTGCCTTTGCAGTACCCGCGCAGCTTCCGCAGCTGCGCAAATGAATTGAACACGATATGGTCGGCATACTTTGCTATGTCACATATCTCGTTTTCCTTGTACGCGGGGCTGAAAACGTGAACGTCCCCTGCGCCGAACTCTTCATGTCCGAGCCTTGCTTCATACAGCCCGCTTGCGGTGGTTCCCGCGAGGTATTCCGAGATCATCGGATACACCGCGAACATAGAAAACGCTTTCTGCGCAAGCAATATCTTACAGCCGGAGCGCTGCTGAACATCAAGGAGTATCTTCAGATTGCGGCGCAGTGCGCTCTCGTCCAGCACATAGGCGGGTGTCATCATCTCGCCCAGCTCTGTTCTCGGCAGCAGTCTTTGGTTCATCATCTCAGTCCACCGGTACGGGGTTCTCGTCCACCTGCCACGGCAGACCGTACTTGTTCAGCGCGTCCATATACGGGTCGGGGTCGAACTCCTCGACATTGAACACGCCCGCACCGCTCCATGTACCGCTTGCTACCATAGCCGTACCGATCATAGCGGGAACTCCGGTGGTGTAGGACACAGCCTGCGCGCCTGTCTCCTTGTAGCATTCCTGATGATCGCAGACGTTGTAGATATAGATATTGCGCTCCTTGCCGTCCTTGATACCGCGGTAGATGCAGCCTATATTGGTCTTGCCGACAGTGCGGGGACCGAGAGAAGCCGGGTCGGGCAGCAGTGCTTTCAGGAACTTGATCGGAACTATCTCGCGTCCCTCGAACATAACGGGGGTGGTACCGAGCATACCGACGTTCTGAAGGCAGTTCATGTGTGTCAGGTAGGACTGTCCGAAGGTCATGAAGAAGCGTATGCGCTTGACATTGGGGATATTCTTTGCGAGCGATTCTATCTCCTCGTGGTGCAGCAGGTACATATCCTTCATTCCCACACCGTCGAAGTTATATTCGCGCTTTATCTCCATGGGCTTTGTTTCCACCCAGTGACCGTCCTCCCAGTAGGAGCCGTTGGCGGAGACCTCACGCAGATTTATCTCGGGGTTGAAGTTGGTTGCGAACGGGTAGCCGTGGTCGCCGCCGTTGCAGTCGAGAATGTCGATATAGTGGATCTCATCGAAGTAGTGTTTGAGTGCGTAGGCGGTGTAAACGCCGGTAACGCCGGGGTCAAAGCCGGTTCCGAGCAGCGCGGTGAGTCCCGCGGCTTTGAACTTGTCCTGATATGCCCACTGCCACGAATAGTCGAAGTAAGCGGTGAATCCCTTTTCCTTGCAGCGCTTCTCATATATCGCGCGCCACTCAGGGTCGTCGGTGTCCTCGGCTTCGTAGTTTGCGGTATCGACGTAGTTCGCGCCGCATTCGAGGCACGCGTCCATGATCGTAAGATCCTGATAGGGCAGCGCCACATTCAGTACGGTATGGGGCTTGAACTCCTTCATGAGCGCACAGAGGGAATCGAAACTGTCCGCGTCAACGGTCGCCGTCGTCAGCACTGCCTTTGTCTTGTCTCTCAGCTTGTCCGCGAGGGCATCGCACTTGCTCTTTGTGCGGCTTGCAATGAGTATTTCCGTAAAAATAGGGTTCTCGCAGCACTTGTGTATTGCGACGGTCGCCACGCCGCCGCAGCCTATTACCATAAGTTTCATCTTTTTTCCTCCGTTTATCTGAACATTTTGTTATTATAACTTGTTACCGCATTCCGGGCAGAAGTTCACTCTGAACTCCGGCAGTTTGTTCCCGCACTCGGGACAGAATTTCGGCTGATAATGCGGTGCAGGCGTACCGGAAGAAACAATGTCCGGGCGTGTGACCTGCGGCATAAGTTCCGGTTCACTGCTGCCGGTATCCGGTTTTCCGAGCGCTCCCGGAAATCCCGTAAGCATCATGTTGCCCATTCCGGTACCCCAAGGAGGAACGCAGTCAGGCTTGTAACTCACATCTACACATATTGAACCGCCGATAGCGGAAAAATCTGTCATACTTAAAGCGTCTATCTTCCTCTGCGAATCTTCATCGGGAGTAATGCTGTCTATACTCACGGCGCAGTTGAATCCGTGCTTTGCGGTAAGCTCACCGGATATCCGGTCTCCCAGTTCTTCGCAGAGAGACGGGAAGTCATCATATCCAGTCTTTTCGCTGTGCTCCGTGAGGTGCTGCGAAAGCATCAAAAGGGCATCGTTCCTTATGATATCCTTCATTCTCTCCTCATCGGTGTCGGCAGTGATACTTCCGAGCGACCTCAAAAAGATCCTAAGACCGCCGAATTCCGGAAGCCTGTACGGTATCGGTGCAGGTGTGCCGAATTTAACGTTCATCACTTCTTCTCCGCCCCTTCTTCCTCTTCCAGCATATCCTCCACATATTTTGGGAGCATGAACGAGCCTGTATGCAGATTAGTCGTGTAATACCACGTTTTTATCCCGCGGGCGTTCCAGCGTTTAGCGTCAAGGTCTTTGAGCGGGTGATATTTTTTCGATGCGAACCCGAACAGCCAGTAACCGGACGGACAGGTGGGAATATGCGCCTGATATACGCGGCTTATGGGGAACGACTTGTACGCCTTGCGGTGCATGGCGCGGCAGGTCTCCTCGTCCTCGTCAAAAAACGGGCTTCCGTGCTGATACACCATTATCCCGTCCTCACGGAGCGCCTTGTAGCAGCTCCCGTAGAACTCCTTTGTGAACAGTCCGGCGGTATGTCCGAGGGGATCCGTGCTGTCGTTTATGATGAGGTCATACTCGTCCTGCATACCGCGCAGGAAACGCAGTCCGTCACGGTTGGAGACCACAACTCTCGGATCGTCGAGACCGCGCGCGTTGTCCGGAAAGAACTCTCTGCACACGTTGACGAACATCTCGTCCGGCTCTACAACATCTATATGCTCTATCTCCTCGTAGTAGGACAGCTCACGCGCCACTCCGCCGTCGCCGCCGCCGATGACAAGCACCTTGCGCACATTCGGGTGTACCGCCATTGGAACGTGCACTATCATCTCGTCGTAGGTGAACTCGTCCTTCTCGGAGAATATCACACTTCCGTCGGAAGTCAGAAAACGCCCGAATTCCTCCGACTCAAACACGTCAATGCGCTGGAAGTCACTTGTTCCGCTGAAAAGCTGTTTTTCCACACGAATCGACATTTTCACGTTATTCGTGTGCATTTCGGAAAACCAAAAATCCATATCATTACCCTTTGATCGGCTATAAGCCGTGAATAGTTGTCATTAAGCCTTGTTCCCGTCAGATAAGCACATTCAGCTTTTCAAGATCCGGGTCCTCCGGTCCCTGCATCGAGCAGCCTTTCTCCTTTGCGTAGAGGATATAGCTGATGATCTCTGAGGTTATCTGCTCGCCGGGGGCGAGTATCGGTATCCCCGGAGGATAGCACATAACGAACTCCCCGCAGACCATTCCCGCCGTCTCGCGTATCGGGACGAGCTTCTTTTCGGAGTAGAACGCTTTCTGCGGTGTTGCGGCAACTATCGGTGTGATGTACTCGGCGTTGTGCAGCATCGAGCTTTTGCGGGAATACAGACGCTTTATGTCCTCCAGCGCTCCCACAAGGCGCTCTATGTCCTGTATGCGGTCACCGATAGAGATGTAAGCGAGAATGTTGCCGATATCTCCGAATTCTATCTGTATGTCGTATTCATCACGCAGCAGATCATAGACTTCGATACCGGTAAGCCCCATGTCGCGGGTATATACAGACAGCTTCGTGACATCGAAGTCATATATGCTGCCGCCGTTTACAAGCTCTCTGCCGTAAGCGTAGTAGCCGCCTATGGAGTTTATCTCGCTGCGGGCGTATTCCGCCATCGACGTGACCTTTTCAAAGGACTCCCGCCCGCGAAGAGCGAGGTTGCGGCGCGAAATGTCAAGACTTGACAGCAGCAGGTATGACGCGCTGGTTGTCTGCGTAAGATTGATTATCTGCTCGACATAACGTGTGTTCACGGTACTTCCGAGCAGCAGCAGAGAACTCTGCGTAAGGCTTCCGCCGGATTTGTGCATCGAGATCGCTGCCATATCAGCTCCCGCTTCCATTGCCGAGACAGGCAGGTTTTCATGGAAGTACAGGTGTGTTCCGTGGGCTTCGTCCACAAGCACAAGCATATTCCGCTCATGCGCGAGCTTTACTATCGAGCGCAGATCCGAGCATATACCGTAGTATGTTGGATTGTTCACAAACACCGCCACCGCGTCGGGGTTTTCGTCCATTGCTTTCTGCACCTGCGCAGTCTCCATGCCGAGAGCGATCCCGATATGGGTGTCAACGTCCGGGTTCACATAGACCGGTATCGCTCCGCACAGCACAAGGGCGTTTATGACGCTTTTATGGACGTTGCGCGGCAGGATTATCTTGTCTCCTGCCTTGCAGGTGGTAAGCACCATGCTCTGTACCGCGGAAGTTGTACCCCCCACCATGAAGTACGCGTGTGCAGCCCCGAACGCGTCTGCCGCCAGCTGTTCCGCGTCGTATATGACGGAAACCGGGTGGCAGAGGTTGTCCAGCGGCTTCATTGAGTTCACATCGAGGCTGACGCACTGCTCGCCGAGAAGCTTTACAAGCTCGGGGTTTCCGCGTCCGCGCTTATGACCGGGAACGTCGAAAGGCACGACGCGCTGTTTTCTGAATCTTTCAAGCGCCTCATATACCGGCGCCGATTTTTGTCTTTCAATATCCATAGTTTACTTCCAAAATCAAAAAGAGTGATACGAACCGCATCACTCATAGTAGTCTATCCCCTCGGAATACAATTATCCCCGGGTATTTTTCGGACGCTGCCGCTTCTTATTGACCGTTTCACAAGTGATTCGCGTTTGATTATAAAGTCATCATCTTATAAAATTTGAGCTTTTAACTCAATCAATAATGCAGCTGTCCGCTGCTCCCGGCATACGACCCGCCCGTCCGTAGGCATATCCAATCGGGTCAATTTGAATTATAACACAATTCAGTCTTTTTGTCAATATTTTTCTTTGCAAAATAACTTGAAATATCCTGTTCGCTGTGATATAATATATCCTGTCGGAGTGTGCCGGGACACAGCCGGGAATGGGAGATCTGTTAAAAGACTCAGCATGGTAAGCCCCGGAGCAATATTACCCGGTATCAATGAAAAGGGGATCTGGTATTTTGAAAACCGTCATTACAGACAGAACGCTTTCTTATGTAAAATACAACACCGACCGCACAACGCCGGAAGCGCTTACAGCCTACGCAAAGGCAGTTTTTGCCTGCGGCGCGGACTATATCGAAATAACCTCCGAGACTGCCGAGAAAATGGCGCTCGAAAGCTTTGAGGATAAATACATACTGCGTGTCGGGAACGCCTTTGACTGCGGGTATTGCAGCATGGTACCGTTTGCGTACGCGTGTGTGCAGCTTGAACAGGTGCATCTTATAGACCGTCTGCCGGAGGAGCAGCCTGTGATACTCGAAGTGAACGCGGACGAGTACAGTGCGCAGGCGATAATACTGTATCTTCACAGATTCAGCTTTATCCGCAGGATATCCGCGATACGGCTTACCGGACTTTTCGGTGACAGCATAGACACACTTGTGAAATGGTGCAGAAACAATCTGTTCCTGCCTGTGGATATCTGCCCGCTGAACACTATGATGTCCGGGGCTTCCGATGCTATCACGGCGCAGGCTGCGGGGGCTTCCATGATAACGCTGTCATTCGGGCGCGGGTACTACTATACCTCGCTTGAGCAGTACATAATCAGCCTGCATATAACGAGAAGGACTGCGCTGCATAACGATGTGGTAAAGGCTATCTGTATCGCAAGCTTCGTGTTTACCGACATTTTCTGCGCGCTGCCCTCGGGGCTTGCCCGTATGCTGGATACCGACGGCGAGATATCCGCGGCGGTCTATGACACGGAAACGGGAACGATGTACAAACCCTACCGGGTTGGACGCAGCCGCCGTCTGACACCGCAGGAAAGCCTGATAGACCGCAAGATCAAAAGCATAGGGCTTGAGCATGAGATCGAAACGGCGATCATAGATATGCTGAAAAAAGTCAATTTCAGCTTTTACAAGGACATCACCAAACGCAGGATCATCGACTGAAAACAGATGCGGTATGTACCGACGGAGAGGATAGCATAATGGATAACGGGATCATCGCCTATAAGTGTCCCGCCTGCGGGGCGAGCATACCGTATTCGGCGCAAAGCGGGGATTTCTGCTGTGAATACTGCGGTTCGCATTTCACGCAGGAACAGCTTGACGCACCGATGGAGGGCAGCACCGAACAGAAGCTGCCGGGGCAGGACTCGGACGGTGAAAGCCCGGAGATGCGGGATCAGCGCCGCCGCTTCGGTGACGAGAACCGGCTGTATATGTGTCCGTCCTGCGGCGCTTCGGTGATAACCGATTCAGAGCTTGACGCGTCGGCGGAGTGCTACTACTGCCACAGCCCGGTGGTGCTTTCCGGCAGGCTGTCGGGAGAATACCGTCCGGATCTCATTATTCCGTTCAGCCTTGACCGCGATTATGCGATAATGCAGTTCAGCAAATGGATCGCAAAAAGAAAATTCTTCCTTGCGAAAGGCTTCGGAAGCGAGGAGTCCATGCGCAGGATACAGGGGATATATATCCCGTTCTGGCTGGTGGACTGCTGTGTTGAGGGGAAGATCACCGCGGACTGCTACAAAAACATATCTTCTGTCCGCAAAGGCGACTATACATACGTTACGGAATCAAAGCACAAAGTCGTAAGAGAGGGGAGCCTTGTGTTCAGGCACGTTCCCGCGGACGCTTCCTCAAGAGCGGACGATGCTCTCATGGACAGCATAGAGCCGTTTGATTACAAGGATCTGCGGGATTTTGACATGTCGTATCTTTCCGGTCACAGCGCGCAGAGATACGATGTCCCGCGTGAGCAGGTGTTTCATCGCGTGGATTCGCGTGTTACCGAGGCTTCCGAAGAAGTGTTCCGCAAGAGCATCAGAGGATACTCACGCACCGAAATTACGGGAAAGCAGTTCGGTATAACCAATATCAACTATAAGCAGGCGATGCTGCCTATGTGGTTCCTTACATTCTTCTACAAGGACAAGCTTTACTATTTCGCAATGAACGGGCAGACGGGAAAGTTCGGCGGACTGCTGCCCCTGAACAAGCTGAAACTCGCGCTCGTTTCCTTTGGCATACCGACCGGTGTGCTGCTTCTGATGCAAGTGTTTCTGATGCTGTTTGGAGGGCTTTAATGAGAAAACGGCTGTTTTTACTGTCAGCGGTATTCATGCTATGCGCGGTTTTCTTCTGCGTAAGCGCGGCGGCTTCCGGCAGCAAGGTATTCATCTTAGACAATATCGGAGCCATAGCCGAAGCTAACGAGAAGCAGATATACGAAAAAGCGGTGCAGGTCGCCGAGAAAACCGGATTCAACATAGTTATCGTTGCCGAGGACGATATCGGATACCCTAAAACCGACGCGCACGTTGTGGAATACGCGGACGACAAATATGAGGAGCTGTGCGGCATAAATACCGACGGCATACTCTTTCTTATAAACTGCGATACGAAGTATGACTACATATCCACAAGCGGCGTCTGCATAAACTATTTCAGCGATTACCGCATAGACATGATATTTGATGACATCTGGGACGATCTAAAGGACGAGAACTATGCGCAGGCGGCATACACGTTCGTTTACCGCGTGGAGCAGTTCTACGATCAGGGAAAAGCAAATCATCAGACCGAGATACTCGGCGCTGAGGTGGATGTCGGTCTGTTCAACCCCGGTATTGCGATAGTTGGCGGTATTTTTTTCGGAATAATAATCTACGCTGTCAACAGCAGACAGTTCAGGATCGAAAAACCCGGTACGCGCAACTATATTCTCGAAAACTCGCTGGCATTTGACGTGAATACCGATACATTTGTCGGTAATAATGTCAAGCGCATTTACACTCCGCGCAGCAGCTCTTCCTCTCACGGAGGACGGCGAAGCAGCGTAAGTCATCGCAGTTCAACTCACCATTCAAGCAGCGGCGGCAGACACGGGGGCGGCGGCCGACACAGATAGCAGGAACGAACCTATGAAAAAGATCACTACAACATTTACGCTGGCTGCGGCATTGTTGCTTGCCGGCGGCTGCGGCGGCAGTGCGCCGGACGCAGACATAAAGATCCCGATACTCGACGCGAAAGCGGGCGGCAGCTTTACTACCGCCAAAGCCGAGAGATATGACGTTGAGAATTACACGACTGTCGGAGCGTCGGTGGGTTACATCTACGCGGAAACGCTGACTGTACCCGGCGATACGAATGTACTGGAATACAACGTGAAAAAGGGCGATAAGCTGAGCGCGGGGGACGTGATCGCGGTTTTCGATTCTTCCGCCTATGACTACGAATACCGCAATCAGGCTATTCTGGCAGACAATGCCTATTCCCGCTGGCAGTCGTCGGGCAGCGAGATCGCGCGGCTTGAATATGAGCAGGAAGCCAAGCGTCTTGAACTGATACAATACCGTATAGACCAATGCACGGTGAAAGCTCCGTATGACTGCGTGGTAAGCGAAGTTGAGCGAATGAAAGCGGGAGAGACGGTCACCGCCGGGCAGAAGATCTGTTCGGTTGCCAAAAAGGACGAGGTGTATGTTACCGTCAATGAAAGCAAGGATTTGTTTGCGTTCGGTATGCCTGTGGCGCTGAAATTCGGCACAAGCGGCACTTTCACAGGTCGAGTTGCAATGGAATCCGACGGCAGGAGCGCGGTAGTGATACGGCTTGACGACGGTGAACTTGAACGCGCGGATGCTGAAGCCGGCAGCATAGCCTCCGCCGGCTGGGGAAGCGTGATAGTGACGGACTACCGCGATTACAACGTGCTTTGCGTTCCGTCAAAGGCGGTCATGCAGTATTCCGGGGAATCGTACTGCTACATCGAGGACGGCGGCGAGCGGGTGAGAGTCCCCGTTGAAGCAGGCAGGGAGATAAACGATCTTACCGTTATTCTCAGCGGACTGACGGACGGAGACGTGGTGTCGTACTGACCTCACTGTAACGAACATAATGAAAACAGGCTCGCACAGCATTGCGAGCCTGTTTTTTTATCGATACAGTTTCATAAACGTAACAGCCAGCATGAGAACTATCGAGACTGTCATCAGCGGATTTGTGAATATCAGGAAGAACTGCCGTTTCGCCGGCAGTTCGCCGGTGCTTCCTCTCAGCTTGTACAGTCTCAGTACCACAACCAGTATGAGTGCTATCCAGCCTGCGATATAGCTAAGCCCCGTCGCGAGAGCGCAGACATCTGCCGCAGCGCCGAAAAACGCGTCAACGGCATCGCTGCCGAAAGTTTCGGGCATATAAACGTTCAGCCCGACCATTACGTTGTTTAGAATATGACATATAATTGAGGGCAGTACGGAACCTGTGCGTATCGCAATTATCGAAAGAAACAGTCCGAATGTGAATGTGTACAGGAACTGATCGAAGTTGAAGTGTGACAGCCCGAACAGCAGCGACGGAACCACCGCTGCCGTTATGTCGCCGTAGATCCTGAGCGGTTTGAGCAGGTAATGACGGTATATCAGTTCCTCGCAGACCGGCGCTATTATACAGGTGCATATCTCGAATACCGCGTACTTGAATACGTTCGTCGGCATTGTTTCCGAGAATGCCGTCCGGGTTTCCGGGACTCCGAGCAGCGTGTTCAGTATTTCGGAAATGTACGATGTGACCGTGCTCATCGACATTGCACAGGTTATTCCGGCAAGGAAAAGTATCGCAGCGGATCCGAATATCCGCTTGTAGCCGCTGTTTTCCGCAAAAGCCGGTATTCTCCGCCTGTCGGTAAGCTCACTGCGGAATATAAGCGGAAGCACGATCATCGGTACAAGATACGAGGCGAACTCGTTCAGAGCCATTATCAGCAGATAACCGCTGTCGGAAGCCGTATCGAGGAGTTCCGAGGAGTCCGGCAATGCACCCACAACCCCATATACTATAAACACGAACGCATAGATCAGAATGTTTGTGTTCACAAAGATCAGGGCAGCCGACGCGCCGTATTTCAGCGCAAGATTCTTCATGCCGTATTCCGCGCCGCCGGCACCGAGAACAGTGTAATTCATTGGACAGTACCTCTGAGCATATTTGCAAACCACGTTTCGGAAAAACCGCCGTAGATATCTATTATCATCAGCGCGGATATAACAGCCGGAACAGTCAGCACAAGCATACTTACTTTTTTTCCGTTGGTTACTTCACCCCATACTTTCGGAGTCCTGAAACGCTTCATGCGGCGTATTTTCATTATCGCCGCGATGAATCCCACAAGTATGAATATAAGCAGGCTCACCATGAAAATGCCGTACAGCGCTACCCAGATCATTTCGCTGTCCGGTATCGCTTCCTCGTTTCCGTTCAGCACATAAGTCTGAACTGCGTCGGTGTTCATGAACAGCAGCATTATCCCGCCGAGGGAGTTCATTATCGCGTGTATCACCGTAGTCGGGAATATCGAGCCGGTGACATTCGCAATATACGAAAGCGCGATACCCGCCGCGGCAGTGTAGAAGCACTGCTGGAAGTTCCCGTGGTAGATACCGAAAAGTATGCCGCTCACGAATATCGAAAGCCCGTTTCCGTAAGGCTTCAGCGCGTTCAGTATCACACCGCGGAAAATGAATTCCTCAAATACCGGCGCTATCACGACCAGCATGAAGAACATGAACCATGCACCCGTCATTCCCGCGCCTGCGCTTTTGGTGACGGTGTTCAGCTTTCTTGAAAGATCCGCGTTGCTTGTGAAAATGTAAGTTATTATGATCGTCAGCAGGTTGAACATCTGTGCGAAGCCGTAAACCGCGCTGAAATTTCCGATCGCGCGGGTGCTGCTTCTGGGGATCGTGTACAGGCATTTCAGCCCTCTGCCGTTTTTGCCGAGATAACCGAACATGAACGCTCCGATCACCGACGGAAGTATCTGCAGAAACAGTCCCGACAGCGAAAGCTTGATTATGTATCCCGTTTCATAGCTCACCTTGTCCGTCAATGCGGCATCGGTGAGGTTTATGACAACAACGGCGATGTATCTCAGCACAAACATGACCATGACGTATGTGCCGATCAGCAGCGCAGTTTTCTTGTATTGCGGCAGCATTTCCGGAACTGCGTCATTCCGGACTGTCATTTCTTCCGACATTTTTACCTCCGTCGCAGGGGATCACGCTTTCCTTATTCTCCGGAAATTCTTTTCCCAGTTCTCGATTATCTTTGTCTGTGAACGCTCGACAGCGAGGCTGTCGGCGGGAACGGTTCTGGTGATCGTGGAGCCGGCGGCGGTGGTGGCGTTCTCGCCTATCTCCACGGGGGCGATAAGGTTTGTGTTGCAGCCTATGAATGCGTAGTCGCCTATCTTTGTGCGGTACTTGTTGATGCCGTCGTAGTTTGCGGTAACGCAGCCGCAGCCGAAGTTCACGCCCTTGCCCACATCGCTGTCCCCGACGTATGTAAGGTGAGAAATTGCGGTATTCACGCCGATCTCGGAGTTCTTTACCTCCACAAAGTCACCGATCTTCACGCCGTCATGCAGTATCGTCCCCGGACGCAGCTGCACGAACGGTCCCGCCTTTACACGATCGCAGACGCGGGAATCATAAGCCTGCACATTGTTCAGCGTTACGCCGTTTCCGATCCTGCAGTTCTCGATAAGCGAGTTCGGGCCTATGGTGCAGTTCTCGCCTATGACCGTATTTCCGCGGAGTATCGTTCCCGGCAGTATCAGTGTGTCCTGCCCGATCTCAACGTTTCTGCCGATTATGATCCCGTCGGTGGAGACGAACTCCACGCCCTCGTCCAGATGCTTGGCTATCACCTGCATTTTTGCGATTATGTTGAGCTGCATAAGCTCCGCGCGGCTGTTCGCCCCCATTACTATGTTGGTGTCTCCGGCGGTATATGTGCCGAGCTTTCCGCCGTTTGCGCGGATAATGCCGACTGTGTCGGTGAGGTAGAATTCACCGGCGGCGTTGTCGTCGGTAAGCTTCGGCAGCGCATCGGCAAGTGCCTCCGCCCTGAACCAGTAAACTCCGGAGTTCACCTCGGTGATGCCGAGCTGACTGAGCGTGCAGTCTTTCTTCTCGACTATGCCGATGAACGCGCCGTCCTCGTCGCGCCGGATCCTTCCGTAGCTTGCGGGATCCGGCATATCGGCTGTCACCACCGTTACATCATTGCCGCCGTGGACGTGTTCCGTGAGGGCGGCGGTGATGGTTCCGCTGTCAACGAAGGGAGCATCTCCGCAGAGTATGAGGACATTCTCGCCTGCTTTCAGCATTTCCGCCGCCTGCATGACCGCGTGTCCCGTTCCCTTGCGCTCGGTCTGCATGAAAGTGCGGTAGCTGCCTTTCTTTGCAAGGAAAGCTTTTACCGTATCCGCGCCGTTCCCGACTACCACGCCGGTGTTTTCCGCCGGTATCCCGGCTCCGTCTATGCTGTCAAGCACCCAGTCGATCATGGGATCTCCGAGGACTTCACACATTACTTTCGGCTTTGATGATCTCATTCTTTTGCCGTCGCCCGCGGCAAGTACGATTGCACTGTAGTTCATAATATCCTCCGCATTGATAAGGTTTTCCATAAAACATCGTAAAGTATATTATCGCACATTTTTCAAAAATAATCAATAGGTTTTGTTGATTTTATTTACGATTTGTGATATACTTTTAAATATATGACGCAAAAAGGACTGATATTAATGATAAAGGGATTTGAAAAAAAGCCCGCCGAGTTCGTTTCGCAGGTGAAAGCCGCAGCGGACGGCGGTGATATTGCCGGACTCGTTGAAAAGGCAAGAACCGGGAATGACGCTGTAAGCGCGTTTGCGGCAGTGTTTCTCGCAGTTGAGCAGGGGCTCGGACTTACGCCGTTTGATTCGCAGGTGACAGCCGGTGCTTTTCTTGAGGACGAGAACGCGGTGGAGCTTGCGACAGGCGAGGGAAAGACGATCGCGGCCGTGTTTGCGGCGTTTTACTCGGTCGTCTGCAAGGGCGAACACGTTCACGTCCTGACTTTCAACGACTATCTTGCAAACCGTGACAGGGAATGGATGAAGCCTGCTTATGACCTGCTGGGACTGTCAACCGCCTGCATAACCGGGAAGTCATCGCATGACGAGCGCAAGGCGGCATACCGCGCTGACGTTGTTTATACCACTGTCAGGGAGAGCGGATTCGACTTTCTGCGGGACTTCCTTGTATTCTCGCCCGATGACGCGGTGGGACGCGGACTTTCGGATACCCATGCTATCGTTGACGAGGCGGACTCTCTGCTCATCGACGAGGCGCGCATACCGCTTATCGCTGCGGGAGTAATGGACGTGGAGAGCGACGGGGAACTGCCGGAGGTGTTTGAGTTTGCGAAAACCCTTGCCGAGGGTGATTACGAGACTGACGAGGGGACAAACTCCGCCTATCTGACCCATGACGGAGAGGAGAAAGCGGAGAAGCACTTCGGTATCGAAAATATCTATGACGAGGAAAACAACGGACTGCTCGCAAGGCTGAATGATTCGCTTAGCGCTCTGCACGTTCTCACGGAGGACAAGGACTACATCGTCTGTGACGGGCAGATCTGCATAATAGACACTTTTACCGGCAGAACGGCGGAGAACCGCTGCTTCCCCGGGCTGCTGCAATCGGCGGTAGAGCTGAAACACGGGCTGAACGTTTCCGAGCGTGGCGTGATAATGGGCAGCATACCGATACAGTTCTTCCTGCGGCAGTACGGACGTGTTTCCGGAATGACGGGAACAGCCGTAAGTGCCGCGGACGAGTTTGACGAGCTGTACGGACTTGTGGTGAAGCACGTTGAGCCGAATACGCCGTCGCAGCGCAAGGACCTGCCTATGGCAGTGTACTATGACGAGGACAGCAAGCTTGCGGCAGTAGTCCGTGAAGTGAAGGCGGCGCACGAAAAGGATCAGCCGGTTCTTATCGGAACCGCCGATATCGCGCAGAGCGAGAAGCTTTCCGCTCTGCTGAACGAAGCGGGGATCGCGCATAACGTGCTGAACGCCAAGAATGACGAAGCGGAAGCCGAGATCGTCAAGAGTGCGGGAATGCCCGGCGCGGTCACGGTTTCAACAAACATGGCGGGGCGCGGAGTTGACATAAAGCTGGGCGGCGCGGACGAGAAGCGCCGTGACGAAGCCGTGAAAGCGGGCGGACTGTACGCGATAGGAACATTCCTTGCGGAAAGCGCCCGTATAAACGATCAGCTGCGCGGACGCGCCGCGAGACAGGGTGATCCCGGACAGAGCCGTCTGTTCGTGTCTCTGGACGAGAAGATAATGACTATACATCATCTGAAACGGCTGATACCCTCTCACAAATACCCGGAACAAACCGCAGACGAGATCACGGACAAAACTGTGGTAAAGGAAGTGGCGCGTATCCAGAAGATCTCGCAGGGCAAGACTCTTGACGAGCGCGTGCGCCTGCTTAAATTCACCATGATCGGTGAGAAGCACCGTGACCTTATCTTCTCCACACGCCGCAAGTACATCACCGGTGAGAAGAAACCGACGATCTGGCAGGACAACTTCCCGCTGCTGTACGGCGAGGCGGTGAGCAAGTACGGGGAAGAAGCGGTTGAGGCAAGACAGCTTGAATACGCCGCGGCGATGATAAATACCCGCTGGAGCGGTTATCTCGAATTTGCGGCATGGCTGAGAGAAAGCATACATCTTGCGGCTATCGGCGGCGAGAATCCCGCTGAGGAATACAATATCCGCTGCGAGAGTTTCTATGAGGTCATGAGCGATGATCTTATCTCCGACATGGGCAAGGGGCTTGAGATCCTTGTGAACGACGGCATTGACGCGCTTAAAGTTCCGAAGCCCAAGCGCATCTACACATATCTGCTGGAGGATACCGGCGACGAGCTTGAACGCCGTTCGCTCGCGGAAGCGCTGTCGGGGGATATCGACTATGATGAATACGGTGAGTATTATGACGAATACCGTCCGTCATACGAGGAAAAGCCCCGCAAGACCGATGACGGGCAGTCCGGGAAAGAAAAAAAGGGCTTCTTTGCGAAGCTGTTTGGGAAGAAAGGCTGATTACATGAAAACGATAGCCGCGATAGCAACGCCCCACGGCGAGGGCGGGATAGCGGTGATACGCATTTCCGGCAGCGGCGCGGCGGATATCGCCGGACGTGTCTTTGCTCCCGTAAGCGGGAAAAGCGCTGCGGAGATGAAAGGTTATACCGCCTGCTACGGCGAGATACATGACGGTGAAAAGCGGCTGGACGACGGTGTTCTGTTGATGTTCCGCGCTCCCCACAGCTACACCGGCGAGGACACGGCGGAGATATCCTGCCACGGCGGGATGTATGCGGCAAAGCGTGTGCTTGCCGCCTGTTACAGTGCAGGGGCAGTCCCCGCGCAGGCAGGGGAGTTCACCAAGCGGGCGCTGCTGAACGGAAAGCTTTCGCTCACGCAGGCGGAGGCTGTCGCGGACGTGATAAGCGCACAGAACGAACAGTTCCTGCTGTGTGCGCGTTCGCAGCGGGAGGGCGCGCTGTACCGCAGGATCCGCGCGGAGGCTGACGAGCTGCTTTCGATAATAACGCTGATACAGGCATGGATAGACTACCCTGACGAAATGGAGGACGAATTCGACGGAAACCTCGAAGCCGACAGGCTGCGCGGGATCGCCGGACATCTTGGCTCGCTCATAGAGAGCCACGGTGAGGGGCAGCTGATACGGGACGGTATCCCGTGCGCGATAGTCGGCAGACCGAATGTGGGCAAATCCACGCTTATGAACCTGCTGACCGGCACCGAGCGCAGCATTGTCACCGACATAGAGGGAACTACCCGCGACATCGTTGAGGAAACGGTGACGCTGGGCGGAGTTATGCTGCGTCTTGCTGACTGTGCGGGAATACGCGAGACGGACGATGTTGTGGAAAGCATAGGTGTTGAGCGCATGATAAAAAAGCTTGGCGAATCGTCCGTTGTGCTGGCTGTGTTCGATCTCAGCAGACCGCTTTCCGACGACGACAGCCGGCTCATGGAACTGCTTTCGGATAAAAAAGTCGTCTGCATTGCCAACAAGAACGATCTTGATGTGCAGGCAGACGTTGCGGAGCTTGAACGGCGTTTCGGCAAAGCTATACGGATCAGCGCCAAAGATCCGGAATGTGCGGAGACAGTGGCGCGTGCAGTCGCGGAAACTGCGGGGATAGGTAAACTCGATCTCACTGCCGGTTTTATCGCAAACGAGCGTCAGCGCAAATGCGCGGAAGAAGCCAGAGACTTCACGGTGCAGGCTCTTGAGGCGCTTGAGAGCGGCATGACTCTCGACGCAGTGGGGATAATGTGCGAAAACGCGCTGGACAGGCTGTATGAGCTTTCCGGCGAGCAGGCGGGAGAAGCGGTGGTTGACAGCGTGTTCAGGCGCTTTTGCGTAGGAAAGTAGTGAAACCGGCAGTTTTCGGTCAGTCTTTCAATAAAGCTGTATCGGGTGTTCTGTTAGCAGAGTCACGAATCTCCGTGGAACGGCATGGATCCGGCATCATGCCGGTGCGATCCGGTGGCGTAGGACATCTGTCGAAAAGGTTCCTTTTTCGACAGATCGACCGGAAGCTCCGCTTCAATGCCGGAAGAACAGTATGCACAGCGGCAGGAGCAGAGCCAGCATACCGAAATTCACCGCAGAGAAAACCGCTATGTAGCGCTTGCTGTCGGCTGTGCCTGTGACGCGGTAAAGCTGAAGAGAGATAAGACTTGCCATTGACGCGATAGGCGTTCCGAGTCCGCCGATATTCACTCCCACCAGCAGAGCGGTGCCGTTTGCGGTGAAGCCGGAGAGCATGACCGCTGCCGGAACGTTGCTGATAACCTGCGAAAGCAGAGAGGATACAAGGATCTCCCTGCCTGCGAGGATCCCGGAGAAGAAGCTGTACACCGCGTCTATGCGGGATATGTTTCCGACGAAAACGAAAAAGCAGACAAAGGTGGTCAGCAGAGCGTAATCCGCTTTCAGCAGCAGCCCCCGGTCAAACACGAGAGCGGTCAATATCGCTGCTGCGGCGCATACCCAGAACGGCAGCAGCTTGAATACCGTTATGATGCACACCGCGAACAGCAGCAGATACACAGTCACGCGCTTGCCGGAGATCTTCCGGTGATGCTCATGTTCAGCCGTGCAGGGAACAGCCGGTATCGCAAGCGACAGCAGGAGCAGTATCACAAGGCACACAGCGCCGACAGGCAGCATTGTCTGTATGAACTGCCCGGCGGTGAGTCCGTATTTGTCGTAAATAAACAGGTTCTGCGGATTGCCGAACGGTGTCATCATGCTGCCGAGATTGGCGGCTGCGGTTTCGAGGACTATCGTCATTATGCGGCTTTTCTCGTCCCCGGTCTTTGCGAAAGCGAGGATCGTCAGCGGGACAAAGGTTATAAGCGCCACATCGTTGGTTATCACCATAGAAGTGAAAAAGCATACCGTTATAAATATAAGCGAGAGCCGGCGGACATTCCCCGCTTTTTTCAGCAGAAACCCGGTGAGAGTCTCAAAAATACCGGCACTGCGCAGTCCGGCGACTGCTATCATCAGCCCGAACAGCTCCGCCAGCACGCCGAAATTGCAGTAATCCACATATTTCATGTCCGGCGGCACGGCGATCATAGTCAGCAGGGCTGCCGCAAATGAGATCACAAGCACCGGCTGCGCCCTGACGAATTCCACAAAACTTTTCACTGCACAACTTCCTCCGTTTTCTGAAAGCACATATATTATATCACTTCCGGAACGATTGTCAATATCCGCAGAGGATTTTTCTCAAATGCCGCAAAACCGCAAAAAAGTTGAAAATAGGTATTGACAAACGGGGAACGGTGTGGTAAAATAATTAAGCCGCTTGTATAGGGTCTTTTTAAGTCTGTCACAACGGGTGACCGCACCCTTTACAGCGAGATCGTGAAACGAGGTATTAAAATGTACGCAATTATTGAAACAGGCGGAAAGCAGTATCAGGTAAAAGAGGGCGACGAGATCTTCGTAGAGAAGCTCGGTGTTGAAGAGGGCGATGTTACTTTCGATAAGGTACTCCTCATCGGCAGTGACAGCGGTATCACAGCAGGCGCTCCCTATGTTTCCGGCGCTTCCGTAAAGGCAACTCTCATCAAGAACGGCAAGGGTAAGAAAGTAAGAGTATTCACCTACAAGCCCAAGAAAGGCGAGAAAGTCGCTAAGGGTCACAGACAGCCCTACAGCAAGGTAAAGATCGACTCGATCAACGCTTAAAACCTATGATCGAAGCGGAATTTCTCAGCTACGGCGGCGGTCTTGTGGGATTCTCGGTCTCGGGTCATGCCGATGCCGGCGTTTTCGGGCGCGACATAGTGTGCGCTGCGGTATCTTCCGCGGTCATGCTCACAGCCAATACGATAACGGATTATCTCTACTGCAAGGCGGACGTTAAGGATCAGGGCAACAGGATACTTCTGGTCATAAAAGATCCCGATTCCGCAATGTCGATAGCCGCAAAGCAGGTCATAGCGTCTTTCCATAACCACCTGCATGAGTTGGCGAAGGAAAGCAAGGGCAAGATAAAGGTAAGTGTCAGAGAAATGAGGTCACGAAAGTGACAATGAAAGGAAGAGCAATATGTTAAAGATCAGTATGCAGTATTTCGCCCATAAAAAAGGTATGGGTTCCACAAAGAACGGCCGTGATTCCAACGCGCAGCGTCTCGGCGCAAAGAGAGCTGACGGTCAGTATGTTCTCGCCGGCAATATCCTCTACAGACAGAGAGGCACACATATCCACCCCGGTAAGAACGTGGGCAGAGGCTCCGACGATACATTGTTTGCGAAGATCGACGGTCAGGTAAGATATGAGCGTCTCGGTAAAGACCGCAAGCAGGTAAGCGTTTACCCCGCTGAATAATTTTTGATGCAAAAATACAGGACGGGAGAGATTCCGTCCTTATTTTGTATAGCGGCATACTTCCGGGAAAGGAGATACGATGTACACCTCCTACAGCAAGATAAATGACCGTTTCGGGTTCAGCACAGGCGGGACTTTCCGCTGTGCCTACCGGAATACAAGGACATATATGACCGTCGGAGTTGCGGTGATACTGCTGATAACCGCGCTTATAGCCGTAAGTGCCGTATATGTGGCGGTGAAATCGCAGGGGCTTGGCAATGCTGTCGCCGCGCAGACAGGCGCCATTCTTGACAACCTTATCCACGGCAGGGGCTTCGTCGGAGACGGTGATGCCGGCGGTCAGCTTATGGATCTCGGTTTCGGCATTGTCGGTCTCGCTTTCGGGATAATACTGCTTGTGATCTCGGTGATAGTGTTCATTATATTCACGGCTGTGCTGAAAGCGGGGCAGACTTATAAGTTCTCTGCGGACGAGGAAAAGTTCACTGTGATCTACCCGAAGAACATAGGCGGGTCACTTACGATAGAGTATGATTATATCACCGGTCTGACATATGAGGAATGGCGGTATCTGTTCTCTCCGAGGTGTCTCGATGTGACGGTTCACACCAGACAGGGAGAATTTACTTTCAGGTGCATACACACGCCTATGTCGAAAGCGAACGGCATTACCGAAACGCCGTTCAACATCATACGGGAACGCATAGGTCTCGCTCACAAGGACGAGAACGTGCTTATCGACAGGGACGCGGCTAATGAGAATGAACCCGGTTTTTTTAGTTTTTAAAGAGGATTTATGTTTGTAGATATAGTTAAGATTTCGATAAAAGCAGGTGACGGCGGAAACGGCGCTGTTTCCTTTCACCGCGAGAAGTACGTCGCCGCGGGAGGTCCCGACGGCGGAAACGGCGGCAAGGGCGGGGATGTCGTGTTTCAGGCAGACGACAGCCTTTCAACGCTGATAGACTTCCGCTACAAGAAGAAATATACCGCGCAGAACGGCGCTCCCGGCGGCGGCAAGCGCAGTTCCGGCAAATCCGCGCCTGACACTGTTATAAAAGTCCCCCGCGGCACGATCGTAAAGGACAGCGAGACCGGGCGCATACTCGCGGACATCTCGGACGACGAGCCGGTGATAGTTGCGCGTGGCGGCAAGGGCGGCAAGGGCAATATGAACTTCGCAACGCCGACGCGGCAGATACCGCGCTTTGCGAAGCCCGGCTATCCCGGCGAGCATTTCGATGTCACGCTGGAGCTGAAGCTTCTTGCGGACGTGGGACTTGTGGGATTCCCTAATGTGGGAAAATCCAGCCTTATCAGTGTTGTAAGCGCCGCGAAGCCGGAGATCGCAAACTATCACTTCACAACCATAACACCGGTACTTGGAGTTGTGAAGTATGACGAGAAGTCCTTTGTTATGGCGGATATCCCCGGACTTATCGAGGGAGCGAGCGAGGGAGTCGGTCTCGGTCACGCGTTTCTGCGTCATGTCGAGCGCTGCCGCCTTATCGTACACGTTGTCGATGTTTCCGGAAGCGAGGGACGTGATCCGGAGGACGATTTCGAGAAGATAAACCGTGAACTTTCAAACTTCTCGGCTGAACTTGCTGAGCGCCCGCAGATCGTCGCCGCGAACAAGTCCGATCTTGCGACGGAGGAGCAGACAGAGAGATTCCGCAGCTTTATCGCGGAGAAAGGTCTCCCGTTCTTTGTCATTTCGGCAGCCTCCGCGCAGGGCACGAAAGAACTTGTGGCTGCAATTGCGGGAGAACTTGACAAGCTGCCGCCGATAGTGCGCTACGAACCTAAGCCTCTGACGATCGAGGAACTTGAAAAGCAGGCTGCGGAAAAGCGCGCATTCACGGTGAAGAAAGAGGACGCGCACTTCTACTCGGTTGACGCTGAGTGGCTTGCACCGATACTTTCGACTGTCAACATGGACGACTACGAGAGTTTGCAGTATTTTCAGAGAGTGCTGCGTTACAGCGGCATTATAGACGCGCTGCTGGAAGCCGGTATCGAGGAAGAGGACACAGTCTCTATCTTTGATTTCGAGTTCAGTTTTGTGAACTGAGATGTTATTTTCTGTCACAAAACAGTGCCGGAAAACGTTATATATAACAGAAGGATAATATGGATAAATTGTCAAAAACGGAAGCGAAACGGCTGAGTCCAGGTGCGCTGGCGTTCTACGGCGACAGCGTGTATGAGCTTTATGTGCGCCGGAGGGTGCTTAGTCTCGGGGATCGTCCTTCCGCCGGGCTTCACAATATGTCGGTGAGTATGGCGCGGGCTTCTTTTCAGGCCGCAGCTTATGAAAAGCTGCTTACTGTTCTCGATGAAGAGGAAGCCGATATTCTGCGGCGCGGGCGAAACGCCACCGGGCTGAATGCGCCGAAATCAAGCAATTCCGCGGAATATCACAAGGCAACCGCCGTGGAAGCGCTGTTCGGATACCTGTCCCTTATAGGGGCTGAGGAACGGATCGGGCAGCTCTTTGAATACATCACCGGAGACATGAAAGGATAAGAAATGAAGTTACTGAGAAGAATCGCGGCTGCCGTGCTGTCGGCGGTCGTGGCGGCTGTCGGAGTGCTGGCTGTGCCTGCACAGGCGTCGAATGTTGTCAACAATATGTACACAGCCAAATACAATCTGGTGTCGAAAATGCTGAAAGGCGATGAAGAGACAATGCAGGCGGTGGACGAATTCGGACGCGCCGTTGTCTTTATATCCGTATCCGACGGCTCACGCAAGGCTTTTGTAAGTCTCGCCCAGTCGGCAAGTCTCGATACAGCTCTCTCAACGGCTTACGGCAGGGCAAAGAACTCCGGGATAGTCCCGAAATGGTTCAAGCTTGACGTTGTGGTTTCGGGGGAAGAGAAAAAATACTCCGACTTTGTAAAGGAGACTGCCGAACTGAGAGACGGAGGCATGAGAAGCGGCATTTCATTCAACTCCTACTACGGCACCGCACTGCTCGAAGCACAGCTGAACAGCGGCGGAATGATCGACTACGAAAAAGGAATACTTGATCTTCAGAGGATCAATACCGAACTCGGCTCAATGGGAAAGAAGAAGCTTTCCGCTCTGCCGTCAACGCTTTACCTTTTCAAGACACAGGGCTATTTTGCGGAAAACAGCGCATACGCGTACAAGACCATTAACGGCAGGTACGGTGACACCGGGCGCAGAGAGGTGACTCCCGACAGGAGCATGGTCGAGATGCTGGCGGACAGAAGTTCCGCGTATCTCAGCTCGATCTGCGGAGATGACGGTAAGTTCGTTTACGGCTATTACCCTATTGACAACGAGGAAATTGAGGGGTATAATATATTACGGCACGCCGGCACGGTCTGGAACCTTATAATGCAGTATGATATGTGCCGCGATGAAGCGCTGGTGCCGGTGATAAAGTCGGCGCTCGGATATCTGAGAAAACAGATACAGTTCAAGGACAGCAAAACCGCGTTTGTGGCTGACGGTTCACGGCTCAACATAGGCGGCAACGGGCTTGCGCTGCTGGCATACACCACCTATGAGGAACTTTTCGCAACAGGCGAATACAACTCGCTGATACGCGCGCTCGCTGCCGGAGTGATGTATATGCAGAAGAGCGACGGAAGCTTCACACATACGCTTCACAAAAGCAATTACAAGGTAGCCGAGGATTACATAATCGTTTATTACGACGGAGAAGCAACGTACGGAATGCTGAAAGCCTACGGCGTTCTCGGTGATCCGAAATTTCTGAACAGCGCCAAGAAAGCTTGCGACTACTTCGTAAAGAACGATTTTGTGTCGCTGCACAGCCACTGGATGTCATACGCGTTCAATGAGATAACCAAGTATCTGCCGGAGGAGAAGTATTTTGAGTTCGGACTCAAAAACGTAGATACCGACAGCTATTCCTACAATATGCGGTATGTCAGGGCGGGAGTGAACTCGGCTTCCGAGACTCTGAACGCTGCGTTCGAGATGTATGACAGACTGGTAAGAGGCGGCTACGATTGCGCGTATCTCGAAAAGTTCGACACGAAGATGCTGCTGGGTGCAGTCAGACAGCGCGCGGCTTACGGACTGAATTATTTCATGTTCCCGGAATACGCGATGTATTTCAGAAATCCGAAGATCGTTCTGAACAGCTTCGCGGTGCGCGAGGACAAGTTCCGCATACGCATAGACGATATACAGCATTTTATGGACGGGTACTACCTGTACTGGAAAAACTACGATATTATCGGGCATTACGAGGAATCTCTGTCCGATACTGATACAAATTCAAAAGCGGCATAACGAAAAACGGAGGAAGATATTTTATGTCAGGACATTCCAAATGGAGCACTATCAAGAGAAAAAAAGGTGAAAAGGACGGTGCGCGCGCAAAGGTATTCACAAAGATCAGCCGTGAGATAATAGTAGCGGTTCGTGAGGGCGGCGGAGATCCGAACAGCAACTCGAAGCTTGCACAGCTCGTTCAGAAGGCGAAATCCAACAATATTCCGAATGACAACATCGACCGTCTTATCAAGAAAGCAAGCGGCGACGGCGAAAAGACCAACTACGAGGAGTGCGTTTACGAGGGCTACGGTCCCAACGGTGTTGCTGTGATCGTTGAGTGCCTTACCGACAACCGCAACCGTACCGCGGGTGAGGTTCGCCACTACTTCGACAAGTTCGGCGGAAATCTCGGCACCAGCGGCTGCGTGTCTTTCCTGTTCAGCAGCAAGGGCATCGTTGTTCTTGACAACGAGGACGAGGATATCGACGAGGACAAGGCTATGGAAGATATCCTTGAAGCCGGAGGCGACGATTTCACGTTCGATGACGGCGTGGTTGAGATCACCACAGACCCGAATACAGTTACGGAGGTAGGCAAGGCTCTCGAAGCAAAGGGCTACAAGGTGCTTTCGGCAGAGCCGGCACAGATCCCGTCAACCTACACCACTCTTACAGATGAAGATCACATAAAGAAAATGGGACTTCTGCTCGATGCTCTCGATGACAATGACGACGTGCAGAATGTATGGCATAACTGGGAAGAAACCTGATCCGTTCCGCTTTTCACTCATAACCGTTTTCCGATATGCAGGACAAATATTTGATATATTGCCGGAAAATCGTATGTTATAATGGTGATATCAAATTTATGAAAGGGTGACCTGCATTGAAAGAATTCAAAGGCTTCAGAAAAGGTATAGATCTCGGAGGCTGGCTGTCTCAGTGCGATTACAGCAAGGAGCGCCTTGAGGGCTTTATCACCGAAAAGGATATAGAAACGATAGCTGCATGGGGTGCGGATCATGTCCGTCTGCCCATCGACTTCAACATACTTGAGGACGGTGCCGGCGGCTACAGCGAAACCGGCTTCGGATATGTCAGCGGTGCGGTGGATATGTGCCGCAGGAACGGTCTGAACATTGTGATAGACCTGCATAAGACAGCCGGTTTTTCGTTCGACAAGGGCGAGTGTGAGACAGGCTTTTTTGAAAGCGTGGAATTACAGGCTCGATTCTACAGACTGTGGGAGGAGATCGCCCGCAGATTCGGGAATGATCCGGTGCATATCGCGTTTGAACTGCTCAACGAGGTAACTGACAAGGAATACAGCCCGGTTTGGAACCGCATAGCCAAGGAGTGTATAAAACATATCCGCGCGATCGCACCCGAAACGGTGATACTCGTGGGAAGCTACTGGAACAACAGCGTAGAGGCTGTCAAGGATCTTGATCCGCCTTACGATGACAGGATCGTTTACAATTTTCACTGCTACGATCCGCTGCTGTTCACGCACCAGCACGCGGCATGGGTTGACCCGGAACGCTTTGATGTCAGCAAGGATATGACCTACGCGGAGAGCGGCGCGACTGCGGAATACTTCGAGAAACTGTTTGCGGAAGCGATAAGAACTGCGAAAGCCAACGACACTGTGCTGTACTGCGGCGAATACGGAGTTATCGACAAAGCTGCTCCCGAGGATATTCTGAACTGGTACAAGGCTATAAACTCGGCATTCGAGAAGTACAACATCTGTCGCTGCACATGGAGCTACAAGGAAATGGATTTCGGACTTTCCGACAAGCGTCTCGACGGTGTTCGTGAGGAACTGCTGAAATATATCTGAGGAGTCGGCATATTTGCTTGTAATAGTTTAACGGTTTGATCCTTGTTCTTTCCTCCGCCGTTGGCGGGGGAATGAACGTAATATATCAGCCAATTATTAAATTGTCGAAGTAATAGAATAATAATAACAGCAGACTCACAAATTCTGAGTCTGCTGTTTCTTTTGCTGTATTTCTGTGAATGCCGGCGGTATTGATTACTTTGCGTACTCTACAGCGCGGCTTTCGCGGATCAGGTTTACCTTTATCTGACCCGGGTATTCCATTTCGGCTTCGATCTTTTTGGCGATCTCTCTTGCGAGGACTGTCATCTTGTCGTCGCCCATGGATTCGGGCTTTATCATTACGCGTACCTCGCGTCCTGCCTGGATCGCGTAGGTCTTTTCGACTCCGTTGTAGGACGAACATATCTCTTCGAGCTTCTGGAGACGCTTTATGTAGTTCTCGAAGTTCTCGCTTCTTGCTGCGGGACGTGCGGCGCTGATCGCGTCGGCTGCCTTTACGAGACACGCAATGACCGTTCTTGCCTCAACATCGCCATGGTGAGCTTCGATAGCGTGAATGACCTCCGGGCTTTCCTTGTACTTGCGGCATACATCAACGCCTATCTGTACATGAGAACCCTCGATCTCTTCGCTGAGCGCCTTACCTACATCGTGCAGCAGTCCTGCGCGCCGTGCAAGAGCCGCATCGACTCCAAGCTCATCAGCCATCATACCTGCGAGATGCGCAACTTCGATCGAGTGGTCAAGCACATTCTGACTGTAAGACGAGCGGTAGTAGAGACGTCCGACAAGCTTTACCAGTTCGGGGTTCATGTTGTTCACATTTGTTGCGAGCAGTGCGCGTTCGCCCTCGTGCTTGATCTTCTGTTCTACCTCGCGTTTTGCACGCTCCACAGTCTCTTCTATGCGTGTCGGGTGGATTCTGCCGTCCTGTATCAGACGTTCAAGCGCTATACGCGCGATCTCGCGGCGAACCTTGTCGTGGCTTGAAAGAGTGATCGCTTCGGGAGTATCGTCGATTATCAGGTCAACGCCGGTGAGCGTTTCGAGTGTGCGGATATTGCGTCCCTCACGTCCGATGATACGTCCTTTCATTTCGTCATTCGGCAGCGATACAACGGATACCGTCATTTCGGAAACCGTTTCGGCGGCGAGTCTTGAGATCGCGAGTGCTATGCAGTTTCTCGCCTTGTCGTCGCACTCGTCCTTGAGCTGCTGCTCGTAATTGTTGATCCGGACTGCCTTTTCTCTGTCCAGTTCTCCGTCGAGCATACGGAGCAGGTGTTCCTTTGCCTGGTCTGTGGTGAACCCCGATATCCTTTCGAGGATCCCCATCTGATCCGCCTTGAGCTTTTCAGCCTCGGCGAGCTTTTCTTCAGCCTTTTTGTTCTTGTTGTTAAGGCTTTCCTCAAGCTTTTCGATCTTGTCGTTCTTCTTGTCGAGATTTTCTTCTTTTTGCTGTAATCTTCTCTCGGATCTGGAAACCTCTGCGCGGCGCTCCTTCAACTCACGTTCGGCTTCCGATTTCATTTTCTGGACCTCTTTTTCTGCCTGACCTCTCATGCGGTAGATCTCGTCTTTTGCCTCAACGAGCTTTGACTTCTTTGTAGTCTCGGCTTTTTCGCGGGCTTCCTTGACTATCCGCTCAGCTTCTTTTTCGGCGGATTCGATCTGTGCTTCCGCGTCTTTCTTCCGCTGTTCGACGCCCTTATTAAAGGCGATCTTATAAACTATGAATGCCGAAACACCGGCACCGACAGCAAGAGCAGCGATTATCAGCACAATTGCGAGTCCAAGTTCCATGAAACCTTCCCTCCTTTTTGTATGATTCCCGTCTGCACAGTTCACCCATGCAGAAACATACAAAAGCGGGCAGATCACACGGACATGGTCAGTCTGTGCCGAACCGCTGCTCAATATAAATATATATAACTTCTATTAAATCCTGTCTGCGAACGGAAAATTCACACAAAACAGGCATATCCGCAGTAAACCGTCCCAATATATCCGGGGCGGGTGGGCAATAAAAATTAATATTTCTGCATCGGATTATAATATGTAAACCGGGTAAGGTAATAATGATAAATAGCTGTATCGCAGCTTTCGCGGGATTAACCCGAACTGCACATAATGTATTTGCATACAGACTTATTCACAGTATTAATTTTAATACATTTTTACTGAATTGTCAAGCTGTTTTTTGATATTTTTATAAAAATTTTTAACAGTGCTTGACGAATCATCTATATTATGCTATACTTATTTCGGTATTTGCCGGCGTGATGGAATTGGCAGACGTGCCGGACTCAAAATCCGGTGGTAGCAATACCGTGCGGGTTCGACCCCCGCCGCCGGCACCACACGGGCATTCGCCCGTTTCTCCGCGGGCATTCGCCCGTTTCTCCGTATGGTGGTTTTGCTTAAAGTGTTAATCACTGCCTCGCTGTGGCGGGTCACTGAAAGCGGAAAGCAGTTCACATTCGGGCATTCGCCCGTTTCTCCGCGGGCATTCGCCCGTTTCTCCGTATGGTGGTTTTGCTTAAAGTGTTAATCACTGCCTCGCTGTGGCGGGTCACCGAAAGCGGAAAGCAGTTCACATTCGGGCATTCGCCCGTTTCTCCGTATGGTGGTTTTGCTTAAAGTGTTAATCACTGCCTCGCTGTGGCGGGTCGCCGAAAGCGGAAAGCAGTTCACATTCGGGCATTCGCCCGTCTTTTTGAAAGAAAACTCACATTCTCTGCCGATCATTCAAACCAATCGGTGTGATAAATGTTTAAATCGCGCAAATAACCTTAGGTTACCGATATATAATGATTACTTCCCGGCGCGACAGCTTCGGGAAGTTACTGTATAAGGCGATAATATGAAACGAGATTTTACCGTCGCGGTATGCGACACGCAGAAAACAGAGCTTGCGTCAGTCGAAGCTATAATAAAGGAATGGCTCGAAGATGCCGGAAATGCTCAGCCGCGGCTTGAGTTGTTTTCCGATATTCGTACTGCCCGTGAAAAGCTTGCGGGCGGCTTCGGTGCCGACATTTATGTTATCGGAGTCCCTCCGCACGGCGCTTCATCGGTTGAACTTGCGCATATTATCCGCCGGCTGCAGCCGGACGTACCGATCATAATAAACGCTGCGACGCGAGCCTATGCTTTTGAAGCCTACGAGATCCGTGTGCTACGGTATCTGCTAAGACCCGCGGAACGTACCGAACTGCTGTCGGCACTGGACTTTGCGCTTCTTGTACACAGGGCGCTCCCTGCCGATACAATTACGGTGCGTATGCCCGGCGAATCACGAACTCTGAACACTGCCGATGTGGTTTATGTTGAAAACAACGTCCGCAGTATGCGTTATATCCTGCGTGACGGCAGTACGCTTACCGGTACCCGCCGCAACATATCTTTTGAGGAGTTTTTTTCGCCGCTTTTGCAGTCCGGACGCTTTGTACAGCCGCACAAATCTTTCATTATAAATATAAGGTACATACGTTCTGTCAAGAGCAGCAGCGTGGTGATGACCAATGGCATACAGGTACCTATCAGCCGCCGCCATGTGGCTGAGGTGCAGGAGGCTTATCGCAGGTTTGGCGGATAAACGAAAAGTGCCGCGGAAGTATTGCAACTTCTGCGGTTTTGTGCTATAATAAGTGTGAAGCTGCGGTGCGTGCGCACTGCCGGCGGACGGTGGTTATATCGCTCCCGGAGCAGTTACAGATCCACAATGAGATGTGGAGAGGGCTGCGAGAGGGGGCGATGAAGACGGAATTTCTTTCTGTGCTGCTGAACCAT
>JAGAWN010000243.1 GCA_017941355.1 Ruminiclostridium sp. | reverse complement strand
GGACGAAATGAGCTTGACATCAAGGAATGTGTCCGTTGTTCCAATGCGCCGCAGGTGCATTGGAACAACATCTGAAAGTCTGTTTTACAGACTTTCAGGCAATAACTGCCAAAAGGCAGTTATTGAGGACACATTATTTATGGATATACTTGCTCTCAAACTCGTCGGTGGGGATAGGCTTGTCGTAGAGGTAGCCCTGTATCTCGTTGCAGCCGTAGCTTGAAACTATGCTTTCTTCCTCTTCCGTTTCAACGCCCTCGCAGACGATCTCAAGGTGTATCTCGTTGAGTATCTTTATAAGCCCTTTCATAAGCTCGTTGCCGCGCTGTGATTTAAGGCTTTCCTTGACGAAACTCTTGTCAAGTTTCACAACATCGACCGGAAGAACTCCGATAAGGCTCAGCGAGGAGTAACCCGTGCCGAAATCGTCAACACTTACCTTGAATCCGTAATCGCGCAGCTGGTTTACTTTGGTGACTATCATTTCCTGTGCTTCAAAGAAAACCGACTCGGTGACTTCGATCTCAAGGTACTGCGGCGGAACATTGTATTCCTCGGCAAGTCTGCATATATCCTCAACGACGGTGGCACTGTAGAAATGCAGTCTGCTGAGATTGAACGATATGACTATGGGTTCTATGCCCTCGTCCATCCACTTGCGGATAAGCTTGCAGATAAATGTGAGAACATAGAAATCCAGTTCGATGATCCTGCCCGTTTTTTCAAGTGCGGCTATGAACTTTGACGGCGGGATAACGTTCCCGTCGGAATCCACAAGACGGCTGAGAGCCTCGGCTCCGACTGCCTTTTTTGTATCGGCGGAGATCTTCGGCTGAAGATAGACACGAATTGCTTCTTTTCTGAATGAGTCGTCGAAGATCGGAAGAATCTTTGCGCTGTTTTCTTTGATATCCATTAAATGCTCCGAATAAACCACACAGGGGAGATTGAAGTTGCTTTTGCTGGTACGCCGGGCTATATTTGCCTTATCGACGGCTGCAACGATATTTGTTTCACCGTCTTTGAGGTAGTAGATACCCACGTTTATGTTCGGGGAGATACCTTTTGTTTCTTCTGAAATGTTATCCCTCAGCACATTTTCCAGACGCTGCAGTTCCTGCATGAGCCGTTCACTGTCAACGTTTTCGATACAGACGAGGGCGATGAAGTGATCCGAATGTGACCGGCAGCAAGCCGCCATATTCGGCAGAAACAGAGTAAGCGATTCGGCAACCTTGCGCAGAACGGCATCTCCGGTATCGTATCCGCAGCTGGTATTGATATAGTGGAAATCCGCGATATCGACTGCACCGATAAGGAAGTGCTTGTGTTCGCAGCAGATCACGGCACCCGCCTGGGAAAGGAACTCCTCAAAACCGAGCAATCCGGTCAGACTGTCAGCCATACCGATACCCTCCATTCTGTTGATGCAACTAAATATTGTATATATTATAACAAATTTCCAAACATTTTGCAAGTACCTTTTTAAATTTTTATAAAAATGCACAGCATTTGTTACAGATTTGTTACATTTTAACGAAAACTTGACAAAAACAGGGCTTCTTGCGGAAGCCCTGCGCGGTTTTGTAATAAAAGAGTTATCTCTTTACGTTGAAAGCGCCCATGCCCGGGTAGCAAGCGCTGTCGCCAAGCTGCTCTTCGATCCTGAGAAGCTGGTTGTACTTTGCAACACGCTCGGATCTGCTCGGTGCGCCTGTCTTGATCTGGCAGGTGTTGAGAGCAACTGCGAGGTCAGCGATAGTTGTATCCGCTGTTTCACCGGAGCGGTGAGAAGAAATAGCTGTGTAACCAGCCTTGTGAGCCATCTTGATAGCTTCGAGAGTCTCGGATACTGAACCGATCTGGTTGAGCTTGATGAGGATAGAGTTGCCGGCGCCGAGGCTGATGCCCTTAGCGAGTCTCTCTGTGTTGGTAACGAACAGATCGTCGCCGACAAGTTGAACCTTGTGACCGATCTTAGCGGTCATCTTCTGCCAGCCTTCCCAGTCCTCTTCGTCAAGACCGTCCTCGATGGAGATGATCGGGTACTTGTCAACAAGAGCCTCCCAGTGAGCGATAAGCTCGTCGGTAGTGAAGTCCTTGCCGGACTTGGGCTGATGATAGAAGCCCTTGCCCTTTTCGCTCTTCCACTCGGAGGAAGCAGCGTCCATAGCGATCATGAAGTCCTTGCCGGGTTCGAAGCCTGCTGCCTTGATAGCTTCGAGGATCTTCTCGATAGCTTCCTCATCGCTCTTGAGCTGGTTGGGAGCGAAACCGCCCTCGTCACCTACAGCGGTAACGTCGCCCATCTTCTTGATGAGGGACTTGAGGGTATGGAACACTTCTGCGCACCAGCGGAGACCTTCCTTGAAAGAGGGAGCGCCTACGGGCATTATCATGAATTCCTGGGTATCAACAGCGCTGTCAGCGTGAGCGCCGCCGTTGAGAATGTTCATCATAGGAACGGGGAGCTTTGTTCCCTGAACGCCGCCTAAGAATCTGTAGAGCGGGATATCGAGAGCTGTAGCGGCAGCTCTTGCACAAGCAATGGAAACAGCGAGGATAGCGTTAGCGCCGAGGTTGGACTTGTCCTTTGTTCCGTCCTTCTCGATCATTGCCTTATCTACGGCATAGGTGTCGGAAGCGTCCATACCTACGAGCAGATCGCAGATAACGTTGTTGATGTTGTCAACAGCCTTCTGAACGCCCTTTCCGAGGTAGCGGCTCTTGTCGCCGTCACGAAGCTCAAGAGCTTCAAATTCACCAGTGGAAGCGCCGCTGGGTGCTGTGCCGCGAGCGACTGTTCCGTCAGCAAGCTCAACCTCAGCCTCAACCGTGGGGTTTCCTCTGGAGTCGAGAATTTCTCTTCCGATTACGTTTACGATTTCCAAATAAGCCATTTTAAAAAACTCCTTCTGCCGCGCCTCGCTGTATGAGGCGGTAATTATCGGTATGGGCTTCCCATACTTACACAATAGATTTTACCACATTTTACACAGTTTGTCAAGAAAAATTTTGTGCATATTGCGGAAAAAAGCGAACAATCGAGAATTGCCGTTCAAGCCTCTCCGGATGATAGGAAAGCCTTTTGCGGATCATGCGGAGATATCGTTTTGTGCAACTCTCAAAAAATGTAAAATAATTATTGCATTAAAACTGATTATGTGTTATAATTGAAATATATGTATGTCCGGAGGTTTGACTATGAATACTACATTCTGTGCGGCAGACATACTTCTGCCTGCAAAAGCTGATATGGAAAAATGGGCGGTAGCTGCCTGTGACCAGTACACCGGAGAACCGGAATACTGGGCGAGAGTCGAGAAGAGGGTAGGGGATTCCCCCTCAACGCTGGGGCTTATCCTGCCCGAGGTCTATCTTGAGGAGCCTGATGTTGACAAAAGGATAGACGATATACATGAAAATATGCGGGATATGCTTGAAAGCGGCTTCTTCTCATATTACAGTGACGCTATGCTCTATATCGAGCGCGTGCAGTCCGACGGCATGGTGCGCCGCGGGATAGTCGGGGCGATAGATCTCGAACAGTACGACTACCACGCGGGCAGCTCCTCGTTGGTGCGTGCCACCGAAGCCACCGTTCCCGAGCGCATACCGCCGCGCCTGAAAGTCCGTATGGGCGCTCAGATCGAGCTTCCCCACGTCCTTGTGCTTATCGACGACCCGGAAAAGACGGTGATCGAGCCGTGCAAGGCTATCCGCGAGCGCAGAAAGCCTGTCTATGACACCCCGCTCATGGAGGGTGCCGGACGCATCAAGGGCTGGCTGCTTGACCGCGAACTGAAAGAGCAGCTTTCCGGCGCGCTGGACAGACTCAACAACAACGAGGAATTCAACCGCAGATACGGCATCTCCGGCTATCCCACGCTGCTGTTCGCGGTGGGCGACGGCAACCATTCCCTCGCTACCGCGAAAGAATACTACGAGCGGCTCAAAGCCGCGAATCCCGGCAAAGACCTGTCGAACCACCCGGCACGCTACGCACTTGCGGAGATAGTGAACCTGCACAGTTCCGCTATCCGCTTCGAGGCTATCCAGCGCATCGTTATGGGTGTTGACACCGAGAAGTTCATGCGCGAGGCAGAACAGACCTTAGGCTTCGGCGGAGATCCCACAAGTCAGCGCGTTATCTCTGTAATCAAGGGCAGCGAACGGCTCAGCTATATCCATAAACGCACCTCCGAGCTTTCCGTCGGCAGTCTCCAGGACTTCATAGACGGCTACATAGCCAAGAACGGCGGCAAGGTCGATTATATCCACGGCGCCGACGTTGTTAAGCAGCTCTCACGCCGCGACAACACAGTCGGTTTTATCCTGCCGGATATGCAGAAATCCGAACTTTTCAGGACTGTCATCAAGGACGGCGCTCTGCCGAGAAAGACTTTCTCTATGGGTCACGCGGCGGATAAGCGCTTCTATATGGAAGCACGCAGAATTGACCGCTGAACGGCGGTATAACTACCGGAGGTTTATACTATGAATAAGGCAATTAATAAGGTTTTGGCGGTAATACTCGCATTCTTCGTGCTGGCGGCGGCGTTCGCGGTGATACCGCCCGTAAGCGCTTCGGCAGCTTCGATCATAAGCAGTTCCGTCAACTATTCGGGAAAGTATGTGCTTCTTACCCTTACCCCGAAAAGCAGCAGCAATACCATATATTATACCACAAACGGCACCAAGCCGGGTAAAAGCTCCTCTCTCTACACAAACACCCTCGCGGCGGAGAGCAAGACCATGATCCGCGCCGTCGAGTACAACAAGAGCGGCAAGCAGGTCGCAAGCGTAAAGGTGACGATAAAGCCCCGCGTGCAGACTCCGAAGTTCACCATGAAAACGAAGAACGGCGCGTCATACCTCACTATTGCAACCGCGACTTCCGGCGCTAAGATCTACTACACCACCGACGGCAGCACTCCCACAAAGAGATCAAAGCTTTACACAGGCGCGATCACACTCAAAGGCGGCATGACCGTCAAGGCGCGCGCATATAAGACCGACTTCAAATCCAGCACCGTGACTGCATACAAGTTCTCCGACGGCACCTCCGCGAAGTCCGACAGCAAGCAGTCCGCGGGCGGCAGCGATATCGAAACGATCGTGGCGCTTGTCAACAGCGAGCGTGAAAAAGCCGGACTTTCGCCGCTTGCACTGAATGATCAGCTTTGTGAAGTCGCGCAGAAAAGGGCGGAGGAAGTATCCGCCGTATTCAGCCACAACCGCCCCGACGGTTCCTCCTGCTTCAATGCGATCGACGAGAGCGGATTCCCTTATCTCGCGGCGGGCGAGAATATCGCGGCGGGACAGTCCGACGGCACCGACGTTATGAACAGCTGGATGAATTCCAGCGGACACCGGGCGAACATACTTTCTTCCGCTTTCGGAAAAATCGGCATAGGCTGCTATAATTCCAACGGTGTAAAATACTGGGTACAGATATTTACCGACTGATCGGAGACAATATGACTGACACGAATGAAGAAAAAGTCCCGGAGTGTGAGTTTCACCACGTCCATGAGGATACTGTGAAGAAAATAGCGTCACTTATGCCTGACGAGGATTCCCTGTTTGATCTTGCTGAACTGTACAAGATCTTCGGGGACAGCACGCGCATAAAGATACTCTTTGCGCTGTTCGAGGCGGAGCTTTGCGTCTGTGACATCGCTACCCTCATAGGAATGAGTATGTCCGCTGTCTCGCATCAGCTGCGGATCCTCAAACAGGCACAGCTCGTGCAGTACCGGCGTGAGGGTAAAACGGTCTTTTATTCCCTCGCCGACGATCATGTGCGCTCCATTCTCGGACAGGGCATGGAGCACGTCAACGAATAACGAATGGTGTCTTTTCCCGGCTGCGCACTGCGGCATTGGAACATTCATCATGCCGGTCAATGAAAGGTTGTGCATAAATGGCGGTCATTCCCACGATAGAGGAATTTATAGAAAGAAGCAAGGTGAACTGCCGGGCGAACGCGGTGCATATCGTGAAGAAGCGTTACTCCGAACGCACCTTCATCGAGGGTGAGGACGAGGGATCCGCAAAAGCCCGCGCGGCGGCGTATGTGCTGACCGAAGAGGGTGAGCGTGAAGTCGCCGAAACGACGGAAGCCGGGAAGTTCTATCAGAGCCTTGTCAGTGACGATGCGGCATCGTCACCGAGAGTCGTCAGCGCTTACCGTAAACACATAGAAAACATGGCTCAGCCCTCGGCGGCGGAACTTGCGGAGCAGCGGCGGAAGAACAGGCGTTCCCGAAGCAGGGCGAAGAAAGCGAACCGCCGCGAAACATACTATCAGAAATACCTTAACTACAGCTTTACTCCCGAGGATGCGGAACTGGCTTATGAACTGGTGTGCGGCGTTGTAGAGGCGCATTACACCGATATTGCGAACATTCTTCCCGCGAAGTTCATCAGGGACATTCACGGGGATTACGTCAGCGAAACTCTGCTGGGGCGATTCATGCGCAGGCTTTACGACGAGGCTTCGCTGAACCGCAAGCGTATAGACAACGCGGTGTATATGTCGGAACTGCCCTGCGGCACCGTTAACGATGTGTTCGCTTACATAGCGGCTGTGCGGGTGCTGGAGGAGTCCAACTGCGGCGAATCGTCGAAACGCACCATGATACGCGATTACATCGGCCGCGGCAGGAACGGCACCTCCTACACCGGTGAGATCTACAGGCGCGTCTGCGAGACGTTCAGCCGCGAGAAGCTTTCCGGCATGATAACCGGCTGTGAGAGTTACAGGGAAGCCGTGGATTATATGCAGTCGCAGATAAAGGCTGCGGAATCCGCCCATGAGCTTCTGCTGAAAGAGATACCGGAGGACGTGACTCTGCTCTATCCCGGTGCGCGGAGTATGCACCGGCATTTCATACTGCACCTGGGACCCACCAACTCCGGCAAGACCTATCAGTCGCTGCAAGCCTGCAAAAGCGCGGAGACGGGAGTGTATCTCGCGCCGCTGAGACTGCTCGCTTACGAGATATGCGAGCGGTTCAACCTTGAGGGTGTGCCATGCCGCATGATAACCGGCGAGGAGGAGATAGATGTTCCGTTCGCTTCTCACACCTCATCGACGGTGGAGATGCTGAATACCAACGAGCATTACGATGTCGCGGTTGTGGATGAGTGCCAGCTCATCGAGGACGAGGAGCGCGGCGGCGCATGGACTGCCGCAGTGCTGGGACTCATGGCGGACGAGATACATCTGTGCGCCGCCGAGAACGCGAAGAATATACTGATCTCGCTGATAGACCTCTGCGGCGACAGCTATGAGATCGTGAACCACGAACGCTCTGTGCCGCTGCGCTGCGACAAGCGGGATTTCGTATTCCCGAAAGACGTTGAGCGGGAGGACGCGCTGATCGCGTTCACCAAGAAGGGCGTGCTTTATTACGCGGAGCAGCTCAGAAAAGTTGGGATAAAGGCAAGCGTCATCTACGGTGATCTGCCCTACGACGTGCGGCGCAGCGAGGTCTCAAGATTCGTTCACGGCGAAACGGACGTGGTGGTAGCTACCGACGCTGTGGGAATGGGACTCAACCTGCCGATAAAGCGTGTGGTATTTCTGGAAGCCTACAAGTTTGACGGACGCAGGCGGCGCTTCCTGCACGGCACGGAGATCAAGCAGATAGCCGGCAGGGCAGGGCGCATGGGAATGTACGATGTGGGCTGGTACAACGCCGCCGAGTTCAAGCAGGACATAGTGCGCAAGCTGAGCAGGAAGAGCCACGAAGTCACCCGCGCGAGACTTCGGATACCGGAGTCCATACTGGGCGTTGATCTGCCGCTGTCGGAGATATTGCTGCGGTGGGGGACGATACCGGACGACGGCATCTTCACCAAGAACACGGTGGAGCGCGAAGTCGCTCTCAGCCGCGATCTGGAGCGCTACAGCGCGGACAAGCTGCTTATCTACAGATTCGTAACGATACCCTTTGCGGAAACACGGAAAGAACTGTACGAATTCTGGCATGAGTTGTTCGAGAACGAGGTGTATGACAGCCGCAAGCCGGTTTACCACTATACCGATATGATCGGGCGGCGCGGCAGTATGCTGGAGGATCACGAACTTGCCTACCGCAAGTGTGACATACTATATTTCTACTATGACAGATTCGGAGTCAAAGAGGATCTGGAAGCCATAATGGAGCTGAAACACGAGATCTCGGCGGACATTATGAACATTCTTTCCGGCTCCGGCGAGGAAAGCGATACGGCAGATGAGACTAAGGATCCGGCAGACGGCTGAACCGGAACCGCGGTGAGGTGCTATGAAAAAGTTCGGCATGAAGCAGGTAAGTGTGATAGTCAGTGTCGTGGTATTTTCGATACTGCTTGTCGCGTTTATAATAATACTTAATTTCAACAGCAGGAAAGCCCCCGTCGATGTGCTTAAAGAAAAGACAAGTGTGGGACTTATACTTAACGGGAGCAGGAACGATCGCAGCTGGAACAGTGCGCACTATGAAGCGCTTCTGAGGACAGCCGGCATGCTTAATATCGAGGTGATATGCAGGGAGTTCGTCCCGGAGGACGAGAACTGCTACAGCACGATATGCTCGCTGATCGACGACGATGACTGCCGTATCGTTATATGCAGCTCCTACGGCTACGGAGAGCAGATCGAACGCGCCGCTGCCGAATACCCGGACAGGTATTTCCTGCACGCTTCGGGAACGGCATACGGCAAGAATCTCGGCTCGTTCTTCGGAAGAATGTATCAGTTCCGCTATCTCAGCGGTATCGCCGCGGGGCTTGCCGCAAAGAACGGCGTTATCGGATATGTTGCGGCATTCCCGATATCCGAGGTGAACCGCGGGATAAACGCGTTCACGCTGGGGGTAAGAAGTGTGAATCCCGACGCTTCGGTACACGTCAGATTCTGCAATTCATGGAACGATGACGAGCCTGCTGCGGAGGCTGCGCAGGCGCTGATAACCGAATGCGGCGCGGACGTGATAGCTATGCACACCAACTCTCTCGCTCCGCTGAAAACCGCCGATGCCAACGGCGTATGGAGCGTGGGGTACAACTTCGACAATTCGGAGCTTTGTCCGGACACGTTCCTGACCGGCTGCGTGTGGGAGTGGGACAACTACTACTATGAGCAGATACTCTCCTGTCTCCAGGGAAAGTTCCGCGGCGAGCACATCTGGCTCGGCATCGAAAGCGGAACAATGGAGCTTGTTGACATAAACCCCGGCGTGAATGATCCCGAGAAGTATAAAAAGGCTGTGGAAGCTGCGCGGGCTTTGTTTGAGAACTACTCCTACGATGTGTTCTACGGTCCGGTCACGGACAACGGCGGGAGAGTGCGTATAGGCGAGGGCGAATCCATGTCGGACGATCGTATGCTGAACAAATTTGACTGGTATGTGGAGGGCGTGGAAATTGAGCAGTGACGGACGAAGCTCCGGGCGCGGAGTGCGGGCGGCATTCATTGCGGTCATGGTGACAGTCACCGCTGTTGCGCTGGTGCTGATACTTACCGCGAAAACCGAGAATGTACGCCCGATAAAGATAGGCTGCGTGTTTGAGGGCAGCGTCACTGAGGTCGGCTGGAACAGCGGGAATTACGTCGGTGCCGCCGCTGCCTGCGATGCGACGGGAGTGGAACTTGCTTTCCGCGAGAATGTCCCGCCGGAGGAGCAGTCGTGCAGGGCGGCGGTAGATGAACTTGCCGCTGAGCACTGCACATCTGTGTTCCTGACAAGCTACGGCTACTGCGCTTTCGGTGATGTGCTGAAAGCGGATCACCCGGAGATCTCTTTTTTCACCACCGGTTCGGAATACGACAGCGAGAACCTTACTTTTTATTTCGGCAGAATGTATCAGGGCAGGTATCTTGCGGGCATAATCGCCGGGCTTACCACAAAGACAAACGTTATCGGCTATGTTGCGGCAATGCCGAATAACGAGGTGATACGCGGGATAGACGCTTTCGCTCTTGGCGCGCGGAGCGTGAATCCCGACGCGAGGATCATCGTGCGCTACACAGGCTCATGGGACGATGCCGAGAGGGAGAAGCAGTCGGTGATACGCCTTGCGGGGCTTTCCGCCGACGTTATCGGCTATCATCAGAACCGTGAGAATGTACCGGAGCAGTGCGACGAACTGGGGATCGACTTCATAGGCTGCTACGGTCTGAGCGGCAGCTATTCCGAGCATTGCCTCACAAGCGTTGAGTGCGGCTGGAAATCGATCTACGCCGGAATAATCCGCGACAGTCTCAGCAGAAGATACGGATATAAGAACGCCTACTGGCTGGGACTCGGAGAGGGCGGAGTCAGCCTTGCGAAATATTCCGAGAATGTTTCTGTGCGGGCGAGGTACGAGGTCATGTTCGCGGTTGACCGCATAAAAGCGGGAAAGCGCATTTTTTCCGGCGAGATATACGACAACAGGGGAGTCCTGCGCTGCGGCGAGGACGAGATACTCAGCGACAGCGCCCTGCTGCACAGCATGGACTGGTACGCGGAGGGGGTGGAGATAGATGAAGGCGAGTGACATCAGAAGTGCAGTCCACAATCCGCGCTCCGCGGTAAACATACTGTTCATACTGGTGCTGCTGTTTGTGGGGCTGCTGCTAAACAGCCGCATAAAAACTCTGCTCTACGGCTTCGTGGAGGGGCAGGTGGCAAGGCAGGCTGCTACGATCGCGGAAAAGACCGCGCAGGAACTTAACACCGAGATACTCAGCCTGCGCTACCGGGCTTCTGTATTCGAGCAGACTCCGGACAAGCTCGACAGCGTGCTTCGCACCATGACCACTGCCAATACAAACATGAAAATGGGTATTCTTGCAACAGACGGCTCCGTGGTAAGCGGCGAGGGAGTATATCCGGAGGACTTTCCGGGGATCCAGTCATCTTTCCGCGGCGAGGGTACTATCACATACAACGACAAGATCGGGCTGCTGTTCACATATCCCATATTCCACGGCGAGAATATAAGGTATGTGCTGTACGAACTGTGTCCGAAGGATCGTATAAGCACCCGGTTCGGGATCTCCTGCTTCGACGGCATGGGCAGAGCGCTGGTGCTGTCACGCAATGACGAACTGATCGTGCCGTTCGAGAACGCTACCGGCGACGACATTGACTTTTTCTTCGGAGACGAGGTCTCCGCCGTGTTCAGCGAGCTTACGTCGAGTCTTGAACAGGAGGTTTCCGCGTCGAGAAGGATCGAGACTTCAAAGGGAGAATTCTACGTTTTTGCGTCGGAGATCCCCGGCACCCGCTTTTACCTTGCGGGATTCGTGGCTTCCGATGTCGCGGCGGAGGGTGCGTACAGCATCGTACTGCTGGTGGGACGCGTTTTTGAACTGATAATCGTGCTGTTCACGGTGGGTTCGCTGTACCTTATCTTTACTTCCGGCAAGGTACATGAGAACGATGAACTTGTAAGGGCTAAGCAGGTAGCCGAGGAAGCGTCGAAAGCCAAGAGCGACTTCCTTGCGAGTATGTCCCACGAAATACGGACTCCGATCAACGCCATTCTCGGCATGGACGAGATGATACTGAGGGAATACGATGATCCGAGCCTGCGGCAGTACGCGATGAACATACGGAACGCGGGAAACACGCTTCTGTCGATCATCAACGACATTCTGGACTTCTCGAAGATAGAGTCCGGAAAAATGGAGCTTGTGCCTGTAGAATACGACCTGTCTCTGGTGATATATGACCTTGTGAGCATGATGAAGCCCCGTGCCGAGAAAAAGGGACTCAGCTTTGTGGTCAATTCCAACAGCAGTATCCCCCGCGGACTTTACGGTGACAACATAAGGATAAAGCAGTGCATACTGAACCTGCTCACCAACGCGGTCAAATATACCGAGAGCGGAACCGTTATCGCGGTATTCGACTTCGAGAACACACTTGACGGCTTCATTGATCTGAAAGTCGCGGTAAAGGACACCGGTATCGGCATCAAGCCGGAGGACATGGAGAAGATGTTCTCGCCCTTTGAGCGCGTTGACCTTGTGCGCAACCGCAACATCGAGGGAACGGGACTGGGTATCAGCATTGTAAAGCAGCTCCTCGCGCTCATGGGCTCTCAGCTTGAAGTGAAGAGCATTTACGGGAAAGGCTCGGAGTTCTCGTTTACAGTCCGGCAGGAAGTGCGGGATTCAGCGCCTATGGGCGACTACGAAAAGAGCTACATTCACTCCGTCGAGTCCTCCCATACATACCGCGAGCAGTTCACAGCGCCCTCAGCGCATATCCTTATAGTTGACGATATAGAAATGAATCTTACGGTAGCTTCGGGACTGCTGAAAAACACCGAAATAGATATAGACACCGCCATCAGTGCCAAGAACGCTTTTGTGCTTACCGAAAAGCACAGCTACGATGTTATCTTCATAGATGATCGTATGCCGGGAATGGGCGGTATCGAGATGCTGAAGGAACTGCGGTCACGCAGCGGCAATCCCAACTGCGTGACGCCCTGTATAGTGCTTACCGCAAACGCCATAGCGGGAGCGCGTGAGCAGTACATGAAAGAGGGATTCGAGGATTATCTCTCCAAGCCTATCGACGCGGCGGAGCTTGAAAAGACGCTGCTTCGGTATCTCCCGCAGGAGAAGATAGTCGTGAACAAATTCCGCGCGGACAGCGCACCTGTCCGCCGGGAAATACCGGAGACCGCGCCCGGTGAACTGAGCGAGACAGAGAAGCTGGAGAAACTCAAAGACTATATCGGCAGCGACGACAAGCTTTCCGACGCTGTAAAGCTGCTGATGAAGCGCACTCACAAGTAGGACTGAACAGAAAGGAGGCGGGACGATTTGCGGTACAATGCCATTCCGGAGTTTATCACTCTTCCGTTTGTCATAGCTCTGTATTTCTTTTTGCTGCTCAGGTATAAGAACCACACAAACAAAGAGATAGCGTTCAGGCGGACGGTGCTGCTCGTCGCGCTCGCTTCCCTGTTTGACGTGATCGTGTCGGTGATCACCGGAACGGATTTCCTTTCCTCCGACATTTCCACCGGCATAATCATCGTTCTCAATACGCTTGACCATATAAGTTCGGCTTCCGCGTCATACTGCTTCATCGTTTACGTTTACTCGTATGTTGAGGAAACTTCCCGTGCAAAGCGTATTCTTACCTGTCTTAACCAGGTCATGCTGCTCGGCGTGATCGTGATCTATCTGCAAAACATGATAACCGGCAACATATTCGGCTACGACAGCGCGGGCGGCTACTATGAGGGAGCGCTGTTCCCGCTTGCGGCATACGGACTGCCGCTGTACTTCAATATCTACGCCATGATCGCGCTGTTTGGATACCGGAAAAAGTTCCGCCGTTCACAGCTGCTGTCTATGTATGTTGCCGCGATCACAACGATAATCACGGGTATGGTTCAGTTTCTGATAGAAAACAGGTACCTTATAGCGCTTTCCGGCGCTGCGTTCGGTCTTTTCATGGTATTCCTGTCCCACGAGACACCGGACTACTACAGCCTTGAAACGGCAATGGAGGATCTGCGCAAGTCCCGTGCGGAGGAGGAACAGGCGAAGCTGAACGCTATAGCTGCCGATGAAGCCAAGACACAGTTCCTGTCGCAGATGTCCCATGAAATACGCACGCCTATCAACGCGATCATGGGCTACAACAACATCATCATGGAGGACACGGACGAGGACGCTACCCGCGAGAACTCCCGCAAGGCGAGACTTGCGGCGCGCAGGCTGCTGGATTTCTTCGAGAGCGTGTTCGAGTTTGTGGATATCGGCAGCGAGACTGTCCTCAAAGACATAGCCGAGGGCAGTGACGACGATTTCGAGCGCCGCGACGATTACGACAGCGAGGGCGGACTTACTCCCTTTGCGGGAGCGCAGGAATTTCGCATACTTGTTGTAGATGACACGGAGATGAATGTGGAACTGCTTGTGCGGATACTTCACGCAATGGGCTTTGAGACAGATACCGCGCCGGATGGGGAAAAGGCGGTGGAGCGTCTCAGGAACGAGCGCTATGACCTGATATTCATGGATCACATGATGCCGGTGATGGACGGCATGGAGGCAATGCGGATAATCAAGGCGGAGGGGCTGTGTCCGGATACGCCGGTCATAATGCTGACCGCGAACACGATCAAGGGCGAGAAAGAGAAGTATCTTGACGCGGGTTTCAACGAGTATCTCACCAAGCCTTTTACGGACAGATCCATAAAAGAAGTGGTGCTGAAATATCTGCCGGTGAACGAGGAGCAGATAAATCAGGCTTCATGGGAGCCGGAGTGGCGGTATCTTCAGAAAGAACTTCCGTTTCTGCGGCTTTCGGCGGCGAAAGACTACTTTCTGTCGGACGCGGACTTTTTCATAGCGGCAGTGAGGGACTATGCGACTACTACGATCGTTCCGAAGCTTGAGGAATACATGGAGGGAGCGGACTACTACAACTATCGTGCAATGCTGTGCGCAGTGAAGGACGCGTCGCGGCTCATAGGCGCGGACATTCTTTCGGAGCGTGCGGCTGCACTTGAAAAGCTCTACATACGGGGCAACATCGAGGAACTGAAAACAAAGCACGTTGCGTTTATCGAAAGCACTAAGAAGCTTCTGCGGCAGCTTGCGGCTGCGCTGTACATTTCGGAGGACGAGGCGCAGGAGGCTATCGGCAGCGCACAGGCTGACGTAAGACCGCTGATACTTGTTATAGACGACGAGCCTATGAACTGCGCTATGGTTGACAACATACTTAACCGGTACTATCGTGTTGTTACGGTGCTTTCGGGCGAAGAGGGGATAATACACGCGCAGGAGGACAATCCGGCGCTGATACTGCTTGACGTGAATCTGATGAGCATGAACGGATTTGACGTTATGAGGGCGCTGCAATCGGTTGAAGAGACAGCGGAGATACCGGTGGTATTCATGACGGCGGACGACAGCGGCGAAGCCGAGATCCGCGGGTTTAAGAGCGGTGCTTCGGACTTTGTACGAAAGCCCTACATACCGGAGGTGCTGCTCAGCAGAGTACGGCGCATAGTGGAGCTTACGTCTTTGCAGAAGCACTTGCGGCGCGAGATATCGCGTCAGACGGAGAAAGTGGGGCATTTGTCGCGCGAGGTGATGCTTGCGCTTTCAAAGGCGGTAGATGCAAAGGACAAGTACACGAACGATCATTCGCAGAGGGTGGCGAAGTATTCCGCGTGGCTTGGAAAGCAGCTTGGCAAGAGCCGCAAGGAACAGGACGACTTATACATTATCGGTCTGCTGCACGATGTCGGCAAGATCGGTGTACACGAAGAGATCATCAACAAGCCGGGACGGCTTACTGACGAGGAGTATGCCGAGATAAAGTCGCACACGACGGTTGGGTATGAGATACTCAAGGTCATCACGGAGATGCCGGAAGCGGCGAGGTGTGCGCGGTGGCATCACGAGCGGTATGACGGCCGGGGATATCCGGACGGGCTGTCGGGAACTGACATACCGGAGCTGGCGCGTATAATCAGCGTTGCGGACGCTTATGATGCCATGACATCACGCAGGGCGTATCAGGCGCTGAAACCTCAGTCTGAGGTAAGAGAAGAGATCATAAGGTGCAAGGGGACGCAGTTTGATCCGGTGATAGCTGATGCTATGGTGAGGATAATAGATGAAGATGTGAACTACAATCTGCACGGGTGAGGAAACTCTGTCTGCTGAACAGACTGACAGATTCGCCTGTAAGCGCCGCTGCGCTGGGCTTTGTGGTTCCGGTGCGGTAACAAATAACGCAGTTTTGTTCGATTTCGCCCCGCGGGGTGGTCTTGTTCGTTTATTGGCAGTCTCTGCCGGCGGTTGCGACTTACTTTCTGCCCGAAGCGGCAGAAAGTAAGCAAAGAACGCGTATCGCGCTCGTCGAAGCAGCTTGCAACAGCGCAGATTGCTTTTAACGCTGCTGATTAATCGAGTTATTTCTCTGCGATTAGCAGTTTTTGGCGCAGGCAAGCTCTTCTCCATTCGCGCGACGGTAGGTGTGCAGATTCATTACCGCAGGTGTGTCGGCGCGCACCCTGCCGTTGGAGCATACTGCCCCTCGAAACGTGCAGATTGGCAGGCACACAGAGTACCGATTACCCTAAAAAGCGGTGCCGCGCCTCCGGCGGATATTGCACAGGGGGCGATACGATTACAGCGCGGAATGACGGACAAGTACCGTTCCCGCTTTCGTTAGTTTATGGGTGCGGTTGAAGTGAACAGTGTAGATACCTGTTTGAGATTGATGTGATTATGAAAGGTAACTCACGGAAAAGGTGCAGCAGTATGCTGCCTGTGATAAGGAGGTGTTAAGGTGAGTGTAAATGTGCTTGTTGTTGATGACAGCAAGGTTGAGAGAATGTATCTTGCGGGATTGCTGGAACGGCTGGGAGTGCAGTCCGATACTGCGGAAAGCAGCGAAGAAGCGGTGCTGCGCGCCTGCGAGGAGCCGTTCGATATGTTCTTCATAGATTACTTCATGCCCGATGCCGACGGCGTTCACGCTCTGAAAGAAATACGATCGAACGAGTCAACACTTAATGCCGAAACTCCCGCTGTCGCGCTCGGAACCGCTGACCCTGTTCTCGGCGAGGATTTTTTCATCATGCAGGGATTTGTCAATTATCTCGAAAAGCCCGTGGGTTTTGAAATGCTGCACGCCGCGCTGCTGCTGTATCTGCCCGAGGAAAAACGCGCGGAGATAGGAAACGGTGAACTGACGGTGGACGGCGGAGAACAGGATTCTGTGATCCCGCGATGGCTGTCGGATATCCCGGAAATGAATGTCGCGGACGGCGTGAAGAACTGCGGCAGCGAGGAAGGGTTTATGTCCGCTCTCGAGATATTCTTTAAGTCTGTCGGTAAAATGTCGGACGAGATACAGGGATATTACGATTCCGGAAACTGGACGGATTACACGATCAAAGTCCATGCGCTCAAAAGTTCCGCGCGTATCATCGGTCTTGCGGAACTTTCCGAGCTTGCCAGACAGCTTGAAGCCGCCGGTGACGCAAAGGATCTCGGTTTTATTCACGATAATACCGGGAATCTGCTCACCATGTACCGGGAATATGAACAGAAGCTTTCTCCGCTTTCCGGTGATGAAGCCGCTGATGACGACTCCGGCAAGCCCCTTGCCGAACCCGATTTCATCGAGGACGCGTTCATGTCGCTGGAAGAGTTCGCGGGACAAATGGATTACGATTCCGTGGAAATGGTTCTGGATTCACTCGCGGAATACCGGCTCCCGCCCGAGGATAAGGAACTGTATGACGAGATAAATGATGCTTTTATGAATCTCGACTGGAACGGTATGAAAACCGCCGCCCATAAGTACGCCGTCAGGGTGTACGGTGAGTAACGATGTTATCGGGCTTTGCCCGTAAATATATGAAAGAAAGGAATTATCAAAATGTTAAAGAACGTAATGATAATCAGCACCTCCGAAAGCTTTGCGATAAAGTCCATGGAGCAGAAGCTCATTGCCGTTGAGATAAGCGCGTATCAGGTAGTTGCGCGCACTACCGAGATCGGCAGCAACATTGACCGCGCAGGACTTATCGTTCTGTATCTCGACGAGCGTATGGCAGCAATGACCGCGTCGCTGCAGAATATGCTTTCATATCTCAACGACAAGCTCTACGAGTCCAACAAAATGCTGATAATAATTGCGAAACGCAAGGATTATGAGATAGCTATGCGCTATATCTCCGAGGATTTTATTCTGCAGTTCTTCGATCGTCCTATGAATATGGAAGCTTTTGTTCAGACTATTTTTGAGTATATGAACGATGGCGAGCGCAATATTGAAGATGTCGGCGGAAAGAAAAAAGAAGCCGAAGATACCGAATCCGCAGATGGCGAAAATGCTCCCGTCAAGCGCAGAATGACCGCCGATATGGTAGCGGTGCGCAAAAGACGAATACTTCTTGTTGACGACGATGCTTCCTATCTGCGAATTATCCGCAACTGGCTCAAGGACGGCTACGATGTGGGAGTCGCAAGTTCCGCTTTGCAGGCGATCATGTGGCTTGCCAAGAACGACGTTGACCTGATACTGCTGGATTACAAAATGCCGGTATGCTCCGGAGCGCAGATGTTCGCAATGCTCCAGAACGACTCGCAGACCAAGACTATCCCCGTTTTCTTCCTCACCGGGAACAGCGCCCGCGATGACGTAATGGAGATACTGAAGCTCAATCCCGAGGGCTATCTGCTCAAAACCTTTGACAGAAAAGCGCTCCTTACCCGTCTTGAGGAATTTTTTGAATTCAGATAAAAATAAGCGGAGTCACCGTAAGGCGGCTCCGCCGATTTTATTGTCAGACCTCTTCGTCCCTGCGTGCAAGCCACTTTTCGAGCCAGTCGAGGATATCGTTCATAACGTCCTCTTTGATAGGTTCGTTGAGCAGCTCATGCCGTGCGCCGGGATAGAGCTTCACGCGGACGTATTTCATTCCCGCAGAGCAGAACGCGTTGAATGCGCGCTTTACGCCCTTTCCGAACTCGCCTACCGGGTCAGCCCAGCCGGAAATGAACAGCACGGGCGTTTCCTTGTTCATAGCGGCGATGTTTGCGGGATTTGTTATAAATCCAAGCCCGCGCATCATATCCCGCAGAAGTCCCACAGTTGGGACACCGCCGCACTTCTCGTCCTCGATATACTTGTCAACCTCATCGGGGTCACTGTTCACCCAGTCGAAAGGCGTGCGTACATTCTCATATCGGTCATTGTAGGAGCCGAACATCATCGCGTTCAGCTTAACGCCCTTTTTGTGTACACCGTAGCGGATAACTGCCATATTTGCGGCTGCAAGACCGGCTTTCACAACGGGTGTGACCTGATGTCCGGTGCCGCAGAGAATGACGTAATCCGGGGTATCCGGGTATTTTATCATATATGTGCGGGTCAGGAAGCTTCCCATGCTGTGACCGAAGAAGATATACGGGAGTCCCGGGTATTCTTCGCTCACGATGTCATGCAGCTTGTTCATGTCCTCGACAACGCGCTCCCAGCCGTCATTGTCATCGAAGAAGCCCTCTTCCTCCGGCGTGGGCGCGGATCCTCCGTGACCGAGATGATCGTTTCCCACAGCGACAAAACCGTTTTCCGCGAGAAAACGCATGAACCCGTCGTAGCGTTCGATATACTCTGAGATCCCGTGAGCGATCTGAACGATACCGCGGGGGTTGCCGTCCGGTATGCACTCATGTGCGTGAATAGTGTTTTTTCCCGTACTGGACGGGAATGTGAAGTCCTTGAATTCTGGCATGATACTCTCCTTTCATTTCAGCCTCGCGTGTCCGTAACAGCGTTTCCGGTATTCACGCGGGCTTTCTCCCCTGAATTTGCGGAATGTCCGTGCAAAATGACTGTAGTTCGAGAAGCTAAGGAAGTCCGAGATCTCGTTGAGCGAGTAGTCCGTCTGTTTCAGCAGGCTTTCCGCCGCCTCCACCCGCCTCATCATCACATACTCGGTGATGTTCATTCCCACCTCGCGCTTGAACAGCACGGAAAGGTAGGAACTGTTCAGACCCACCGTTCCGGCAAGCTCCGTGCAGGTAATGCGTTCATGCAGGTGTCCGGAAATATACTTTATGCAGTCGGACACGGGCTTCGACATGATCTCCCGCTTTTTGGCGGAAGCCACCGATTCTGCGAAATACCGTATCATTTCGCGGTGCAGGGTATAGATCTCTTCTTTTGAATGAGCCTTGTCGTACCGCTGAATGTACAGGTCGCTGGCATTGTAAGCCTTTTCCGGCTCCATACCGCCCTCGATAGCGAATCGCGTCACCAGCGTGATGTTGCAGATGCACAGGTACAGCAGGTTTTTCACCGGGTCGTCGGAAAGATGTCCCATATCGTCGGAGTGTATCATTCTTTCCGCTTCCTCGATCGCGCGCATATCGCCGTTCCTGATGTACTCGTATTGCAGCATTTCCTTGCTGTATCCGTGATGACGGAAGCTGTTCTCACTGTTTATGAGCTGCAAAAGCGCAACTCGCTGATCCATGTCATTTTTCACAAAACCACCGCCTGTTTCAATGGTTATATTTTACCATATTTTTTGAAAAAAGTCAATAATAATGTTAAAAATCTAAAATTTGTGATAGATTTTAGGGCGGAAATGAGTTATAATTATGCACGAAAAGAGAGATAAAAACACAAGTGAAGAACAAAAGATCACACAGTCCCCGCTGTACTCAGGTATGGCGGGGAAACGTGTTTCTGCGGCAAATGCCAAAAAGCCTGTTCCCTGCTGTATCGTCGGGAACAGGCTTTGCTTTTTGCGGGCAGTACGCTTACGGTGCGGAGCAGGGGAGCGCACCTTTCAGAATGCACCGCTGGTATCGGTGTCATTCTTCTGCGAAAGCTCACCGGCGCGTCTTACGTCTGTTACTTTGCCGTCCGTGACGCTTACGGCATAGATTATGCAGTTCTCGATAGGCATACTCCAGACGCGGGAGCGTTCATTCTCCGGGTACAGGTTCCACAGCATACTGCGCAGAGCGATACCGTGGCTTACGGCGAGAATGCTGCCCTCGGTATCGTCTGATATCACACGGCGCAGAAAACGTCCCGTCCTGTCGGTGAGGCTTGCAATGCTCTCAACGCCGGGCGGGGGAGGGTTATTTTCGGGGTCTTTGATGAACGCCCACATTGCGGGATCTATATCGGTGTAGCGGGTACCTTCATAGCTTCCGAAGTGCATTTCGGTTATCAGCGGTTCGACGGTCACTTCCGCACTGCCGGCAGCTTCCTGTGCCGTGCGTACAGCGCGTTTCAGCGGGGAAGTATAGACCCGAGTGAAATGTATTCCTGCGGCGGCAAGTATCTCCGCTGCGCGTTTTGCTTCCGCTATGCCTGTTTCGTTGAGTTCGCAGTCTATCTGTCCCTGTAAGCACTCGCTCCGGTTCATGTCCGTCTCGCCGTGACGCATAAGGTAAATGGTTTTGGTTTTCATAAATATCTCCGTGAACAGAGTTTCCCCGCCGGTGTGACGGGGAGAGGTCCATTAATGTTTATTATTCTATTACATATTCGATATTTTCTGCTTCAAGCGCGGCTTTCAGCGTTTCCATAGCGTTCTGCGTGGCGCTGTCGTCGATTATGCGCACCAGCGTTTTGCTGTCGAGTGAAGCAAACTGTGCGACTATTTCCTCAACTGTGGATTCGGTGTTGTCCTCAAGAAGATAAGTTGCGCCGGAAACGGTGACTCTGTACTCGGTCACGGTCGGTTCGGCTTCCGTAACTTCGGCAGTATCGCTCGAATTCGCTGCGGCTGCCGGGGTGCTGTCTGCGGAGCTTCCGCCGCCGTTCTTTCCCGCGTTGGGACCTATCCCCCATCCGAACGGGTCAAGGAAGAACAGTACCGCCGCCAGTACCGCGATTATGAGCAGCAGCACGATAATGACCTTTCCGCCGGTTTTGTTTTTCTTTTTGAGTTTCTGATTCTGCTTTTCGAGTTTTTCAATGTCTTTTGCCATGTTGTCAGTCTCCTTTTCAGCGTGAAATGTTGATGTATGTACAGTAGAATTTGCTGTATTCTTTTCCCACCGTGTCGGCAGCAGATGTTATCATGCTGACATCGCGGTACAGCGCTCTGTCGCCGTCATAAACGAATGCGCAGAGAATAACGTCGTCCTTGTCAAGCCCGGACTGCTCCAGCACTTTTGTGATGCTGCCGGCGATGTCCTCCTCGGAGCTTATGAGCGTGTGCGCGAGTTCGCCGCTTTCATCGAGAATGAAAAGCTTTCCCACCGCGTCATAACTTAAATTGAGAGTAAACATTCTGCCCTCTCCGAACTCGTCCAGTGCCTTCTGGTTTGCTACCGCGAGATCGTCGGCATTTTCATCGAGAAAGCGGTTGTACTGCGCGGTAACGTAGTCAAGTTCGGTTTGCAGTTCCTCGGTGCTGCGGTCAAAGGCTTCCTGACGCTGTGCTATCTCCTCGGCTGCCTCGGTTTTCACGCGGTCAGTCTCGTTTTCCATATTGAGCATGACCCAGAACAGCATTATGAGGATAACATCGAGCAGCGCGGTAAGTTCGATAGCAATGCCCTTATTCCTCATGCCTGCCGTCCTCCGTATCGTCTATGACAGTAACGTCGGTGATGATTTCGGCAGCTGCGGCTCCGCTATCCTTCACAGCGGCATTTGCTGCATTCTCTGCGGCGCTGCTGGTTTCGAGATACATACGGACACTCTTCTCGTTGCTTTCGATAACAGGGGAGATCATACCGTCAAGGAACTTGAAGATGATAGCGAAGATAAGCCCCCAGAATGTTGATGTGAGTGCGCCGTAGAAATTCCCGGTGACGTTCTCCATATCCGACACCAGCCCCAGCAGCGATACAACGGTGCCGAGAATACCGAGAAGCGGGAAAATGCCGGTGATATTCACGAACAGCGAGTAGAACCGGTCAGAGGTATTGCGCAGTTCCAGCACATCTTCCTCGCGCAGCTCCGCCACCTGTCTGTCTGCTTCACCGCGGGTCACGCGGAAATGCGGAACATATATCGTGTGGCTCATTTTCCCACGGAGCTTGTCCGATGAGACTTTCACCATGTAATAGACAAACCCGTTGAACACAGCCGCGAGGAAGATAAGAATGTCAAATCCGAAGAAATTCATAAATATCACAGAAAATATGTTCATCAGACTCACCTCATTTTAATTTTATCATATTAAGCTGCAAATTGCAACAATTTTTTGCAAAAACCGTATAGCCGGTGCAGTATCAGCTGCCGCTGTCCCGGGAACCTCTAAATTTTATTGTGATATCACACAAAATTCTTGACTAAAATGCTGAAATGTGGTATAATATGTAAAGCCGGAATCTGTAACTGTCCGGATATCATACTTACGCTTCAGTACGGCGGGCATTTTAAGGAGGATTATTTCCAATGGCTGGAAAATATTGGAACGAGCAGATCGAGACTATGGAACTCTCTGATATGAAGAAGCTCCAGAGCGAGCGTCTCGTGAAACAGGTAAAACACGTCTGGGACAATGTTCCCTACTATCGTAAGAAAATGGAGGAGAAAGGCGTGACCCCCGACGATATCCACGGTGTCGAGGATCTTTATAAGCTGCCGTTTTTAAGCAAGGCCGATCTCCGTGATTCATACCCCTACGGACTTCTCGCGGAGCCGCTGTCCGAATGTGTTCGCATTCAGTCCACAAGCGGCACTACCGGCAAGCGCGTAGTCGCTTTCTATACACAGAATGATGTGGATATGTGGGAGGACTGCGTTGCGCGTGCTATCACAGCCGCAGGCGGTACCAAGGAAGACGTTGTGCAGGTAGCATACGGCTACGGGCTTTTCACGGGCGGTGCGGGACTCCACGGCGGTTCACACAAGGTAGGCTGCCTTACGCTCCCAATGTCGTCCGGCAACACTGAGCGTCAGATACAGTTCATGCAGGATCTCGGTTCCACGATACTCTGCTGCACCCCTTCATACGCCGCGTATATCGGTGAAACCCTGCATGAAATGGGACTTACCCCAGATGATATAAAACTCAAAGCCGGCATCTTCGGCGCCGAGCCGTGGACGGAGGAAATGCGCAGTGAGATCGAAAAATCCCTCGGTATCAAAGCCTACGATATCTACGGACTCACCGAGACAAGCGGCCCCGGCGTAGCTTTCGAGTGCGAAGAACAGTCCGGAATGCACATAAACGAGGATAACTTCATTGCCGAGATCATAGATCCCGATACCGGCGAGGTCCTCCCCGAAGGCTCAAAGGGCGAACTCGTTTTCACCAGCATCACCAAGGAAGCGTTCCCGCTGCTGCGTTACAGAACACGCGATATATGCGTGCTGTCAAGAAAAAAATGCTCCTGCGGCAGAACTCTCGTCAAGATGACAAAGCCTATGGGCAGAAGCGACGATATGCTGATAATCAAGGGCGTGAACGTGTTCCCGTCACAGATAGAGACAGTCCTTATCAAGGACTTCAAGGCTACCCCGAACTACCAGATCATAGTTGACCGTATCGGAACCACCGACACATTCGAGATCAAGATAGAACTCTCCGACGATATGTTCAGCGATACGATCAAGGATATCTCTACACTGGAGAAAAAACTCAGCGCCGATATCCAGCAGATCCTCGGTATCAAGGCAAAGATCACTCTCGTTGAACCCAAGACCATTCCGCGTTCCGAGGGTAAGGCAGTCCGTGTAATCGACAAGCGCAAGCTTGTTTAAAGGGAGGAATTTGATATGACAGTAAAACAGTTATCCGTATTTGTTGAAAACAGACCCGGCAGACTCTGCGCAGTCACCGAGGCTCTCGCTGAAAGCGGAATCAATATCCGTGCCGTGTCTATTGCCGATACCAAGGATTTCGGCATCATGCGCATCATCGTCAATGATACCGACAAGGCTGTGGAAGTGCTGAAAGAAAAGAGCTTCATAGCTTCCGCCGCAAACGTTATAGCAGTTATCGCAGATGATAAGCCAGGCAGCATGGCTTCCATTATGAAAACCCTCTACAACGACAATATCAGCGTAGAGTATATGTATGCCGCATTCCTCAATACTCAGAAAGGTGAAGCTTGCCTTATCCTGCGCGTCGATAACAACGAAGCGGCAGAAGTTGCCCTCAAAGAAGCAGGCTGCCGTCTCCTTACCGAAGAGGATATTGCTCAGATCTGAACAATTTCACGCAGAGGGCAGAGTTTCCGCCCTGCGTAGATCCGTCAATACGTCTGATAATACAAAAAACAGCAGATCCGTCAGTGAACGGGTCTGCTGTTTTTTATTTTCATGCTTTCCGATTTATTACTTTTGGAATCTGATAATCAGCTGATATATTACGTCCTTTCTCGCCGTCAGCGGTGGAAAGAACAATAATCAAACCATTTAACTGCCGTATTGATAACTTACAAAAACAGGTGCAGCGCGTGTCGCCTGCAAAGACAGTTCGTAAGCGCCTTGATGTCTATATAAACAGTCCCATAACATAAGCCGCCAGAGAAGCCGCAGCCGCTACCGCTATCAGCGGAAGTCCGAAGTACGCGAGGACTATTGCGACGACTGCTCCGGCTGCTGCCGCCGCAGCGCTGCCTGTGGCAAAGAAGATCGCCGGGAATGTCATTGCGCTCAGAACCGCGTAAGGAATGTAGTAAAGAAAGCTTTTCAGAAAGCGTGACTTTATCTTCTTACGGAAAACCGTGAAAGGTATCATGCGGATAAGGTAGGTAACGACAGCCATGACCGCGATGTAAACAGCAATGCTCATACCGCGTCCTCCCTTTCCGTCTCCGGTGCGTCGTCAACAGGGAAGAATACCGCACCTGTTACAGCGGCGGCGACCGCGCAGATTATCACGGAGAATCCCGACGAAATGAACGGAAGCAGGAAGTAAATCAGCGTGCTTATCGCCGCGGACAGCAGTACAACAGCCATAACGCTGCGCTGCTTGCGGGCGGGGGGAATGATGATCGCAATGAACATACCGTACAGCATGATTCCCAGAGCGTCCGAGACAGCGGCAGGGAGCAGGCTTCCCGCAGCGGCGCCGAGTACAGTCCCGAGACACCAGCCGACAGTCGAGATAAGAATGATGCCGTACATATACCACGGGGTAACGGTTCCGGGCTGAGCGGACGCAACTGCGAATATCTCATCGGTAATGCCGTAGGATGCTATCAGGCGGCGGGGCAGAGTGAAGCTTTTATCAAGCTTCTGCGACAGGGAGAGGGACATCAGCGAGTAGCGCAGATTAATGGTGAGCTGCGCTAAGATCATCTCCGCTATGGAACCGCCTGCTGCAATGATACCCACGCCCGCGGTCTGTCCGGCGGAGGTGAGGTTGAAAAGCGAGACTGCGAAAGCTTCAAACACGGTAAGACCCGATTTTACAGCCATAATCCCGAATCCGAAAGATACCGACAGATACCCGAGAAATATCGGTATCCCGTGTATCAGTCCTTTTCTGAAATGAGTAAACTTCACTTTTTTCCGTTCCTTTGTTCTTTATCTCTTTTTGGCTCTTATCCGGTAGGTGTGGGTATGAAAATGGTGTATGTACGAGTATGACCGCATTTATTCCACGGTCGTCTTGACACAAGCCTCGATTCAAGTGTGATAGTCGGGCAGCACCGGCAGGCACCCCTAAAGGGCTGCTGCCGGGCTACCAGCCTATCACATTTGAAACTCATGTCAAGACGCTTTCGCGGCATAAACGCTGTATTCTGCGATTTTTCGACCCACACTTACCGGAGATGCCTCCTCTTTTTCGGCGCAAATCCGTATCAGTATATCTTTTTATCAATGCAGATCACCGCTTCGAGCCGGTCATCGTATTCACGGAGCGCCGCGGTAAGTCTGTTTTTTATCTCCTCGTCGGACATGGGCAGTCCGAAAGGCACTTCCGCGTCAAATTCAACTGTCTGTCTGCCGCCGCGTTCATACATTCTGAAATCGTGGATCGCGGCTTCGGGGCTTATCTCCGACATTACCGAGGAAATAAGGCTGCGGCAGCCCGCTGAGAACTCATCGTCCTCGTCTGCGGGATCCATGTGGACGGTAACTATCGCGCCGAACCGCGTGCCGATCTCACGTTCAAGTGAATCTGCGATCTCGTGGGCTTCCTTGAAGCTTAGAAATGCAGGTATCTCCGCGTGCAGCGAGACTACGTTCCTGCCTACGCCGTAGTTGTGAACGTAAAGGTCGTGTATGCCGAGAATACCGTCGTGGTTTTCGACAGTCTCGCGGATACCGGCAATGTAGCTGTCCTCGGCTTTCTGACCGAGCAGGGGAGTAAGGCTTTCACGCGCAGCTTCGATACCGGCTTTCAGTATCACAAGAGCAATGAGCAGTCCCACATACCCGTCGATGTTCACGTTCCACAGGGCGTACACGATCAGAGCGGCTGCTGCTGTAAGCGTTGCGGCGCAGTCGGAAATGCTGTCAACCGCGACTGCTTTCATGGGAGCAGAGTTTATTTTCTTCCCGACAGTGTGGTTGTAGGCGAAGATATACAGCTTCACCAGTATGGAAACGGCGAGAATACACAGAGTCAGAGGGTCAGCCGACAGTTCGTCGGGCTGGAATATCTTCGACAGCGACTCCCTGCCTATCTCGAAAGCCATGAACACGATAGTACCGGAAACTATCAGTCCCGCAATGTATTCCGCGCGTCCGTGACCGAACGGGTGTTCCTTGTCTGCGGGCATAGCGGCTATCCTGTAGCCTGCGATAGAAATAACGGAACTGCCGGCATCGGAAAGGTTGTTGAAAGCGTCGGCTGCAACAGAAACCGAGGAAGAGATAAGTCCCGCCGCCAGCTTTCCCGCAAACAGCAGAAAATTCAGCACTATCCCGACAACTCCGGTGAGGATACCGTATGCCGTGCGGACACCGGGATCATCGTAGTTTGTGCTGTTTTTTATGAAAATACCTGCAAGTAGTTTTATCATTGCTGAGTGAGGGTTCTCCTTACCGCGTTATGCCAGCCGTCGAGCAGCCGTGCGCGTTCTTCGCCGTCCATAGCGGGGGAGAACGTTTCCGGTTCGCTGCACAGGGCGCTTATCTCGTCTGTATCCGCGAACAGACCGCAGCCCAGCCCTGCGAGAAAGCAGGCACCGAGAGCGGTAGTTTCCACATTGCGAGGGCGGACAACGGTACGGGCGGCGATATCCGCCTGAAACTGCATAAGGAAGTTGTTTGCACTTGCTCCGCCGTCGGCGCGGACGGTGCCGAGCCTGCCTGTTTCACGCTCCATAGCGTTCAGCACATCGCAGGTCTGGTAAGCTATAGCTTCGAGGGCGGCACGCACTATATATTTTCTTCCTGTCCCGCGGGTGAGTCCCACGATCGTACCTCTCGCGGCGCTGTCCCAGTAGGGAGCGCCGAGTCCCACGAAAGCGGGAACGAGATATACGCCGCCGTTGTCGGGAACGCTTTTTGCGAGCCATTCGGTATCTGCGGCATTCTCGATCATTTCCATCTCGTCACGCAGCCATTTCACGACTGCACCCGCTATAAATACCGATCCCTCCAGCGCGTAGGTTATCTTCCCGCCTATTCCCCAAGCGACAGTCGTGAGCAGTCCGTCGGAGGACGCTGCGGGGGATTCCCCGGTATTCATCAGCAGGAACGCGCCGGTACCGTAGGTGTTTTTCACATCGCCCCTGCAGAAGCAGCGCTGACCGAAAAGTGCGCTCTGCTGATCGCCCGCGCAGCCGGTGACGGGAATACTGCGTCCGAAGATCTCCGGGGCAGTCTCACAGATAGTTCCGGAGGAGTTGACGACTTCGGGGAGCATACATTCCGGTACGCCGAAAAGCTCCAGCAGTTCCTTGTCCCAGCTGAGCGTATGAATGTTGTAAAGCATGGTGCGGCAGGCGTTCGAGTAATCGGTGACATGAGCCTTGCCGCCGGACAGCTTCCACATGAGCCAGCAGTCCACGGTGCCGAACAGGAGTTCGCCGCGTTCCGCTTTTTCTCTTGCTCCGCTTACATTATCGAGGATCCATTTGAGTTTGCCGGCGCTGAAATACGGGTCAATGAGCAGACCGGTCTTTTGGCGTATCATATCGCTGTGACCCTGTGCTGTGAGCGAATCGCAGAGTTCAGAGGTACGGCGGCACTGCCACACGACAGCGTTATAGACGGGTCTGCCGGTAGAGCTGTCCCATACAACGGTGGTTTCGCGCTGATTGGTGATACCGACGGCTGCTAGGTCTGCGATATCGACACCGGCGCTGTGGAGAGCTTCCTTGCAGACTTCAAGCTGTGTGGAGAATATTTCATCGGGGTCATGCTCTACCCAGCCGGGCTGTGGGTAATACTGGGTAAATTCGCGCTGAGCGACTGCAACGACGTTTGCCTTATCGTCAAAAACTACTGCGCGTGAAGAAGTTGTTCCCTGATCTATCGACATTATGTATTTCATAAGCTGCCCCTTTCGCATAACTATCATTATCTATAATATACCATTTTTCCGGGTATATGTCAAGATTCATCAAACTCAAAAGCACTTTCGGAAGCGGGAACAAATCCTGCCTCTCAATCCGCACTCAAAACTAACGGAAGCGGGAACAAATCCTGCCCCTCAATCCACACTCAAAACTAACGGAAGCGGGAACAGTTTCCGTCCCTCAATCCTCACTGTAATCGTACTGCCCATTCAACAAAACCCGCCGGAGGCGCGGCACCGCTCTGTAGGGTAATCGGTACTCTGTGTGCCTGCCAATCGGTGCTGTTCGAGGGGCAGTATGCTCCAATGGCAGGGTGCGCGCCGACACACCTGCGGTTACTAATTTGCACACCTGCCGTCGCGCGAATGGAGAAGAGCTTGCCTGCACAAGATTCTGCTAATCGCAGAGAACAGCGGGATTAACTGCGTCATAAAAAGCATACCGCGATACCCGCAAGCTGCTTCGACGAGCGCGATACGCGTTCTTTGCTTACTTTCTGCCGCTTCGGGCAGAAAGTAAGTCGCAACCGCCGGCAGGGACTGCCAAAAAAGAACTAAACACACCCGCGGGGCGAAATCGAACAAACTGTGTTGTTTGTAACCTCGGCAATAACCCGATTGCCTTGCACAGCCGGCAGAGTTTGCTGTGCATATCAAAGCCGATGATCTTCGCAATGCCCGGAAAAGGGTATAAAGAAAAAGCCCCGCATTTAGCGAGGCTTTCTGTTTATCTCTGCTTTCCGCTGTCGTCAACGTGCGTGTCCTTTACATAGCCCGTCGCTGTGTTATCTCCAAAGGATTCCGCTATTGCCCGCGCTTCTTCCTCGGATGATAAAAACGCGTCCGCAACCAAAGGATCAAAGTGCGATCCCGCACTCTCCCGAATTATGTCACACGCTTGCTCAAATGAGAATGGTTCCTTGTAACTCCTGCGTGATACCAGAGCGTCAAATACGTCCGCAACCGCCATTATTCGCGCAGATAACGGTATTTCTTCACCCGAAAGTCCCTTGGGATACCCCTTTCCGTTCCATTTCTCGTGGTGGTATGTCGCAAGATTCTTCGCTTCATAAAGGAAGTCAGGCTCGGGTACAAGCGCGATAACCTGGTCTATAATGTCGCCGCCGATAGCCGCATGACTCTGCATAATAAGAAATTCCTCGTCAGTAAGCCGCCCCGGTTTGTTCAGTATCGTGTCAGAAACCTTGATCTTTCCTACGTCGTGTAAAGGCGCTGATGTCCCAACGTTTTCAATGAATTTTTCCGTAAGCTGATCCGCATAGTAGCCCTTTTCTTTCATCTTCTTCATGATGAGCTTGGCATAAGCCGCTGTCTTGCGTACATGGTCACCCGTGTTCTTGTCGCGGCTCTCGACCATGTCAGCGAGTACAAGGATAAGCGCAGTCTGCATCTGCCGTATAGTCTCGTTCTTGCGGCGGATATCTTCGAGATTCTCAACACTGTCTCCCGCCATTTTGACAATAGCTTTGTACAGGTTCTCGATCTCATCGCCCGTGTATATGTCAAGACTTCTCATGTTGTCAACACATTCGTCAAGAGTCGTGTCGTTGTTGAACGCAAAGCTGTCAGCACTCTTTGCCATTGAGTTGACCGGCAGAACAATATGGTATTCCACTACCCATAGCACCACCGCGAAGATAACAATGAAGAACGCAAAGAACAGCGAACTCATACCTGTGAAGAAGTTGCGGCGGTAAGTGTCAATGTTCATCATAGAAACATCCGCAGCTGCATAAGCCTTGACAACTCCGCTGCTGTCGTAGATCGGCTTGTAAACGGTAAGCAGATAGCCGAATGTATCGTCTGAGATGATAGGATCTATCTCTCCGCCGGCAAGAAGCGTCGGTATCAGCGGTTCAAAGGATTCGTCAAAATCAATGACGGAGCCTACCGGCGAACCCTCGACTTCTTCTGTGTCAACATCAAAAACGACGTGGCAGCCGTCCTCGCGTATCTGATAAACGTAAACATAAGATATCTCGTCGTCGCTGTTTTTCAGGTTTTTAAGGATCCTTTCAGTCTCTTTGTAGCCTGCGGAATTCTCGCCCTCGACGAGCCAGCGGTCTATGCTGTCACCGTCTATGGTGCTTGAAGCCACATTTGCGACTCCCTCAACCAGCTTGATGTGCTGATCCACAGCGGCATTGCTGAACAGGATAAAGCTGATGCTCGTAGCGACTGTACCCATAAGTATCATTGCGGCGATAAGTATGAGCATGATCTTGGTCTGAACCGATACTTTGCGGCAGCCAATGTGTCTCAGGGACTCTTTATCGCTTTCGGAAACCGGCTTCTGAACCCAGCCGCTGAACTGCAGAATATCTTTCAGCCGCTGAGGGATCAGAGTATAGACGGTAGTAACGATGATAACCGTTATAGTCTTATCCAGCAGATCCATGATGATGTTGCCGAGAAACTGCGCGAGAGTGGTATCCGTTATTCCCGCATCTACCAATGACATAGCGATAGATTCGCTGTCGAAATATATACCGTCAAGAAACCACGGCAGCAGTGTTCCAAGACCTCCGCCAACTGCGGAAAGTGCAAGAATGAGCAGCAACAGCTGAAGCGGCTTTTTGAACGATATCCAGCCTTTTTTTGCAAAGTATGCGCCGATCACTGCATTCAGCACGCTCAGTATCCCGTAATAAATGGACGACGGATCCGAAAAGCAATTGATGATATTGGTGAGAAATCCCACAAAAATCCCGGGCAGATATCCTCCAAGCGCGGAAGCCAGCAGAATACCGATGTTATCAAGGTACAGCGGCAGTCCCAGCAGCTGCACTATGCTGAAAAACAAAAAGTTTATCCCGATGCACACAACGCACTCTGCGGCAACGATCTTCCGGTTCCTTCTTGTTTCCCGTTTATAGTCAGTAATTATATCATTTATCATAGATACACCGTCTTTCTGAATGCACAATACACTATTAATTATATATCTATAACCGCAAATTGTCAACAAATTTTTCAAAAAAATACAAAATAACGGTTGACATCTTCGCTTTTTTGAGTTATAATATCTATTGTAGCTGCGGACATAGTTTATCGGTAGAACTTCGGCTTCCCAAGCCGACGAGGCGGGTTCGATTCCCGTTGTCCGCTCCATCTAAGCCGAACGGTTTAGATATTATGCTCACAAAAGGCTCTACAAAGCCATTTGTGAGCAATTTTATGTGGATTCAAAAATCCCGGTTCCATAGATATTTTTTGACCGAAAAAACGATAGAGGGGATTCGAACCCCCTGCCCT
>JAGAWN010000242.1 GCA_017941355.1 Ruminiclostridium sp. | reverse complement strand
CCATAATCGCGGTGGATTATCAGGAAAAGGGCGAGACTGTCGTACCGGACGAACTCCAGTATGTTCAGGTGGTCGCGGCTACGGATAAACGCGGAAATGACGAAAAGGTAACCGAATACCGTGCCGACGGCGAGGAAGAAACCGACCTGCCCGAGACTGTAACACTTCTCGTTTCCCCGTCACAGGCGATAGTTCTCGCGGAGCTTGAAGCCGAGGGCGAGATTCACATTTCCCTTGTTTACCGCGGAACGCAGGAGAATGCTGATAAGTTCCTTGAAGCGCAGGAGAAGATACTGCAGGATAAGGCTGAGATAACAGTCACCGAGAAGCCGGTGGAAACAGAATCGGAGGTGAAACCGGAAACAACAGCCGAGCTGTTCGGCAGTGAACCCGATGTTCCCGATGAAACAGAGGAAGCCGAAACAACGGCAGAGCTTGATATACCGGACATTGTATCCGAGGACGAAAGCGAGGCTAACGAGGAAGCTGTTATCATAGATGAAACCACGGAGGTGACGGACGATGGCATCATTTCTGAATAAGCTTATGAAACATGGCGATGAGGACGAGGAACTCGACATGGAGTTCGACATCGCCGAAAGCGACTGTTTTGAACTGCCGCCCGACCGCAAGGACAATCAGATACTTGCGGTATGGGGCAGCCCGTCCTCCGGCAAGACGATTATGTCGGTCAAAATTGCGAGATATATCGCGGCGCAGAAAAAGAATGTTATTCTCGTGCTTGCGGATATGTCCGCGCCGCCGCTCCCGTATATCTGCCCTGCATCTGACCTTGAAGCCGAGGTGTCGCTCGGAACGATACTCGCGTCAGCGGAGGTCACCGGCAGTATAATCAAGCAGAATGCGATACTGCACAAGCGCAATGAATATCTGACAATGCTTGCAATGCTCAAGGGTGAGAATGCTTTCACTTATGCCCCGTACACCGAAACTCAGGCAAAGGAGCTTCTTGCGGAGCTGCGTCGCATGGCTGACTACATCATTATCGACTGCACATCTAACATAACCAACGATATACTCTCTGCGGTTGCACTGATCGACTCGGACGCGGTTCTGCGTCTGGTTTCCTGCGACCTTAAATCCATAAGCTACCTGTCATCACAGATGCCGGTGCTGCTCGACAATAAGTTCAATGTCAACAAGCAGTACAAGGCGGCAAGCAATATAGACGCATTTCAGGCTGACGAGAACATCGAGCAGGTCGTCGGCGGCGTATCGTTCAAGATACCGCACTCCGAGGAGGTGCATCAGCAGTTCCTTGCCGGAAACCTGTTCGGCGCGCTCTCCGCGAAGGACAGCAAGGACTTCCGCAAATCGGTGGCGAAGATATCCAACGAAATATTTGAGTTAGGGTGATGACTATGGCATTAACAGCAAATACGAATACACAGAACTTATTCTACAGATCAAGCGATACAAAGCAGTTTTCGGAGGTTCTCGAAGAAGTCCAGTCCTACGTTTCGAGCAAATACTCGGCACTGGTCGTTGACGGCATAAACAACATAGGCACGGGCAACGAAGAAGTCAAGGCACAGGTCAAGAGGTACATCGGAAAGTACCTCCTTGACCACCGTCTGACGGTCGCGGACATGACGCAGCAGGAGCTTATTGACAAGCTCTACACCGAAATGGCAGAGTTTTCGTTCCTCACGAAATACATCTTTGGCACGGGCATTGAAGAAATCAACATCAACTCATGGGACGATATCGAGGTGCAGTATTCCTCCGGCGAGACTGTCAAGATCGACGAGAAATTTGAAAGCCCTGATCATGCGATAAACATAGTGCGCCGTATGCTTCATGTATCGGGAATGGTGCTTGATAACACTTCTCCCGCGATACTCGGTCACTTGTCGAAAAATATCCGTATTGCGGTACTGAAAACTCCGCTTGTCGATGAAGATGTAGGTGTTGCGGCATCTATCCGAATCGTCAATTCCCAGCACCTTACAAAAGAGGACTTTATCAAGCACGGCACAGCGACCGAGGAAATGATGGATTTTCTTTCGTTCGCTGTTCGCTACGGTGCATCCACGACTGTCGCGGGGGCAACATCTTCCGGTAAAACAACGCTCACAGGCTGGCTGCTCACTACGATACCGCACAACAAGCGCATATTCACTATTGAAGCGGGTTCCCGTGAGCTTGACCTTGTGGAGCGTGACGAGAACGGAAAGATCATCAATAAGGTCATTCACACTATCACCAGAGAAAGCGAAGATGAGAAAAAGTCGATAACGCAGGATAACTTGCTTGATATGTCGTTGCGTTTTCACCCCGATTACATAGTAGTCGGAGAAATGAGATCAAGTGAGGCAGATTCCGCTCAGGAAGCGGCTCGAACGGGACATACCGTTATCACCACAATACACTCGAATTCCTGCGAAGCCACATGGCGCAGAATGGTTACGCTGTGCAAGAGAAAGTACCCGAATGTCGATGATACAGTCATTCTCAACCTTGTTACAGAAGCCTTTCCGATCGTAGTTTACGCAAAGCAGCTTGAAAACAAGCAGCGCCGCATAATGGAGATCATGGAATGTGAGATAAAGCCGGACGGCGAGCGCGAATACCATACGCTCTACCGCTACAAGATCAGCGAGAACCGCGTTGAGGACGGAAAGTTCATCATCAAGGGCGAGCATATCAAGGTCGAGGATCCGTCACCGTCCTTACAGCGCAGAATGCTTGAAAACGGCGCTTCGGTAGAGGAATTGAATCGCTTTCTGAGAAAGGAGAATAGCAAATGAATGCTGTCTATTTAATTGCATTTATCGGCTTAGTCGTTGGGTTCTTTCTGCTGTTCGGCATAACACCGCTGGAATTCACAGACGGGCTGTTCGGATTTCTGACAGCAAAACCGAATACGCTTAAATCGCAGATCAACGAAGCTACACAGCGTAAAAAGCCGAACTTCTTCCGCCGTGAGATCATGGAGGCACAGGAGATACTTCGTCTTACCAACCGCACAAATATGTTCTCGGTGCTGTGCGTCTGCTCACTGGCACTGTCGGCTATCGGTCTGTGCGTTTCAATACTGATCGGTAACGTGTTCCTTGCCCCGGTAATGGCGATAGGCTTAATGTTCGTGCCTTTCTGGTATATCAAGACAACAGCCAGCAACTACAAGAAAGATATTGCCGCGGAGCTTGAAACGGCGCTGTCGATAATCACAACGGCATATCTTCGTAACGAGGACATCATAACCTCGATAGAGGAAAATATCCACTATCTGAACGCTCCCGTAAAGACCGTGTTTGAGGAATTCCTGTCGAGCATAAAGCTGTCCAATCCCGATGTTGAAGCGGCTTTGCTTACAATGAAAAAGAAGATCGACAATGAGGTGTTCCATGAATGGATAGACGAGCTTATTCTCTGTATGAATGACCGCTCGCTGAAATCCACTCTCACCCCGACTGTCAACAAGTTCTCCGATATGCGTGTTGTAAACGCAGACCTCGAATACATGATTACCGGTCCGAGAAAAGAGTTCATCACAATGGTGTTCCTCGTTGTTGGAAATATCCCGCTGCTGT
>JAGAWN010000241.1 GCA_017941355.1 Ruminiclostridium sp. | reverse complement strand
CGGTAAAGCAGTGAACGGCATTGTTCCTATGGATAAGTCTATAGTGCTCGACGATGTTACCGTGCATTTCACGGGCTATGAGTTTGATTCCGAGGTAGTGACGTTCTACTATGATATAATAGGAACGACCCGTATGGACATCAGACCCATGGGTATAAACGGAGCCGTATTCAACGGGACAGCAGGAACTGAGGACAAGGAAAACAACATGGTAAAAAATTGTCATGCGACAGTTGCACTGTATGAGCCCGTCGAGATTGCACGAATACTGTTCGGAAAAGACCTTACAGACCTTACCGACAAGTCCTATACGTCGGAAAATGCAGCTTTTGCTGTAACGGTACACTTTGACCCCGAGAGCGTTATCAAGGCCACGGAAAGACGCAAGATAATGGTAGGAGATTATGAGCAGGCAACAAGAACAGTGGTTTATGACGATGCGTATATCACACCCACGCATATCACCGTTCGCCTGAACAACTTCTATAGGCGCTCTCTCGACGATATCAGAGCAATCGGAGCAAATGTGGTCATGCAGGACGGAAGCGTTATCACAACGCATACGAGAAGCGTGATAACAGCGGACGACGGCTCCGATATAATATGGCTTGTGAGAGAGTTTGACGAGCCGATAGATATATCGCAGATTAAGGACGCGGCGCTTGTTACGAACGATTCCCGCGAAGGCGAAATCAGCTGGTATTTCTACGGAGAGATATACGAAAAAAACAAAAACCGTGCCGAGCGTACACAGGCAGAAATAAGCATAGAAAACGCAGCGCTATACACTCCCGCAGACGTATGGTTCGAGTATTCAAATACTCGCGCGCATATCATAGGCTATACATTTGACGGAATGAACGGGCGAATCTGCTACGAGGTATATCACGACAACCCGAGCGACCGTCTCAACACGAACCACGGCTGTGTCTGCAACCCAAATGTGATGACCTGCGATGAGGCGTTCTGCGGTGGAGGGACAATGTATACCGATTACGAGCCCGAAGGAATAGTCGTACATGATTACAGTATCTATGCTTATGAGTTCTGCGACGAGCTGACTCTTCCGTTCTACAGCAAGTGGGGCAGCGATGAGGACAAGGAAATGTCGAAGGACTACACGTTCACGATGAAGCGGAACACCGATATCCCATGCAAGACGGGCGTTATAGACAAGTACGCGCAGTGTGAATGGGGCGACACCATACATTTTGATACCTACGTTCTTACACCCCGCACGCTTTCCGTTATGACCGCCGACTCACCGTATAATGACGATTACAGAAGTGAAACCGGAGACGCATATATGAAGAAAATCGGAGAAATGCGACCCGTTATCACGCTCAAAAATGGCAGCGTAATAAGCTTCGATGTCGATGATGACATATATCTGAAGCCTATCAGCGGAGGCGGAAAAAGCGGAAGATTCTGGAACTATTATCAGTTCAGAGACTATATCGACATAGACGAGATAGCCTTGATTACCATGGACGGTATAGAGATATACAACTCTGAAAAAAACCCGTAACAACTGAATAAAACACAAGCCCCATATCGCATAAAAACAGCGGTACGGGGCATTTTGTGCTTTTCGGATATAATCTGTATATATCTACTCGGATTCTTCCGATTTGATCATTTATCCTATATCAGTGCGTTTATCTTATCATAAGCGTCCTTGTCCGTCAACTTGATATCCTGCTCATACTTTATGTAAAGTTCCTCAACAAGGCTTTTTTTCTTCTGTTTCAACAAGTGAAACATATGCTTCTTAAAGAGGTCTATCACGATGACGTGGTTATATGTCTGTTCAGGATCGAGTTAAGTAAAGGTGAGATTGCGGGCTTTTACAACACCCGAACCGGAAAGTTCTCGTCACCCTTTCACATGAACGCGACGAATGTATTTCACTTCGGGCTGAGTGTGGAACGGCTGTTCCTATGGGCTTATGCGGCATTCACCACGAATGAGATGCTTCCTACAACGGAATCATACAGAAATGTGATGATCGACCCGTATGCCGAGGTGACTTTCACAGCTATCCCCGGAAAGCTGCGCGTGCCGACAAACTGTAAGCATATACGGACGATTGCAGGAAAAGACGGATACGAAAGCACGGTGAAGCATATAAACGGGTATATAAGAAAACTGCCGGAGGGACAGAAGGCGTCCGAAAAGGCTGTGGCAATAGCGGAATCGCTTGGGTATTCACTGGCTCCGGACGAGACCTATGTTTGTCCGTTTGAGAGAACGGCGTGGATAACGAAAAAATAACAGAACCTAATAGTCAAATACAAAAAGCAAACCGGCATTAGGTCGGTACTCATATAGAAGTTTTACAAGAATTTATATGAAAGACCTATACAGCGGGCTATAATAAAGAAAGACAGATACTTCAGATCGAGGTATCTGTCTTTTTTCGTTGTATCATATACAGTAGTCTCTGATGGGATACATCACAGACTACCACACCTCGCTGACTGCACTTGTAATCGCTGAACTGTTTATTGCCACACTCGGCAGGTTTCGCAACGCTCACATGGATCGGAATGGGTGCGCTGATACAGAAATTCTACCTGAAGCATTATCGCATCATCAAAATTCTGCTGGCACTCACGCTTGCAATAGAGCTGATGAAATTCACACTGACGTTGTTTGATAATTAGTCGGCAGCGGTCTTTTATAAAGCGTGATGCAATAAAGGAAAAAGCCCTGAGATCTGCTTACTGATAAGCATATCTCAGGGTCTCATTTATTCCATATTTCCTGCAAATATCCGCTCCACTACGATCTGCGTCATCATCTGCACCGACTCGGCATAACCGTTCCTTGCCCACTTCATAAAGATGCCGAAAAGCCCATAGGCAAGGTAGTAGCTTTCGTAGGTATCCGAGGTCTGATCGGTGTCGCTGTCGGTCATGATAACTTCATAAGCCGACAAGATCGCTCCGTGATGCCCCTGCCCGATGATGAGGTCGTTCTTTTTCCGCAGAGAATAGCAGAAATCAAAATATCGCCTGACACGGTAGCTGTCATTGATCTGATGCTCTTTGAGCCTGTGTTCACTCTCATATTCACGCCACTTCATGATGATATAGGCAGTGATGATCTCGTCCTTTGACTTAAAATTACGGAAATAGGTCGCTCTGCCGATTCCGCCTTCTTCACACAGCTCGTCCACGGTTATCTTTTCGATGTTCTTCTTTTTCATCAGCTTGAACAACGCTTCGCCGTAGGCTGAGGTCACATATTCCGACATTTTCCACTTTTCCTTTCTGCCTGATGATACTTTTTCGCCAAATAGTATCATTTCCCCGATTTTATTGACTTTGCAGCCGTTTTGTGATATTATAGTATCACAAGATGACGAATTTGTCAAGTAAAGGAGAGGTCGTTACGAACCTTAGCTATGGTGAAGGAAAAGAGAATGTTTACGACCTGTATATGCATTTGCTGGATTTCATGTGATATACGATATGCTGTCATGCAGTGTTGCCTGTCATACAGGTATCGGTGCTGTAGGACTGGGTATTTCACAGGTATTGAATAGTGAGGTAGAAATATGAGTATCACAACAGTATTATTCGATCTTGACGGTACACTCCTTCCGATGGACAACGATGTATTTACGAAAGGTTATTTCAAACTGCTTGTTCAGAAACTTGCTCCTTACGGATTTGAACAGCAGGAACTTGTTGATGCTATATGGAGTGGTACAGCTGCTATGGTAAAAAACAACGGTATTCAGACCAACTATGATGTGTTTTGGAAAATCTTTGCCACATCGCTCGGTGAAAGGGTATTTGACACGAAAAGTGTATTTGATGATTTCTATGAAAACGAATTTGAACAGGCGAAGACACTTTGCGGTCTGGACAGTAAAGCCGGCGATGCTGTGAAAAGTTTGAAAGAACAAGGTTACAGACTTGCACTTGCATCAAATCCGATATTCCCAATGACAGCACAAAAGGCTCGTATCATGTGGGCTGGAGCTGATCCCAAAGATTTTGAGCTTATAACATCCTACGAAAACTCCGTATACTGTAAACCGAATCCTGAATACTATACTGACATTGCGAAAAAACTCGGTGTTGCTCCCGAAGAATGCCTGATGATCGGCAATGATGTGGACGAGGATATGATAGCGGAGCAAGTCGGAATGTCTGTCTTTTTGCTGACTGATAATGTTATCAATCGAAAGAATAAGGATATATCTCGATTTTCACATGGTGGGTTTGCTGATCTGATGGGATATATACATAGAATATGAAGATTGCTACGGCACAGAGAACACTCTTTGTGCCGTTTTTTTCTCCCTGATGATACTATTTCGCTAAATAGTATCATTTTCCAGATTTTATTGACTTTGGAGCCGTTTTATGATATTATAGTATCATAGAAAAGCGGATTTGTCAAGTGCTTGATAAGAAAGGATGTCGCTATGGGAAAAGATACTGTAAAGAAGCATAAAGCACTCAAAGGCATATTGATCGTTCTGTCTGTTATAGTCATACTGTGCATTGGCGGATTCTTTATCGCAGCCACGCACACACAAATCGTTGTGGGCTTCCTTCAGAAAATGGCTGACAACGGCAAACCGCTGAACTCCTATGAACCTTTGAACGAACCGCAAAACGGCTTGAAAGAAAACGGACAGTATCTCATCAGCGAGATCGAATATGCAAAGGAATACCCGAACAGCTTTCTTGACATTATCTATCCCGATGAAAACAGAGAAGCCGACAGACCTACTCTGTTCTATTTCCACGGCGGCGGTTTCTTTGCAGGCAGCAAGAATATGGGTGATCCGCTTGCCGCAAATGAAGCGACTGCTCTGATCGACGACCTTTGCGCTGCGGGATATAATATCGTCAATGTGGACTACGCCCTTGTACCCGACGAGCATTTTCCCGTTCCGCTGATTCAGGCAAATCAGGCATTTTCATTTATGATGGAGCATAGCGAGGAATATCATCTGAATATGGATAAGGTCATTCTTATGGGTTCTTCTGCTGGAGCGATCATGTCCTGCCAGATGGGAACTGTTATCACAACACCCGAATACGCCGAATTGCTCGGTATATCTCCTGCGCTTGCTCCCGAACAGGTATGTGCGATCGTGGCTGATGATGCTCCGCTTGACTATGAGAGCTTTACACTCGCCTGTAAATTCCTTGTAGGTAACTATGTGAAAGGCTCGATCTTTCTGAACAAGGACGAGCTGAACCGCTATGACTGTATTCCGCACATGACAAATGATTATCCGCCCTCGATCATGCTCGGCAGTGAATACCGTTACGATATGAACGAAATGCACGATAAACTTGATGCTCTTGGTGTCAGGAACGAACTTGTTGATCCATATGCAGAAAAGGGCGAAGAAAAACCCCATTGCTTCGTAGCAAATGAAAGAAACGATGCGACGGCAAAGGACGCATTTGACAGAGTGCTTGCATTTCTTGAAACGAATACATAAGAGGAGGAGTTGTCATGGAGAACACAAAACCGAAAAGCAGACTGAAAAAGGTGCTTATCATCATCGGCATTATTATTTTGGTGATCGCATTAGGTATATTTATTCTTCTGAAACTGACGTTCCTTAAGCCCTTCCCGAAGCTCAAAGGTGAGCCTGAGATCGGCAAGTGGTATGAGGTTGAAGTGGACGGCGCAAAGTCCTCGGACGGCAGCGAATGGCACGGCCTCTTCCGCAAGGGTACGGAAAACAAGGTGGTTGTGTATTTCTTCGGCGGCGGTGTGAGCATCACCCCTGAGACCTCCGAAGGCGGCAAAGAGTTCTATGCGACCAATATGACAGCACAGGATTTTGTCGCACAGGGCGGTATCGGCAGCACAGCGGAGGACAATCCTTTCAAAGACTGGAGCTTTATCATTATTCCCTATGCGACTGGCGATTTTCACGCAGGTACTGGAACTTACGAGGGCAAAAAGACTGTGTATCACACAGGTTACAACAATTACTCCGCTTATGTGGAACAGGTCAGGCAGTATATCGGAGAGCCTGATACGCTGCTTGTAACAGGCTTTTCAGCAGGCGGATTTGGAACTTCTTTGCTGGCTGATGATGTGATCGACCGTTTTCCGAGTGCTGAAAATGTGACCGTCTGTGTTGACAGCTCGCTCCTGCTTTATGACGGCTGGCACGAAACGGCTGTAAATCTGTGGAATGCTCCGACTGAAATATCGGACAGGCTGACCACAAACAACCTTGTCCTTGACAGTCTGACCGCACTCCACGAAAAGCGTGGTGACAGCGTGAAAATACTTTTTGACTGCTCCTATCGTGATGATACCCTGATGCAGTATCAGTCCTATATCGACAGCGGAAAAATGGATAAGACAAAAGAGCTTGGCGATAACTTCCAGCGTGATCTGAAAGAAATGGTAAACGGGTTGCAGACAAATATCCCCGATGTGGGCATTTATATCTGGTGCTGCGGAGAAGATACAGACACTCACAATACCCAGCATACGATCATTTCGGGTAATGTGTTTGACAAACTTGGCAACGACCAAAGTGTTGGTGAGTGGATATACGACGCTGTGAACGGTGATGTTAAGACCTACGGACTGGAATTGCTTGATAAAACATTTTGAGGAGATGTTAAAAATGAAAACTGAAACGAAACGGGGTCATAAGGTATTGAAGGTCATCGGTATCGTACTGCTTGTCATGATAGCTGTCGGAGCGATATTCTTCATCAAAGGAAAGATACATGAGAGCCGTCCGTGGTACAAAGATGACTATTACAATGACTTCAAGACAGACGCTGTGCTTGAAAAGAAATATTCCGGCAGAGGCAGCTTTGAGACCGCCTACACTGAGTTTCAGAGCGATAACAGCAAGATAGACACGATCAGGGTGTTTTATCCTGCGGAACTTGCAGAAAGCAACAAATCCTATCCGATGATCGTTTCCGTCAATGCAAGCGGTACACGGGCAAGAAATTATATGGCTGTGCTTGACAGGATCGCTTCATGGGGATTTATTGTGGTTGGTAACGATGATCCGCAGTCCGGCACAGGCGAAACAGCATCGGAAACACTTGAATTTATCCTGAATATCGGTGCTGACAGCGAATTGTACGGCAAGATAGACAAAAATAATATCGGTATCATGGGATATTCACAAGGCGGTGCCGGGGCGCTGTGTGCGGTTACGAATTTTGATAATGGAAAGCTGTATAAGACGATATTCACAGGCAGTGCAGCTTACCCGTTCCTTGCGCATAATATGGGCTGGGACTACGATGTAAGCAAGGTAGCGATACCCTATTTCATGACTTCGGGAACAGGAGAAAGCGATGATGCAGGCGTTTCGGATATTACAAAGGATTATGCAGGCGTATGCCCCCTCGAAGCAGTTGTCACGAATTACAACAGCATTTCTGATGAGTTGGAGAAGGTTCGGGCAAGAGCCACAGGCGCAGAGCATGAGGATATGCTTGTTCGTTCTGACGGTTATATGACCGCTTGGATGCTGTATCAGCTTTGCGGTGATGAGGAAGCCGCAAAGGTCTTTGTCGGTGATGATGCGGAGATTCTGCATAACACAAATTGGCAGGATATCGAGAAAAACGATTGAATCTACTTTGTAAAGGCTCAGGATATTGCTTCCTGAGCCTTTGACTTTTCAAGCGGTAGTTTTCCAATCCGCAGGCTCGGACGGCGCTGATGGGCTTTTTCTTTCGTTTGATAGCATAGCAAAAGGCTCTGCATCTCTGCAAAGCCTTTTTAATGATTATTCATTCTCGTCTGAACACTCCTCCAACCCGTGAAGGAGCTGAATATAAACACACTCTGCTCGTTCATGTTCCTCGCCGTCCGATGACATCATGAGTTCAAGAAAATACGCTTTTGCTTCTTCGTAGTCCGTCCAGACCTCACGCTTACTGTTGCATACGGTAGTGACCTTTTTTGATTTCGGCATTGCCAATTCAGGTGTTTTCAACATAGCTGTGTACCTCCAAAGTTTTATTGTAGATACAGTATATACCATAATCTTGCAAGAGTCCAGCTTTGCGGAGATATTGTAATAATTCTTGTGCAGAGCGCAGCAATTTCAAACGCCGATCCGGTGCAGAGCGCACATATCAGCCTTCGGTGCTGTCGGGATTTCTCCTGACAGCACTTTTCTGTCAATGCTTCAACTGCAAGACCTTCGTTTGCAGAAACAGCAGAGGGTCAATGATCTTCCCTGCAAGGCTCTCGACCTCCTCAATGTCTTCCTTGTAAACCTTGTTAGTGACATTTGCACGGCGAGCGATCTGGTTGATATTGTTGGCGACGTTATTAGCGATGCGGGTGAGTTCTTTCAGCTCGTTTTCGTTGACCTGAGCGATGTATCCCTCAAAAATCATCGCACGAACAAATCCACTGAGACTGCTCATACCGCTGTTATTCCTCTTGGAACACTCTTTACTGTAATCATTTATAGAAACAGGCGAAAAACTTTTTTCCTGTCTTGTAACATTATATCACATTTTGTCGTAAAATCAAGCATTTATCATTTTTTCATAACAGACATACTTTGATATACTCCGTATCTCTGACAAAGTCAATCAGAAAATGCAAATGAAAATTCACCGAATGTTCACTTTATTCACTTGACAAAAGTGAATATTTGTGATAATATGTAACTGTAGAAGAAAAATATGAAAGGAGCCATGTGCAATGACGTATGAAACTGAAAATATAGAGTTCAAGTCATCATTTACAGAAGAATTATACAAGGAAGTAATAGCATTTGCAAATGTAAACGGCGGTGTGATCTATGTAGGGATAGATAATGAAGGCAACGCGGTTGGACTGACCAATGTTGATGACGAATATACCCGCATTACTAATGGTATTCGTGACGCTATTGCTCCTGATGTGACTATGTTTGTCCGCTACACGATACAGGAAAACAAAGTCGTTCGGATCACAGTCCAGGAGGGCGATCACAAGCCGTACTATATCAAAGCCAAAGGAATGAAGCCCGGCGGAGTCTATGTGCGTCAGGGCACTTCAAGTGTTCCTGCCTCCCCCGAGCAGATCAGAAGAATGATAAAAGAGAGCGACGGAGATGTTTACGAGGAAATGAGGTCAACGGATCAGGAATTGACCTTTGATGCCGCCGAGAAAGCCTTTAAGAGATATAAAACCGAATTCAACGCGTCTAAATACCGTGTTCTCGGTATTATTCAGGACAATGATGAACTGTACACCAATCTCGCTTTCATACTCTCGGATCAATGTCCTTATACAGTAAAAGCAGCAGTATTCAGCGATGTTACCAATACTGTTTTTAATGACAGCAAGGAATTCGGCGGTTCGATCTTTGAACAGCTTGACGATGCTTTTTCGTACCTGATGATATGCAATAAAAAAAGAGCTTCATTCAGCGGTCTGGAAAGGATCGAAAAAAGTGATTATCCTGAAGAAGCTCTCCGTGAAGCCTTGCTGAACGCTCTGGTACACAGAGATTACAGCTACAGCGGCAGTATCATCATTAATATTAACGAGCAGGAGATCGAATTTATATCTATCGGCGGTCTGGTCTCCGGATTATCGACAGATGATATACGGAGCGGTATCTCTCAGCCGAGAAACCCAAAGCTAGCAGGAGTATTTCACAGACTTCGCCTTATCGAGTCATACGGGACCGGGATACGCCGTATATACACTCTTTACGCGGATCACCCTGTCAAACCTCGTATAGAAACAACAACAAACACCTTCAAAATTGTATTGCCCAATATGAATTATGCCGTTAGCCTCCCTTCGCCCGGGAAAACTAATTATGAAATTACAGAACAAATGAAAACTATCATTGATTACATCGAGAAGAATGGTTCCATTAACGACGAGCAGATTGAAGCTCTGCTCAACATCAAAAAGACGAGAGCGTATGTATTAACTGCACAGATGAAGGAAATGCTTCTTATAAAGTCGTCAGGCAGAGGAAAAACAAAGGTTTATTCATTATATAACGACAACGGCTCCGAAAAAAATCATTGAATATTCTCTAAATATCAGGTTTAATGACAATCGAATAACAAACAACCGGCTGAGTATTGTAATGGTACTCAGCCGGTATTGTTTTATTCATCGCTTTTCAAGCTCTAGGTCAGAATGCAGGCTCAAATGCGTTTATTTCAATATACGGATACTTTTCGCGCAGCTTTTCCACCGTTTCCTCGGTGAACGTGCCGTAACAATAGCTTAGCCGCATAAGATCGCTCATTTCAAGCAGGAAGCGATCATCGGGAGCGACTTTATCCGTCGTCATATCAAGGAATTTCAGATTTGGACAATCTCTGACTGCCGCAATATCGTTAAGCGGAGTTCCGAGATATACCTCCATATATTCAAGTTTTTTTAGCTTACACAGCGGAGTGATGCTGATGCTGCTTCCGCCGATCTCCAGATATTTCAAATTCGGAAAGCCGGTCACGATAGTTTCCTCGGAGATGCCGGAAACCAAGACCGTGAGAAATTGCATTTTTTCAAGCCGTGCTGTTCCGGTGGTCTCGCAGGCATTCAGGGATAATGAAACAAGCGAACCGAGCCCGTCGAGACAGCCGAGATCAAACTCATACTCGCCGTCGATAGACAGGTATTCGAGCTTGCCGAGTTTTTTCAGAAAATCGTAGGACTTTATATGCGTTTCGGGCAGCGGTAACTTCCACGGTTCCTCCGCGCCAACACAGATATACAGGCTTTTGAGCCCGGTCAGCTCACCGACAAACGAAAGGTCGCTCATTCCATCATCGTCCACAAGTAGGCTTAGTCCTTCAACGTCCGCAAGCCCGCTGATATCGGGTACTTCGCCCGCTTTCAGTTCTATTCTTTTTGTTCTCCCCATTTCTTTTGATCTCTTTAATTCAATGTCATACATATTCTCCGGCACACCCTCGGCGGCGATATTGTCGATAACGGGGAGTTTTTCTATGTAGGAGCCGTACTGCGCCTCATGCTCCTGATCGTATCTGCGGAGATTCCCGTTCTCATACACGAAGGTCAGGCTCGCTGTCGGGCTGTTATCGCCCATACACACGTCCTCACATTCCGACATATCGCGGTAGTTGACATGAACCAGCCCGTTCTCGCGGAAATATACCGATACCGAACTGTACAGATCCGGAACGACCTTGTCGGTGTCGAGCTTCCACAGGTATTTCTGCCTTATCTCGTGCAGCCTGTACGGCACGAACGCTTCTCCGTTAAAGTGATACGGGATAAAGTTGTTGCAGCCTGCGGAAATACCGACTCCTCTTTCACCTATGAGATCGTAGGCGGGATAGTAGAAAAGCACGCTGTATTTCGCATCGTCGGGATCGTACTCCGAGAGAATAACAGGTTCGTCATCCTTCATCGTTATTATCGTCGCGGGATAGCCGCGCCCGACTGCACCCGCAAAGTATATTATCAGGAACTCCTCGCCGTTCTCCTTATGACGCGCGACGTGTGACAGCGTTCCGGTTCGCGGAACGCTGAACAGAAGCTCGGCGCTGCTCTCATCAAAGCGGTATATGTCATAACCGCTGTCGCTGACGGGAGCGCTTACCGCAGCGATAACAATGCCAAGTTCCGGGTCGGATATATAGTCATAGACCTGTTTGTTAAGCACATCGAGCTTGTCGGAAATGAAATCTGTTACCAAATAGTGATTGTCACCGATGTCGCTTTCATACTCATAATGTTCGATCTTAAGCACATCATCTGTTCTTACCGCGTCAAATCTGATATAAAGGTGCTCATCGATGCCGGTGGATATGTTACCGATATGCTGTCCTCCCGCACATCTGAACATTATCCTGTCACCGTCTTCGGATAATACCTCGATATCGCTGCTGTCATATATAGCGGCATCCACCAAAGTAAAGTCGTCTGCGGCAGCGTACCCGATCTTTCCGTCAACGCTCATAACGCTGCCGCACTCGGGCATATTGATGCTGTAATTGTAATGATCTGTGGTGCTGTCATACAGCTCTCCGGTGAAAATGTCCGCTATGAGTTTTTTAAAGTCGTCCCACGTTTTTACGTTCTCCCACTCATAAATGTTGCAATCGCGATATGCTGCGACCTGTTCAGCCATAAGATGCATACCGGCTATATCGCTGAACAGCAGATACTTTTCCGTAAGCTCCCGAAGCTCCGCGGTAAGCGGGTCAATCTCCGGTTCTGAGTCTTCTGGCTTGGTAGTTTCGCTCGCTGTGGTCGTTGTGACAGAAGTCGTCGATGTCACCGCCGCAGTTGTCGTGCTTGCGGCGGTAATTGTGATCTCGGCTGTCGTTGTTTTAGCATTTTCCGTGACTTCCGAAGTTTCCGCATTGCAGCTCGAAAGGAGCAGCGCGACGCAGAGTGTTAATGCGATCAATCTGTATTTCATATACTCTCCTTTATCCCACAACATTCAACTTGTACAAATTTATGTCATACAGCATATCCTCGGAATAGTTTGATCTTATATTGTCATACGCCTTTGAGACCCTACCCTCACAGTAATAGTACCAGTTGATCTCATTTTGCTCACCCGCTATCAGTATGGAGTCATAATACCCCTTCATATATACTTCTGTTATCGAATTTACATCAAGTTCCCCGAAAGTATTTCTGTCAAGTTCCACGTTTTTGAACGCCGCCTGCATCTGCTCGTCCTTTTCGTATATCTCACGGAATTTTTCGGGCGTGATGCTCTCGTTCCCGATCTCTTTCAGCTCACCTTCAGGAGTGCATACAAGATAGTCGCAGTGGGTGAAGATGTTCGGGTGATGCTTTATCCACACAAACCCGGCCTCGTCAAAGCTGGTGTAATCGGTGGCAATGTGATTTACCGGCTCAAATACGCCGCCGTCACTGCATCGGTAAATTGTTGTGAAACAAACGGACGGGCTGCCGAGTTCATGGGTGAAGAAGCGGTAGTCTCCGAAGTCCCAGACCGATATCTCGTTTCCATAAATCTCCGTGCATATTTCGTCGTCATCGACTTCTCTGCCGTTTGTTGCCCCAAATTCTATGTTTGAGGGATTTACGAGCTTGTCTCCGTCGGCATAGTAGAACACACACTCCCAGACCTCAATTCCGATCATTGCTATAACTTCATCTTCACCGTCGTTGTCAAAGTCGTAATGAATGCCTTTAATGAACGGGATATCCGCTGCCTCGTTTATTGTACGCGCCGGAACCAATTCGCTATAGAAGACATTGTCCCACGCATTTTCTTCGGGATTTGAGTCATTGTGCCATTTTATCTTTTCGGTAAAATCACTGTAGTATGCTTCGCGTACCTTTTGCAGCAGCTCCGGCTCACCGAACTCCTCCTCGTCAGTGCAGAATACAAGCTTTGTTTCGCTGCCCATGAGAACATCAAGCCCCATGCCATAGTCGGCATACGCTGTTGCCGCCTTCTCGAAGTCAAACTCCACCGCGTTCTCGTCGTGATACCAATATGTATCATATATTGATATCTCCTAGCTGCGCAGCGTCCAGCCCTGTTCAGAGAGATAGCTGTCGAGTTCTTCCGTCGGAACGGGCTTGTCGTAAAGCGCAAGGTAGTTTTCATCGGGATAACCCATATAGATAAGGTCTGCGGTCTCTATATCACGTGAACTCAGGCACAGCAGATACTCCCGCTCCGTGCCGATAATGGGATCGAGCTTGTCGCCTGTATAGTCTTCCTTCTGCGCCATTTCCGGGAAACGAGAATACACCGTCAGATAGTCGTAATCGTCGGAAAATACAGTCCTGTCGTTGCATTTCAGCATTTTCCGCGCCCCGAACGCATCATTTTCAAGTGAGTATATATCTATCGGCGGCGCACCTGTTGCAAGTTCGATAGTTTTGAGGTGATGTTCGATACGTTCTGTATTCACAAGAGCGTCAATATCGAGTATGCCGAGGTACTCCGCAGAGATACTTTCGGCAATCTGTTCACGCGGGGCAAAGAAAACGCTGTTGAAACCTGCCCTGTCAATGCTTTCATCGTGGAATGTATCGCTGTAGCGCAGAAGATTTCCTGTCTGACAGTCAACTCCGGAATATACATACTTATTGAGTCCGTGATCTGTCACCACAAAATTGTGCTGTGCAAAACCTGCATCATCATTTGCATCATACAAATAGAAATATGAGCCGTCGTCACATTTGTAAATATATAGCTTGTCCGGTCGCCCGACGGTAGTTATCGTATCATACATATATTCGTCCACAACCGCGTTATAAGTTACGCGATATCGGTCGCCGTCTATGTATATATCCTCGTCAATACCGTCATTGTTGAGGTCGATGCTGACCACAGGAATTTCGGCAGGCTCCGGCCAGGCAGTCGTTACGGCGGTAGAAGTTGTGATCTGCGTTGTTGTACTTGCGGCGGTAGTCTTTGTCTCAGCAGTCGTCGTTGTCGTCACTTCTTCCGTAATTGTCGAAGTTTCTGCTGGAGCTTCCGCGTTACACCCCTAAAGGAGCAGAGCGGCGCAGAGTGTTATTGCTGTAAGAGCTTTTGTATGTTTCATATTCTTCCACCATTGTATTTATACGACCCGAAATGCGTATCTTATCGTCTCGTAAAGACCGGGAGAACCGGTCTGCCCGATAACATCGAATTGTTCGACAGTATCTCCGACCTTGACGTTAAGATCGAGATCAAGCTGAAAATACAGCCAATAGTGACCGTTTTCATCGAGTATAATCACGTTCTCATTCTCGCTGTTCAATCCGTCGATACGACCGATGTATCTTACGATACCGCTTACTATCGCGTGTGCATCATAGTAACTGTTACTATAAAATCCCGTGCCGTCATAGTAAAGGTCATGGCAGTACTGCGATCTCTCGATTCCGGGTAAATACTTAGGTCCGTTTAGTATCTTATCCGGCAGCGGGAAATCTATCTCACAGCGCTCCTTTACAAGCTGCCAAGCATCGTCCCCGTAAAGGACAGTCTCTCCGTCGGGACGATTGTAGAGATCATCATTCACCAATTGGGATATTGCATCGTTTAACCTGTCTTCATCTATAGTCTGTGCTTTCTTCTCAAACTCCGGATTGTCGAATATCAGCATAGGCAGCCGCCATTCGCCGTTTTCTTTAACTGCACGAAACTGCATCTGCTCGTGAAGAGGTGTCGAAAAGTCACGGTCGGTATTGCTGAAATCGAAATATTCCCAATCTATGTAGTGCCAGTTGAAGGTTATCGTTTTGTCATCGCTGTCAACTATTTCAATATATGTTCTGCAATTGAACGGGTTGGTGTTCCACGTTATACCCGTGTTCCACTCCGTGAATATATCACCGTTCTCCTCGGTGTATCTCGGCAAACCGTCTATGTTTACAAGCTGCTCACGGGCGCCCTCGACAGTAAACGTATCTTTCATAAAGGCTTCTATATCGCTCAAAGAACTGATATACGGAGAAGAGAGCTTAAAAATGTCGCCCGTAGAATAAGCTTCGTTTTTGTCCTTATCTTCCCAGACTATTTCATCGAAAATGTGCCACGTTCCGATATGGAATGCGATATCGTTGCGGTTCATCAGCCACAATATCGTTTGTTCCGGAAAATCTCCCTGCCCATTGTTCTTTATTTCGTCGATATGTCCGAGCGCTTCTTCGTATGTATAAAGCTCACGCCAGCTCTCAGGCTTGATGAAACCGGGAAGCTCCCAGTTGTCCAAAGAGCGGCTTTTATATTCGGGAGAAGTAGCCTTCGCGTCGGAATCTTCAACAAATTCAAATATGCTCTTTTCAATACCGTTCTCGTCAAATGCCTTTTTTATTGCATCAAGAGTTTCGGCAGGTGCAGATATTTTCAGCCAATACGGACAATTTCTCACATTAGCGTTTGCTTGTTCTTTTTCAAGTCCGACATCATACACCGCGTCAACAGAAAGCGGCTTGATACTGTCATAATTCGCCCACAGCAATTCAACAGCTTTGCGGTAAGCCGTGAATGCTGTATTCTTCATAATTAGTGTGACATTATCCGAGTCTGAATCGCAGAAAAGATAATCGTCATTTAACCTGTAACAGCTAACCAGCGGTTTATCCTCGAATATGTGATACAGTCTTGTTTGCGGAAGCTCCCGCAGCATAAAGTTAATGAGCATATCGCCGTCGGCATATGGTTCGAGCAGTTCAGCCGCGTCGGAAAGATCTTCTTTGGTACGCAGCGTCGCCATAAATTCCGAGTTCGGCGCGGAGCATACCGATATATACGCCTCGCCGTCCGCGTCGAAAATCAAATCAAACTGTGATCGAACAACCTCGTCCGCTTGCTCATTGTTACGATACTCGGTCCATACGCCGAAGGTCTTCGTTACTTCACCAGTCGGTGCTTTGAGCGTTATTTCGGGCTTTGGTTCGGCAGTCGTTGTGATCTCAATTGTTGTAGTTGCGACGGCAGTTGTGATCTCGGCTGTCGGCGTTTCATGTGCAACCGTTGTCACCGCGGACTTGTCCGTATTGCAGCCCGAAAGAAGCAGAGCAGTGCATAATGCAAATAAAGCGATTCTTCTATATTTCATGATATTCTCCACAATTTATCTGCGATGTACCACGTCGCTATAGTCTTTCGTGAACTTCTCCGAATACTCTATCAGGTCTTTATTTATTATATCCCACTGTTCTTTAGCGAATTTTCTGATATTTTCCCACTGATCCTCCGGAGCTATGACTGTGATATTATCATCATCAAGTTCCAAAGCCTCTATACAAAAATCCATACGGGTATCATGTATTTCGTGATGTCTTCTCAGCGCGGTAACGGTTTCGCGGAAAGCTGTCATTTCCTTATCGTATGTATAAAGCGTGTACTCTTTGCCAACAGCACACAGAAGCACATTGTCATTCAGCATTACCGCTCTTGTCTCTCCAAAAGGCTCCCGCACCGGAACAATATCAAACAGCGACAAATAGCCGTATATACCGATATTCTTACGTTCGGCGGCAATTATCGCAAGCCCTCTTTTCTCCGCTTCGTCGGCAAGTTCGTCACCGCACATTTCGCGTATGCAGCGGACAGCTTCACTTTCGTTCGTTCCCGGTACCGACGCTTGCAGATATACTCCGCTTGTAAGAGCGATATAATGCCTATCGTAATCAGTGAGCGAGTACACCGATATCTCCTTCTGCTTTTCCCACAGCTCGTTGAAGCTGCAAAGGGATATATCCGCGCCGGTTTCTGTCAAATATTCCCTGACCGACTCGGTTTCTTCTGCGTCCGTGTCTATAATAGCCAACGACAGCTCATTTACAACGGAATAGTCAGATACAGACACATTCGAGCTTTCCGTGACCGCAACAACAGACAGGTGCGGGAAACGCTCGATATCCTGCCGGAGCAGCTCGGCTATCCTGCGTAACTCGGTGCTTTTTTCGTCATACATATATAAGTTCATAAAATCATCATTATTAAATTCTATCAGCCATTCATCACCTAAACGGTACCATTCGAGCTTGTATTTAGAGCCGTCATAGGGTTCTTTTCCGAACAGTCCTTGATATGTTGACATTACGCGCGGAAGCTCTCTTACCTTCTCGGTCACGAGCTTTATCCCGTCGATGTAGTCCGCAAAATCTGTCTTTATTTTATCGTAATGATCGCTATGCTCAGCAAACCTCATAAAATCAATAGCGTGCAGCGCTTCGGGCGCTCGATCAATCTCACAGTACGCCTTTTCGTCTGCGATAATATACCAATTTGCTTCGCTCCCGACATCCGGTGCATCCTCAACGTGCCGTATTTCAAGCTCGTGAACTGCGAAAGTCGTTTCTTCTTTGATGATCGGGTCAGCGGCAGCTGTTGTCGCAGCAGTAGTTGTCGTGGTCAATGTCGTTGTCACAGACGCAGTTGTCGTGCTTGCAGCAGTAATCATGACCGCGGCTGTCGTCGTTGTCGTCACTTCTCCAGTTATTACCGAAGTCTCCGCGGGCTTGTCCGCGTTGCAGCCGGAAAGGAGCAGCGCGGCGGATAATGCAAATAAAGGGATATTTTTTTGTTTCATAATGCTCCTCTCTGTCCGGCGTTCACAGCCATATAATATCGCAAAGTCTCCATTGTCCGTCGCTGCCCGGTGCAGCATGGCATTTTGAACAAGCTGTCTCATATTCATCAATGCTATCACCCGATACACTGTAAAAGCAATTGAACTTGATGCTGTCCGAAGTCGCTTCTTCTATGCTGTTTCTATAACCAAACTGAAAATCATCAAACATAATGACACCCATTTTCGATATATCGAAAAGCAGCTCGTCATTTTCACCGCGAAGATACAGACCGTTGTTCAGAAGCTCGTTTGAACATTTCTCGTTGTAAACACTTTTGATAAAGTTTTCAAGCTCGGAATATTTATCAAAGAATTTGTGTTTTGTGATACGTTTTATGTCTCCGTCATACGGTTCGTAGGAAACGATCGCACTTGAAGCATATAGATAAGTGTAATAACAGATCACGCTTTGCTCGATGAGACTGTCGGCTATAGTCTGAGGCTCCGAAAAGTCAGCAGTCAGCTTTTCGTTACAACATTCGTCAACTATCTTTTCTGTAGTTCGGTTCGGCTTCAATAACGGCTCAAGCCCAGTAAAGCTCCATTCGCCACCGTCACTTTTTGAGAATGTGAGTGCGAATGTTTTTTCTGTAGGCTCTATCTCCCAATTATCTTCATGGTCAAGGACTTCTTCCCGGTCAAGGAATGTGCTGCCGAGCGTTACGGTATTTTCATCACGGCTGACAAGATACATTTTCATTTCATAATCCAGTTCCATAGTACCGTAGGGAGACCAATTACGCCCGTCATGTTCTATACCGCTCTCTATTGTTTCGTCAACTGCACGTCTGAAATCTTCACCATACTCGTTTTCGAGCCACAAGAGACCGAGCGTGCTTATTTCTCCGACTTCCGGCATACGCAGTTGTTCGCGGTCGGCACTTCGGGTGTATCCGTAACCTTCGTAAATTCTCGCCAAGTGTTCATAGCGTCCGGGCTCGGCTTGCCCCGGTTCCACACGGTACAAAACACCGGGGGCGCTTTTTTCTATGAGATAACAAAATTGACAGCCGCCCGCGATATACCCGAAAACGTATATCTCGTCGGTCTCGATTATATAGTCCGGACGGCACCAGTTTTCAAATGCAAAATAATCGTCCTTGTATGTCAGCGTTATCTCATGCTTCTTCCCGTCGTCGTCATAACTCGTCCACATTCCGTAAAACACCTTTTCTAACATCTCAAAAAACTTGTCGTCAAAGGCTCTTATTCCGGAAGGTCGATAAACATATTCCTTATATTTTAATCCGTCTTCGGTCTCATTCGTCCGGCACGTTTTTATGTAACGGTTATTGCCGTCGGAAATTATCGTCCCGACTGTCCCGTCGTCGTGGAACTCGCCGTACTGTGCGTCATACATTGTGTATGGAGCTTTCCGCTCTATTACAAGGCACATATTCTCGTCACCCGCAGAGTACAGGATATAACTGATCTTATCATCGGAGCCGGAACCGGTGATTTCGTAGGAATGATCACCTATCCTTATTTCTTTTTCGGAAACGGTGATATCCGGTCTTGTTTTTCCAAAAGCGTCATAGCCTATCCAGCCCCCGATAAAGCCCTCCGGTATTTCGCTGTTTTCGGCGGATAAGTCAAAAACGTATTTCCTCCGGTTTTGGTTTTCGGAGTAAGATATGATATACGCTTCGAGCTTGTCGTTGAACGCTTTCCATGCCTTATCGGTCATATTGCGGCTGTCTTTGCTGAGCGTAAAAATATCTTCATAAATGCTGCGGTAACCTCGTATATAATCAGCGGTAAGCCCGACAGCATAATACGCCGTCAGGGTATGCTCGTACAGCCACATCGGTGAAAAGACCCGACCGTTGAAATATATCGCGTATCCCGTTTTATAATATCGCAGATTTTCTTCAGTGCTATGGTTATAGAAACGCCAGACATCGTACTCGTCGAGCGTGCAGTCTGCGCCAATATCGTGTGTATCAGACTTTACCGCTTCGAGCATCTTTTCCTCGGGAATATCGAATCTTTCGATAAAAGAGAGTATCGTAAGCGGCTCGGTATCGGAATATCCCTTTGTAAGTTTCTCCTGCTCATGCTCGTTCACCCATTCATCAAACTCATTCTTATCGACAAGCGACAGTATCGCCGAATCAAAATTCGTGAATTCAAACTTGTATTGCTCCGAGTAATGTTCCAGCCCCTCATAGCCCGACAGCTCGGGCAGGTCAAACGGGTTCTCGGGCATAGAGAGATCGTGCATCGTGCTCGGGTCTATTGTTTCCGGTTCCGGCTCATCGTCAATTACAGCGTCCGGCTCGTCAGCGCTAACTGCCGCAGTCACTTCTTCCGTGACCGTCGAGGTGTCCAAAGTCGTCGTCATCTCTCCCAACGTTGTCGTCAGCGCCGTTTCCGTATTACAGCCCGAAAAGAGCAGCAATGCGGATAATGCAAATAAAGGGATATTTTTTTGTTTCATAATGCTCCTCTCTGTCCGGCGTTCACAGCCATAAATTATCGCAAAGTTTCCATTGTTTTTCGTCGCATTGCTTTATGTAACATTTCCCGGAACGGAAAAAGATACAAAACTATCAGCTTTTTCATTGGCAGGATCTATCCAGCTTTATTGCTCGTCGTCGTCAAAGCATACCATATACGGGAGCTTCCACTTCCCGTTCTCATTCACCGCCTTGCAGTGCCGCGTAACTATGGTGTCGTTGCCGTCCGGAACTCCCTCGGAAGCAACGCCGTACCCGTTCCAGACGCGGTATGAGATATCGAACTCAATGGCGTCCCCGGTGACCGCGGTTATTTTGTAGGTGTAGCTGTCCTTCCCGTACCGGAAAGCGTTGATGCCGCCCGCGCCGAAAACTCCGATATCGACCCAAGTTCCGTTATCGTCGCTCCAGAAGGACTTACCGTTTCCGTTGAAATCATTCAGAAGTTTATCCCAATACTCGGTCGTGTATGTGGAATAGAGAGCGTACCAGAGGTCGTAAAACCTCCTGTAATCGTCAAATGTTACCCGATATACGCTGCCGGAGGTGTTTTCGCCGAACTCGTAACCCTCGCCCCATATAAACATCTCATAAAACTCGCGGTTCTTTTCGAGCAGAGCGCCGAGTTCCTTGTCAAGTTCCTCCTCGCTTTCCGTTTTCGGATAACGATAATCGACTATCTCCCAACTGTCGTATTTTTTCTTCGCGGTGATGATTAGCTGCACTTCTTTGAAATAACCGTCATTGATATTTCCTTCCCATATCCTGCCCCCGCATTTGTAGGTGCAACTTTCGTCGCTCGCGGAAATTATCGTGATGTCGCCGCTGTCATACTCCGCCGCGTGAGGAACGAAGACATCGCGGTCTCGGAGAACGCCTATTTTACCGTCTGCGTCGGTGATATAGCTGTCCGCGTACTCGCTCTCGCGTTCGACATACGGCTTTTCAAAATACTTGTAATACGCTTCGCCGGAAAACAAGTCCTCGGCAAATCTCCGGAGGTCGCCCCATTTTTTTATGTCTCCGAATTCGTAGATATCATATTTCCCGTCCTCGGAGGTATAGGTATCTGTCGCGGTATAACGCGTTACGCAGATATCCTCGAAGCGCAGGAGATCGTCTGTAAGCGCTTTCAGCTCGTCAATATATTCCATGGTCTTATTGTCCCCGAACATTTTGACGAGCTCTTCCTTTGTTACGGGCTCGTACTCACCGACACGTTTTATGTTCACAGTGGAATTGGGCACTCCCGACATAATGCACGGATAGAACAGCATGTACAGGTCGGAGAATGTCAGCTCGGAAATGTAGTATTCCCCGGTGAAAACATCGACCATAGATGAGTATTCCGCGTGGGACTGCGGAGCGTGACCGTACCGGTCGTCGGGCAGTCTTGTGTAAGTTTTTTTGCTTTCGTTGTTGCCGAGAAAAAGCTTTACAGTGTCCGCGCACAGATAAACACCGCCGTCATCGAGCGGTATATCAAGCGAATATCCGCCGCTCCCGTCAAGTATAAGCGGCAAGTCTCCGAGACTTTCGGGGAACGGATAGAAGAACAGATCGCCCTTCGTTTCGACCTCAAAGTCCGGCGTTTCCATAACGCGCCTGATAAGTCCTTTGAGCGTCACCTCACCCGTGCAGTAAAGATACCGTCCGGGACCCGCGTTATCCTCACCCGCCGCCGTGACCATGAGCTTTCCGCCGTTCAGCTTATCGCCCTGCTTCACCGAAGCCCAGCTCCTGTCATAGCCCGCATAGAGCGAACTGCGCTCGTCGCTGCTGTCTGTGACCGTGAAGATGCCGCCGGTCGTGCTTGTGACGGCGGAATACGGCTCCCGACCCGTCACTGTCCAATCGCCGTTTTCGTCCTTTTCGAACGTATAGGCTATGAACATGACGCGGACATTATAATCGTCGTAATATGTTTCCCATTTCTGAAGGTCGGAGCCGAACATATATTTGATTGCGATCACCGCCTTGCTGTTGGAAAGTTCGATCAGGATATGCTCCTCGGACGGCGAGGGGGGACCGCCGGAGATAAACCAGTCCGTGTTGAATACCCTGTTTTTCTCCATACACTTGTTGAAGCACTTCGAAAATTTTTCTCCGAGCATCGCCTCGACCTTCATCTGCCCGAAAACGTTCAGATCACCGGGCTCAAGCTTCGGATCGGGACTGCCGCCGCGCTTATGATAAGGGGTGTACCGCTCGTCGATACTATAATGACCGTAATACTTGCTTTCGGTAATATCTTCTCCGAACTGCGGACTTATGTACATTTTATCCGGCTCGTCCTTGCGGATAACAAGCCCGTATGCTTCGCCGCCCGGCCACGAGAAAAGGTAGTACGCGTCATCACTTTCCGCGAGCGCGTAGCATGGGTTTTCATAATAAAAGTAGGATTTGCCGTATGTCAGATCGAGAGCTGCCGAACCGTCCTCGTTCTCTCCCCATGACCCGTAGAACGCTTTCTCGAATATCGCTATCTGTCCGGCGAGATTGGGTACATCGGCTTCATAGAAGATGTTTGAGCTGCCCGTATCATTGAGAGAGTCAGAGGTCGTTTTAAAAGCTCTCATTTCCCACGATGGCTTTTTGCAGTCCTTACCGTTCCACGAAAGATCATACTCCGTGGTATAGACCTTACCGTGCGAATGTTCGGCAATATGCCAGTAAGCGCCGTATTCCCCGATGATACGGGGGACATCATACATGAAACCCTTGCCTCCGACCTTCTCTCCGTCCGCGTTGTAATACTCGATGTGATAGCCGTACAGAGCGTCGTGAGTTTCTTTTATCAGGACATCATAGTACGCAAGAACGCGATACCCGTTATGCGTGTATTCCTCATAGATACCGAGACAGTCACGATTCTTTTCGTCCTTGTAAATAAAGTAATAAAGCCCGCCGAACGCCGGAAGGTCGTCCCGGTCTATCTCATATCTGCCTTCCTCGGAAAGAAGAGTGAGACCGCCCCACACAGGCTTGCCGTCAGAGCTGTCCCCGTTCCTGTTTTCGAGCACGGCGTACTTGCCGATACGCATAGCTCCGCAGAACGCCTCGTCGCTGTACGTTATCCCGTACTTATCGAGAAGCGGCTTTATGTCGCTGTCGAAGTCGTACTCGCTGACTGTCTCGGCTGCGTCGGAGAGCTTTTCGTATTTCGGCGCGACTTCGTAAGTTTGTGGCGCTTCTGTGGTCGTTGTGGTCGATGTGGTTGTCGCTGCGGCAGTCGTCATGGCTTCAGTCATCGTCACTTCTTCCGTGACTGTCGAAGTCACAGCGGGCTTGTCTGTATTACAGCCCGACAGGAGCAGGGCGGTGGATAATGCGATTAAAGCAAGGTTACTATGTTTCATAATGTCCTCTATTTTAATTATTATTCAGATATACTACTTTGAACCCATATTTCTCTGCTCTCTCCGCCGCGGGATAGCCTTCATAAGTATGTATAACAGTACCTTTCGGGAACATTTGACCTCCGCTGTAACGAAACTTATCGGAATATACATATACTTCCTTGATATTGTCACATCCTATAAAGCCTTCATACGGACAAAATCCGTCCATCGGCTCATAGTCTATTTCCGCAGGGAAGATAACGGTTTTCAGTGACTTGCAGCCGTAAAAGGCATGGGCATCTATCCTTTTTGCTGTTTTGGGCATCTCGTAGCTT
>JAGAWN010000024.1 GCA_017941355.1 Ruminiclostridium sp. | reverse complement strand
CGCCGCGGACAAGACCGTGACGATAGTGGGAGTTTTCGACGCGGGCGGCGACGAAGACGATAAGCTGTTCATGCCGGTTGATACTGCGCAGTCCCTTGACGCGCTCGACGGGAAGATAGACAGTATCGAGGTCAGCGCGATAACCACGCCGGAGAACGAGCTTGCAATAAAAGCTGCAAAAGACCCGAAATCCCTTACTATCGCGCAGTACGAAACATGGTACTGCACCGCCTACGCAAGTTCGATATGCTATCAGATACAGGAGGTCATCACCGATTCCGTTGCTGCACCCGTCCGTCAGGTGGCGGATTCCGAGGGTGCTATCCTCGAAAAGACGCAGCTTCTTATGGTGCTTATAACGATACTCAGCCTTATCGGCGCGGCTCTCGGTATCTGCAACCTCGTTACCGCCAGCGTCATGGAGCGCAGCGCGGAAATGGGACTTATGAAAGCCATAGGCGCGCAGAACGCTTCCGTTTCCGGGCTTGTGATAACGGAGATTATCATTACGGCTGTTGTCGGCGGCATTGCGGGATTTTTCGCCGGCTGGGGATTCGCTCAGATCATCGGTCACTCGGTATTCGGCTCCGCGATCAATATGCGTCCGGTGGTAATTCCGATAGTGGCGGTACTGGTTCTTATCGTAACGCTGCTCGGCTGTATTCCCGCGGTGCGTATGCTGCTGAGGCTCAGTCCGTGCGAAGTTCTGCACGGAAAGTAATGGGGGCGATGTGATATGAACAAGAGAAAGATGTATTTTCACATGATAACCGCCTCGCTGATACGCAGACGGTCACGAATGTTAGTGGCTCTGCTGTCTATAGCGATAGGTGCGGCAATACTGTCGGGACTTGTAACGATATACTACGATGTTCCGAGACAAATGGGAGCGCAGTTCCGCAATTACGGCGCGAATATGATATTCACGCCCTCTGATGGCAGCTTTACCTCCGCGGATATCGAACAGGGAAAGTCGTACATAGACAGTGCCGATATCGTTGGAGTAACCCCCTACCGCTACGAATCCGTCCGCATACGCGAGCTTCCCGTCATGGCTGCGGGAACGGATATGCAGCAGGCAAAGCTTACAAGTCCATACTGGTCTGTCGAGGGAGAGTTTCCCTCCGCTCCCGGGCAGATGCTTCTTGGTGCGAACCTTGCGGAGCAGTTCCGGCTGGGTGCAGGCGATACCGAGACAGTAAGCTTCACTCCGGAATCCGACGGCGGGGAAGTCGTGGCGGACAATATGCTCGATCTCACGATCACCGGCGTTCTCGAGACCGGAGGACCCGAAGAGGACTATGTTTATCTGTGGCTCTCCGATCTCGAATCCCTCACCGGACAGTCCGGCAAAGTCGATCTCGCGGAACTCAGTATTTCCGCAAACTCCGAAAAGCTGAACCAATACGCGGACACGATCAGCGGCAGCGTACCCGCAGTCAGCGCACGTCTTGTCAAGCGTGTCACCGAGTCCGAAACCACAGTTCTTACCAAGCTTCAGGCTCTTGTGCTTCTGGTAACGGTGGTAGTTCTCGCCCTGACGATGATATGTGTTGCAACTACCATGACTGCCGTAGTTGCCGAACGCAGGAAAGAGATAGGACTTCGCAAGGCGATAGGTGCTTCCAACGCCGGTATCATTAAGGAGTTCATGGGCGAGGGTATGCTGCTCGGCGCAGTCGGCGGTATTATCGGCTCGATACTCGGATTTATATTCGCTCAGCAGGTAAGTATCAACGTGTTCAGCAGTTCGATCTCTTTTATACCGCTGCTCGTCCCGATAACTATACTTGTGTCCGTGGCAGTGACCGGAATATCCTGCCTGCTGCCGATAAGAAGCGCCACTCAGATAGACCCGGCGCTCGTACTGAAGGGAGAATAAGCTATGAGTCTGCTTGAACTTAAAAACATTTACAAAATATACGGAGATCTTCACGCCCTCGACGACGTGAATCTCAAGGTCGAAAAAGGTGAGTGGCTCTCCATAATGGGTCCCTCCGGTTCCGGAAAAAGTACCATGATGAACATTATCGGCTGTATGGATAAGCCCACAAAGGGCGAAGTGCTGCTCGACGGTGTTGATATCTCAAGGGAGAATGCCAAAAACCTTACCGCTATCCGCCGCGATAAGATAGGGCTTATCTTCCAGCAGTTCCATTTGGTAAGCTATCTGACCGCTATCGAAAATGTCATGCTTGCTCAGTATTACCACAGTGTTCCCGATGAAAAGGAAGCACTTGAAGCCCTTGACCGTGTCGGTCTTGCCGACAGAGCAAAGCACCTCCCAAGCCAGCTTTCAGGCGGTGAGCAGCAGAGAGTCTGCGTTGCCCGCGCGCTGATAAACTACCCGGAAATTATCCTCGCAGATGAGCCTACCGGTAACCTCGACGACGCAAACGAAAAGATCGTTGTTGACCTGTTCCATAAGCTGCATAACGATGGTACTACGCTGATCGTCGTCACCCATGACCCGGAAGTTGCCGAAGTCGCGCAGAGAACGGTGTTCCTGCGAAACGGAAAACTCCACAAGGAAACTATAAACGAAAACTTTACCGGCGAAATAAAATTTGACAAGTAAATCAAAAAGTGTTATAATCGAAATACCGAAAGGAATAACTATGAAAAAACTGACTTATGCGGTTATATCGGCGGCAGGACTGCTTCTTCTCTCCGGCTGCGGCGGCTCGGCTGTAACCTACAACGACGGCACATACGAAGCACGCAGCGCCGAGTATGTCAACGATGACGGCTCCGAGGACGGCAACGGCTACGGTATCGTCACCGTTACCATAAGCGGCGGCAGTATCACCGACTGCACGTTTAAGACCTACGAGCTTGACGGTACGCAGAAAGGCGAGGAATACGGCAAAAAACAGGGCAGTGTTGCGAACAGGGACTTCTACAACAAGGCTCAGAAAGCCGTTGCTGCCTGTGATAAGTACGCCGAAGCACTTGTCCTCTCCGGCGATCCCGGACAGGTAGATGCGATCAGCGGCGCGACTGTCAATTATCAGCAGTTCATTGAGGCTGCCGATGCGGCGCTGGCTCAGGCTGAAAGGAAAAACTGATGAAGATACCCGGTCATATCGCGCTTTGTACAGGTGCGGCGGCACTGCTGCTCGGAGTGCCGTTCCTGTTATCGGACGGCTTTGCCGAACTTGTAAACGGGACGGACGCTGTCTCCTCGGCTTCCGCGGTCATTGACGCGCCATCCGGAAATTTCACCGTGCTGATAAACCGGGACTGCCACAAAAGTGAGTCGGATATGGCGGCTTGGCATGAGTTTTTCTCCGGCGGCGATTTCGATATCATTTTCGACGATATCCGCTGTACCGTTCTCGACGGGGATACCAATGCCCTGACTATGGCGGAAAGCTTTATGTCGCGGCTGCCGGAAAACCAGATGACGGTGCAGTCGGGTGACCCGGTTCTTGTGCTTTCCAAAGCCGATCACGGGCGTTTCGACATGATTATACTGTCCGATGAAGCAGCCGAATCATTTGCCGCAAACTCCGTCTATGACGGGAAAAATGTCGATGTTATCCGCATATCCGACAAGGAGCCGACGTGAGAAAATTCAACGCTGTACTTAGTATATCAATACTTGTTCTGTTTCTTATACACATGATCGCCGGGAGCTTTCAGCTTTCCGGGCTTATGCAGGGCGGGAACGCGCTTCTCAGTGCGGTAACGTTCATTATGGTTGCAGGGATCGTCGTCCACATGGTCATAGGCATAAAACTTACCATAGACACCCTAAAAGCGCAAAAAAAGGCGGGTGTCAGCTATTTCCGCGAGAACGCGCTGTTCTGGACAAGGCGCATAAGCGGTTTTGCTCTCATGCTGTTCATTGCCGCACATATCGTCATTTTCTCCGGAAAGGGCGAGGGCAGCGGTTTCCGGCTGAACCTGTTCGATGTGCCGCAGCTTTTATGCTCGGTGCTTATGGTAGCTTCACTGATACTGCACATTGTAACGAACATACGTCCGCTTATGATAGCCCTCGGTGCGCGCAGCTTCGGGAAATTCCTTGCAGACGCGGGGATAGTCCTCTCCGTGGTTCTGCTTGCCGCGGCAGCCGCTTTCGTGGTTTACTTTATCCGCTGGAGTTTCCCGTGAAGCGCCGGGGGATAATAACCGCCGCTTTGTGTGCAGCCGTACTGCTTTCCGGAGGCTGCACGCAGGCTGAACTGCGGCATTTCGATGTCCGCAGAGATCTCAGCGTGTACTTCGCAAACGCGGACAGCGTGATAGATGCTATGCGGCAGGGATTTGCGCAGCACAGCGCGGGTATAACCGTGACTTACCGCTCCTCCTCCGACAATATGGAGGACATTCCTGCGGTAATGCGTGAACTTGTCAGATTCGCGCTGTCAGAAACGGACGATCCTCGCGAGGGTGACTACATCTATCACCAGTACGGCGGTTACGAACTCGGATACAACTGCACGGAAACGGACGGCAGCTACAGCTACGAGATAACCGTTATTCCCGATTACTACACAACTCCCGCGCAGGAGAAGACTGTGACGGAGCGGGTGCGGGAAGTGCTTTCTTCCCTTGAACTTGACGGAAAGAGCGAAGCGCAGAAAGCGGCTGCGATATACGGCTGGGTTTACGACAACGTAAGCTACGACAAGGTACATAGGAAGAATCCGCACTATCATCTTAAATCCACGGCTTACGCGGCGTTGGTGAACGGGTGCGCGGTTTGTCAGGGGTACAGCGTGCTGATGTACAGGCTGCTGCGGGAAGCTGGGCTGGACTGCCGTGTCATCACCGGGTACGCGCACAGCGGAGAAGAGAGCGAGTATCACGCGTGGAATATCGTGCGGTTAGGCACGGCATACTACAATATCGACGTTACATGGGACAGACAGCGGGGGACGCACGATTTCTTCCTCAAAGGCGAGAGCGGCTTCTCGGAAACACACATACGGGACGCGGAGTTTTCCTCCGACGGTTTTCTTGCGCAGTATCCCATGTCGGAAAACGATTATGACGAAATCTGAAAGGAAAAGATATGAATAAAATGAAAGACCGCATTGCCGGTATAATACTTACGCTGCTGAGCCTGCTGCTGACTGTCGGTGTGAAAACGCTGTTCAGTGCCTGCGGCGCGAAAGACGACGGTAGCTTTATGTCCTGCCATTATGCGGAGCAGGCTGTTTTCGGAATGGGTATCGCGCTTACCGTGATATCTGTTTGTGTGCTGATATCCGGCGGCAGCAGGATCGGGACGGGGTGCGCTGTGGCTCTGATACCGGCGGGCGCAGTGACGCTCTTCACTCCGGGAGTGCTGATAAACCTGTGCATGATGCCGAATATGCACTGTCACACGGTCATGCACCCGGCAGTTTCGGTGATATGCGGGCTTATTATCGCCGCTGCGGCAGTTCACGTTTTCCTGTCATTGAGAAAGCGCGGTGAGCGGAAATGAAGCTTACAGAGAGTATCGCTTACCGCAATGTGAAAGGGCGTCCCGCACGTTCGGCGGCACTTGCGGCTCTGACTGCGCTCATGGCGGCAGCTGTCGTATGCGGGACGCTTGTTGTCACAAGCCTGCAAAACGGGCTGAGTGCGCTGGAAGCACGGCTCGGCGCTGACATTATGACTGTTCCCGCGTCGGCGGTGTCGAAGCAGAACTTCGAGAACATTGTCATGCAGGGCAGCAGGGGCTACTTCTACATGGATATGTCTTACTATGAAAAGGCTGCCGCGATCGAGGGCATCGAAAAGATATCGCCGCAGCTTTTCCTTGCGTCCGCAACATCGAACTGCTGCTCCGTGCCGCTTCAGATAATCGGCTTTGACCCGGAAACGGACTTCACGGTAACGCCGTGGATCCGCAAAAGTCTGGGCGGGGAGCTGAAAGATCTCGATGTTGTCGTGGGCAACGATCTGAGCGTTTTTGTCGGGAACACCATAACTTTCTACGGTGTTGAGTGCAATGTTGCGGCGAAGCTTGACAAGACGGGAACAGACCTCGATACTGCCGTATATACCAATTTCAACACCATAAAGAAGCTGATAGCTTCCTCGATAGAGCGCGGAATGAACGAATTTGCGGACATTGACCCGGAGCGGGTGGTATCCTCGATACTTATAAAAGTTGCGGACGGGTATTCTGTTGATGAAGTGCTGAACGACCTTAATCTGCACGTTCGCCGCACAAAATCGTTCAAGGCTAAGGATATGATAACCGACGCTGCGGACAGTCTTATGGGAGTTGCCGGGATAATCGGGGTACTTATGGCGGCGGTGTGGATACTGGGGCTTGTGATACTGTTTCTTGCTTTTGGCATGAGCGTGAACGAGCGGAAAAAGGAGTTTGCGGTACTGCGAGTGGCGGGCGCTTCGAGGAAGCGGCTTTCGGGGATCGTGATGTCGGAGGCTTTCATTGTTACCGTTACGGGTGCAGCCGTAGGGATAGCTGCGGGACTGCTTATAATACTGCCGTTCAACGGGATAATCGAAGAGAGTATGGGACTGCCGTTTTTGCTGCCGGGAGCGGGGCTGACTGTGCTTGCGGGAGTGCTGGCGCTGGCAGTATCGGCGGGAGCCGGTGCGATATCGGCGGCACACTCTGCGCACCGTATCGGGAGCATTGACACGGGTGTTATATTGCGGGGTGAGAACTGATGATCGTAACTGCACAGGGGGTAAGCAAGGATTTTATCCGGCAGGGCAGGGGAACCAACCGGTTCACTGCGGTGCAGCCGCTTGATCTGCGGATAGAGCCGGGGAAGTTCACGCTTCTTATGGGGCGTTCCGGCAGCGGGAAAAGCACTCTTCTGAACATATTATCGGGGCTGCTTACGCCGACATTGGGGAAAGTTCTGTATGATGACAGGGACTTATATGCGATGGACGACGAAGCGTTATCGCGGTTCCGGAACGGGAACATTGGAGTGATACCGCAGGGACAGACGGCTATACACGGTCTGTGCGTACTTAAGAATGTATGTTTAACTTACATGATCTACGGGAGTGACGAGGAGCGCTTGGGGGCGCGTGCTGCTGCGATACCGCTTATGGAGCGGCTTGGTATAGCGGGGCTTGCGGAAGCGTCACCGTCGGAGCTTTCGGGCGGTGAGCTTCGGAGAATGGTGATAGCGAGGGCGCTGCTGCGTGAACCCGGGGTGATCTTCGCAGACGAACCGACGTGTGATCTGGACGACGAGAACACTGAGTTGGTACTTAGTGTTCTGCGTGAGGCAACGGGGAAAGGAGCTGCTGTATTTGTGGTATCGCACGAGAGGGATGCTATTGGGTATGCGGACGTTATATTGGGAATGAATGCGGGTGTTGTTGAGGGGAAAGATATTTCCGGGACTTGACGGCACCCGCCGTTTTGTGGTATAATGATGCGGACGGCTATCCGCAGACTATCTGCACTGATGTGTGCAATGCACTCTGCCCGCTGCGCAAACTCGTAGTTTTATGAGATGACCGGATCTCCGTGAAACGGCATGGGTGCAGGGTCCTCCCTGCCTCGAGGGTCCAGGGGCTGAGTAAGCCCCGGCGGGGACGGGGGCAGAGCCCCAGCGGGGGTGAAACGGGGGCAGAGCCCCCTCCTCTCTCTCAAATCTCTAAAAATCTCTTCTTAACGCTCCAAAGGATCCAAGGCGGCAGCCTTGGTCGAGTCCGGGGCGACGCTCCGGCGGAGTTTGAGGCAGAGCCTCATCGCGCGTAAGCGCCGCTGCACTGGGCTTTGTGGTTCCGGTGCGGTAACAAATAACGCAGTTTTGTTCGATTTCGCCCCGCGGGGTGGTCTTGTTCTTTTATTGGCAGTCCCTGCCGGCGGTTGCGACTTACTTTCTGCCCGAGCGGCAGAAAGTAAGCAAAGAACGCGTATCGCGCTCGTCGAAGCAGCTTGCGG
>JAGAWN010000240.1 GCA_017941355.1 Ruminiclostridium sp. | reverse complement strand
GGTGGTCTTGTTCTTTTATTGGCAGTCCCTGCCGGCGGTTGCGACTTACTTTCTGCCCGAGCGGCAGAAAGTAAGCAAAGAACGCGTATCGCGCTCGTCGAAGCAGCTTGCGGGTATCGCAGATTGCTTTTAATGCCGCTGATTTATCGAGCGGTTTCTCTGCGATTAGCAAAGTCTTGCGCAGGCAAGCTCTTCTCCATTCGCGCGACGGCAGGTGTGCAGATTCATTACCGCAGATGTGTCGGCGCGCACCCTGCCATTGGAACATACTGCCCCTCGAAACGTGCAGATTGGCAGGCACACAGAGTACCGACTACCCTAAAGAGCGGTGCCGCGCCTCCGACGGGTCTTGCTGAATGGGCGCTACGATTACAGTACAGACAAACTGAAAAGTACGGTTCCCGCTTTCTTTAGTTTTTGGTTTTGACTTATGGGCAGGTATTGTTCCCGCTTTCGTTAGTTTTTGGTTTTGACTTATGGGCAGGTATTGTTCCCGCTTTCGTTAGTTTTTGGTTTTGACTTATGGGCAGGTATTGTTCCCGCTGACAATCCATTAGACGCAACAGTAATAATTCACATATCCGGAGAAATATAATGAAAACAGCTATAATTACCGGCGGTTCCGGTGCTATCGGTTCTGCCCTCGTAACCGAATTTGCCGTAGATCATAACGTCATCTTTACCTATAACAGCAGTAAGTCCGCTGCACTCAAGCTCGCAGCAGATACCGGCTCTACCGCGGTAAAGCTCGATCTCGCAGACGGCAGCTTCTCCGAACTTGAACCATATTTCAGGGACTGCTCACTGCTGATAAACAATGCCGGTATTTCGCAGATTAAAATGTTCCGCGATACCACAGACGAGGATATCGGAAAAATGATATCTACAGATCTCACCGGCGCTATGCGCCTTACCCGCGATGTCTCACGCTTTATGGTGCAGCGCAGAAACGGCTGCATTATAAACATCTCCTCGGTCTGGGGAGTTTACGGTGCTTCCTGCGAAGTCGCTTACTCCGCTGCAAAAGCAGGTCTGATCGGATTCACAAAAGCGCTTGCCAAAGAACTCGGCCCCTCAGAGATACGCGTGAACTGTATCGCCCCCGGCGTTATCGACAGCCCCATGAACTCGACCCTCACCGAGCGCGACCTGCGTGAACTCGTCGATTCTACCCCGCTCATGCGTATCGGAAAACCCCGCCATGTCGCCCACGCGGCACGTTTCTTCGAGCAGAACGACTTCACCACCGGTCAGATACTCGGCGTTGACGGAGGATTCTGCTGAATATAAGAGAAAGGTAAAAAGCTATGGAAGTTAATGAAACCGAAATGAAAAACGCGCTCAGACCTCTTCTCAACGAGGAAGAAAAAAGCCTTTGCCCCGTTTTCGGCATGGTGCGCAAAAACGTCAAGCGTATGTCGCACGCAGCCAGTGAATTCGCCTATATGACGATAACAAGCAAGGGCAGATTCATTATGTACCGGTTCGACACAAACACAAGCTACACCGAGATCTACCTGCTGTCAACGCTGATATTCGGAGAACTGCACAAACCCTCAAATACCGGTATCTACGCGGCAGAACTTTCTTTCCTCAACGAAAAGGGACAGCAGCGGGACGTGAATATCAGTATCGAACCGCAGCCGAACGGCAGAACATACGCCCTGCCAAATCAGAGCAGGAACGCAGATAAACTGTTCTCGATTCTTCAGAAACTAATTCCTTAACGGAGGTAACTGTGGATAAATTCACCGAACTCCGCGGGCAATACCCCACTTTCATCTACCGCGGATTTGACATAACAAACGAGGGGTTTTCTTTCGATTTCTCGATCGGAGAGTTCAGCTTCCGTCCGAAGCTCATGTACACCCGCCCGGAACTCGCACGTTTCAACGACTCCCCGCTGGTGCGGTATATCGTGTTCTGCATCGGTATGGTGGAACTTGTAAGCTACTGGAAATGCGCCTGCCCGCCCCGCGTTATCGTGCAGTGCGGCGCGCTTTCCGAAGAACAGACATTATGGTGGAAGCGCCTTTACTGGGGCGGGCTCGGAGAGTTCTTCTACCGCAACGGTATAAAGACCGATTTCGACAGCTTCATGACCATAGAGTGCGAAAACAAGTCTGTTCCCCGCTTCACCGATGTGTGGGCGGGCGAACGCCGGGGTGCCGTTATCCCAGTCGGCGGCGGAAAAGACAGTGTCGTTACCCTCGAACTCCTGCGCGATATGCGGGAAGATAATCTGTGTTATATCATCAATCCCCGCCCCACAACCGTTGACTGCGCACATACCGCGGGCTACAGCGACGAGAGCATTGTGGGATTCACCCGCCGGATAGACCCGGAACTGCTCCGGCGCAACGCTGACGGCTGGCTCAACGGTCACACACCGTTCTCAGCTGTCGTCGCATTCACGTCCTACCTCGCGGCAGTCGTCACAGGAAGAAAGTACATCGCACTTTCCAACGAGAGCAGCGCCAACGAGGGCAACGTTTCCGGCAGTGACGTGAACCACCAGTACAGCAAATCTACCGCCTTTGAGCGGGATTTCCGGGATTTCTGCGCGAAGTGGCTGCTCCCCTGCCCCGGATATTTCAGTCTGCTGCGCCCGTGGACGGAGTGGCAGATAGCAAAGAGGTTCGTGCAGTACCCGCAGTATTTCCCGGTTTTTAAAAGCTGCAACCTCGGCTCGAAAAGCAAGGAATGGGCTTGGTGCTGCGACTGCGCAAAGTGCCTGTATGTTTATATACTGCTGGCGGCGTTCCTTGACGACAGCACGCTGGTGAGCATCTTCGGCGCGGATATGCTCGATGAACCGAAACACAGGGAGCTTTTCAGAGCGCTTGAAGATCCCGGTCAGGACAAACCTTTTGAATGTGTGGGAACGCGCACGGAGATACAGCTTGCCCTTTATCACGCGGCAGAGCGCAGACGGGGCGGGAAGATGCCCGTTCTGCTCGAAGAATATATGAGAGAGGAGCACGGGAAGCCTGCGGAACTTGACGGTTACTTCGACTCCGACAATTTCGTGCCGGAGGAACTTATCGGGCTTCTGAGAAAATGAAATGAACGAATTTTACGAAAGACTGAAAACATACTTTGAGGGAAAGAGCGTGCTGATACTCGGCTTCGGGCGCGAGGGGAAGTCCACGCTTTCGCTGCTGCGGGGATTTGACTGTGAGGTGACAATTGCCGACAGGAACGACGTGAGCAGTGCGGAGACTGAGGGTATCAAGGTTATCAGCGGCGAGAGATATCTCGACTGCCTGCCGGATTACGACATTATTATGAAAGCGCCGGGGATAGCATTGTTTGACAATGTATCGCCGGAGGTGCGGGAACGCATCACCTGTCAGACGGAGCTGCTGCTGCAATTCTGTCCGAACCGCGTTGTGGGGATAACGGGAACAAAGGGGAAATCCACCACGTCCTCGCTGATATACCACATTCTGCGGGAGTGCGGCAAAAGCGCGGTGCTTGTGGGGAACATCGGTATCCCGCCGCTTGACTGTGTGAACGAGCTTGAAAAGGACACGGTCGTTGTCTGTGAGATGTCCTGCCACCAGCTTGAATATGTGCAGGTATCGCCGGATATTGCGATATATCTGAACCTGTTTGAGGAGCATCTTGACCACTACGTTGATTTTGACGCTTACCGGCGCGCAAAGGAGAATATCTACCGTTATCAGAGTTCGGACGGTGTTCTGATAGTAAACGAGGAGCTTTTCCCTGAGGACACGGAATCCGTGATATACACGGCGAGTCTGACGAAACACGCGGATATCTGCGTTGAGGACGGCTGTCCCGTAATACTTGGGCGGGCTTACAAGGTGCAGACAAAACTTCTCGGCAAGCACAATCTTTACAACATCGGGATAGCACTGCACACTGCGCAGTTACTCGGCTGCGACATGAATGACGCTTGCGCGGCGGTGGCTGATTTTGATGGATTGAAGCATCGTCTCGAAAATATCGGGACAGTGAACGGCGTGACATACATCAACGACAGCATAAGCACCTGCCCGAGTACGGCGATAGCTGCCGTGAGAGCATTTGAGGGTGTTGACACTATAATCGTCGGCGGCATGGACAGGGGGATCGACTACAGTGAATTGGTTGATTTTCTGAACTGCTCGGAGATCGCGAACGTGATACTGCTGCCGGACAGCGGACACAAGATAGAGGGAGCGCTTGACGGCAGCAAGCGCAGCATCTATCATGCCGCTGATATGCGTGATGCTGTTTCGCGTGCGAAACAGGTGACAAAACATATCTGCCTGCTCTCTCCTGCTGCCGCAAGCTACGGGTTTTACAAGAATTTTGAGGAGCGCGGGGAAGATTTCCGGCGGCTGGTGTTGGAATAACGAGTCTTTGCAGACAAACGTTTTTTCAATGCGGTAATTGAATAGTCTGACCCTTTGTTCTCTCCCCTGCCTCCGGTGGGGGAGAGAACTTAATGTGCCGACTTTATGAGCCAATTATTATAATTCTGAAGTAATAAATGTGTCCTCAATAACTTCCTTTTGGCAGTTATTGCCTGAAAGTCTGTAAAACAGACTTTCAGATGTTGTTCCAATGCACCTGCGGCGCATTGGAACAACGGACACATTCCTTGATGTCAAGCTCATTTCGTCCTTCGGACGAACAAAAGTGCAAGGAAAATTTTAAAAATGGGGAATTTTCCTTGCACTTTTCGCGGTTGATGAGCAGACATTAATAAGAGATGACTGCATTTCCGTGAAACAGTATTTCACAGCAGACTGTACGCATTATTGCGACACCACTTTATCTATCTAAAATCAACTAAAATAAATGGTCAATCGGTTGTAATTTGTACTAAACTCCAAAAGTCGCGGATAAACCTTTACAATCGGCAAAAAATGTGTTATTATATGGATTGGTCAATGAAAGTGAGGTAAAGCAATGAAAAAAAACATTTTAACACGTTTACTCGCCGGATTCACCGCAGCGGCTATGCTGACAGCCTGCGCAGGCTGCGGAAATGCACAGACCGCTGCAAATACCGACACACCCGCAGCAAGCGATGACTCTTTGCAGAAAGTGCTTGACGCAAAAAAACTGGTGCTGGGACTTGACGCAAGTTTCCCGCCTATGGGTTTCACCAACGAATCCAACGAGATAGTGGGATTCGATATCGACGTGGCTCAGGAAGTATGCGACAGGATGGGCGTTGAACTTGTAAAGCAGCCTATAAACTGGGATACCAAAGAGGAAGACCTTAACCTCGGAAAGATCGACTGCATCTGGAACGGTATGTCGATAAACGCAGCAAGAGCGGAGGCTATGAACCTTTCGGATCCGTATATGAAGAACGAGATGATCTTCGTGGTCAACGCTTCCAGCGGACTGAAAAGCATGGACGATCTAAAAGGCAAGACCGTGGGAGTGCAGACAGGTTCGACTGCACAGGAGATACTTGAAGCTTCGGATATGTACACAGATATCACCGTTACCCCGCTTGAAGATAACGTAACACTGCTCAATCAGATGGAACTCGGCTTCTCGGATGCTGTTTTCCTCGATTCCGTAGTTGCATATTACTTCATAGCCGAGAATCACAAGGATTTCTATGTACTCCCCGGAAACCTCGAAAGCGAAGAGTATGCTGTGGGCTTCCGCAAGGCAGATCAGACACTGCGCGATAAGGTGCAGACAACTCTCAGCGAAATGAAAGCTGACGGAAAGCTCGGAGAGATATCCGAGAAGTGGTTCGGCAGCGACGTAACGACTGTAAAATAAACGTGTACGGAGTCGTGATAAACTCACGGCTCTGTTTTTCTCTGAAAAGGATAATAAAATGACCGGTGAACAGATCCAGACCCTCTTCGGGCTTATGCTCGAATACACTGTGCCGACGCTCAAGATCTTCGGCTTTACGCTTTTATACTCGATACCGCTGGGTATGATCGTGGCACTCCTGAAAATGTGCAGATTCAAGCCTGTGTCGTGGCTCACAAATATCTACATACTCGTTATGCGCGGTACTCCCCTGCTGCTGCAGCTGATAGTCGCGCAGTATTCCGTCCCCTACATCGTCCGCAGCGAGCTGTGTCCGGGATTTCTGCACGCTCTGCTGGACGGGGTGGATATCCGCAGCGAGGAGTATATGTTCAATATGATGCTGTTCGCGTTCGTGCTGAACTACGCGGCATACTTCGCCGAGATCTTCCGCGGCGGCATTGCGGCGATACCAAAGGGGCAGTACGAAGCGGCAGGCGCTCTCGGCTTCAACAGATTCCAGACATTCTTCCGTATCGTTCTCCCGCAGGTGGTGCGGCACGTCCTCCCCGCAAGCTCCAACGAGATAATCACGCTGGTAAAGGACACCTCCCTCGCTTCCGCTATCCCCTACATGGAGATAATGTATATAGCAAAGAAGCAGGTGCCGACTTACGCTTCGCTTTTGCCGCTATTCATGGCGGGCGCGTTCTATTTCGTTTTCGCTATGCTGCTCACATTACTGCTCTCGCTTATCGAGAAAGCATCGGATCCGCTGTGGAGACGCGGCGTGAACGAAAAGAGAAAGGAGCTGTTCCGCCGTGGCAATGCTTGAGGTAAAAAACCTTTCCAAAAACTTCGACAAGCTTAAAGTCCTCCGCGATATCAGCTTCAATGTGGAAAAGGGCGAGGTCGTTGCGGTCATAGGTCCCTCCGGAAGCGGCAAGTCAACTCTCCTGCGCTGCATTAATCAGCTTGAACGCGCAAGCGGCGGCGAGATAAACGTCTGCGGCATTAATATGATGTCCACAAACGAGAAAGGCAGAACCGTTTTCGCAGACTCAAAGACACTGCGCATTATCCGTCTGAAAACCGGGCTTGTGTTCCAGAATTTCAACCTGTTCCCGCACATGAGTGTGCTGCGGAATATCACAGAGGCTCCGGTTTGCGTGCTTAAACAGGACAAAAACACCGCAAAAGAAAAAGCACTTATGCTGCTCGGAAAAATGGGACTTGAATCAAAGGCTGATTCATACCCGAGCGAGCTTTCCGGCGGTCAGCAGCAGAGAGTTTCGATCGCCCGCGCACTCGCGCTTGACCCGGAGATCCTGTTCTTCGACGAGCCGACTTCCGCACTCGACCCGGAACTCACCGGCGAGATTCTGAAAGTCATCAAGGAGCTTGCAGCCGAGGGGCGCACAATGGTGATAGTTACCCACGAAATGGCGTTCGCACACGATGTCGCGGATAAGGTGATATTCATGGAGGGCGGCTATATCGTCGATGAGGGTACGCCGGATCACCTGTTCGGAGATGATGCTTCCGAGCGAGTGAAGCAGTTTTTGCAGAGGTTCAACAGATAAAATAACAGCAGACACGGGCATTTTGAAGGTTTCTTTTATGCGCGCATCGTGCGCGCTTTTGGAAACCTTCTTTACTACGTCCTGTAGTTTTAAAGGTTTCTTTTATGCGCGCATCGTGCGCGCTTTTGGAAACCTTCTTTACTACGTCCTGTAGTTTTGAAGGTTTCTTTTATACGCGCATCGTGCGCGCTTTTGGAAACCTTCTTTACTACGTCCTGTAGCTCCGTTCTGCTGTTTTTCGTATTCGCTGTATTATCAATCCACACATTCCCCTGTGCAGAATCCCTCTTCCGCGCCGGTTATCCGCACGCGCACCAGGTCATGCTTACGGGCGTCGGAGCCGTAGATACGCACGGGGGTGTAGTTGGGAGTAAGTCCGGCGGCGAAATCGGGAGAAGTTCGCTTCTGAACGAGAACGACTGCTTCCGTGCCGGTCTGCGAACGCAGGAAATCCCCATTTACCCGCGCGGCGAGTGCGGACATCTGCGCGTAACGCTGTTCTTTCACTGCATCGGGAACGTGGTCGGAGCGCTTTTCGGCGGCGGTGCCGGGACGTATCGAGTAGGTAAAGACATGGATACGGGCGAAGCCTGCTTTTGCGGCAAAATCGAGGGACTGCGCAAATTCCTCATCGGATTCACCGGCGAAGCCCACCATGATATCGGTAGTCACGGCGCAGCCGGGGAACTTCTCACGCAGGCGATGCACGATATTCATATACTCTGCGGTATCATAGCGTCTGTTCATACGTTTCAGAGTCGCGTCACAGCCGCTTTGCAGCGAGAGGTGGAAATGTGGGCAGAGCTTTTCGTTCTCAGCGAGGCGGGAAATAAGGCGCTCATCGAGCAGTTCCGGCTCCAGCGAGGACAGGCGGACTCTCACTATCCCGACAGGCGCGGAAGCGGCTCTCACAGCGTCCGCGAGGTCGCAGCCGATATCGGATCCGTAGCGGGAGAGGTTGATCCCCACAAGCACGGCTTCCCTGTGACCTGCGGCGGCGCACAGACGGGCTTCCTCTGCGACGGAATCAACGCTGCGTGAGCGCACCCGTCCTCTCGCGTAAGGGATAACGCAGTATGAGCAGTAGCGGTCACAGCCGTCCTCGATCTTGATGAAAGCGCGGGTGCGTGCGGGACTTCCGGGGAGCGGAAGTTCCTCATACCGCTTCGGGAGCGTCATATCTGCTTTTGCACCCTGCCCCGATACGAACGAGTCAATGAGTGCGGGAATCTCGGAGCGGCGTGCAGTACCGGCTATGATATCGGCTCCGCACTTTGCGGCTTCTTCGGGAAAAGCCTGCGGGTAGCAGCCGGTAAGGACTGCCACAGCGCCCTGACGTTTGGCTGCACGAACGGCATGACGGGCTTTTTTATCGCCGTTTTCGGTCACCGAGCAGGAATTGACTATCACCACATCGGGTATCTCGTCCTCGGAACAGACCGTGTGACCTGCGGCGAGCATAGCGTTATCTATAGCACCGCTCTCATATTGATTGACCTTGCAGCCAAAAGTAATTACAGCATATTTCATAAACCCACAGCTCCATTATTAGCAATATTGCACAAATTCGGTACATATTTTCATTTATTATAGCCAAAAACTCCGAAAATGATTTTAAACCCTTGACTTTACCGAAAAATCTGCTATTATATAATCAAGGTACGCGAAAGACGTACTTAATATATAGAAAGGAACGGTGACAAATGATTAAGGCAGCAGTGAGACTCAACAGTATCGACAATGTCAAGGATTTCGTTAAGAAAGCGAACGATTATCCGTATGAACTCGACCTTTCGCTGGGAAAATACACAGTCGATGCCAAGTCGATCATGGGAATATTCAGTCTTGATCTGAGCCGTGAGATCGAACTGACGATACACAGCGATAAGACCGATTTCCTCGATGACATCGCGGAGTTCATCGTAAAAAAGTAACCGCGGGAGAACAAAAGAAAGAAACCACAAACGAGACAGAAAGGATCTGACAATTATGAAAGAATTCAAGGTAAAAATCGAAACGATCAATGACGTTAAGCAGTTCGTATCTACTGTTATGACTTTCAACTATGATATCGACCTCATCTCCGGCAGATACGCTATCGACGCTAAATCTATCATGGGTCTGTTCAGTATCGACCTCTCCAAGGAGTTAAAGCTTGTTGCACACACCGATGATTCCGCTGAACTGGAAGCTGCTATATCCAAGTTCATCGTCAAGTAACGATTCCATTTCTCATTTTTGAGTTGTCGAACAAAAGTAAAGGATTGAGCTCTGCAATAGCGGGGCTTTTTCCTTTTTTGTTTTATGTATTCCCCGCCCTCTCATTAAAACCAATATACTAACGAAAGCGGAAGCGTACTTTTCCCTTTGTCCGCACCCATAAACTAACGAAAGCGGGAACTGTGCTTTTCCCTTTGTCTGCACCTATAAACTAACGAAAGCGGGAACTGTGCTTGTTCCTTAGCCCGTGCTGTAATCGTATCGCCCCCTGTGCAATATCCGCCGGAGGCGCTGCACCGCTCTGTAGGGTAGTCGGTACTCTGTGTGCCTGCCAATCTGCACGTTTCGAGGGGCAGTATGCTCCAATGGCAGGGTGCGCGCCGACACATCTGCGGTAGCGAGTCTGCACACCTGCCGTCGCGCGTATGGAGAAGAGCTTGCCTGCGCCAAAGTCTGCTAATCGCAGAGAACAGCGGATTTAAACAGCGGCTTTAAAAGCAATCTGCGATACCCGCAAGCTGCTTCGACGAGCGCGATACGCGTTCTTTGCTTACTTTCTGCCGCTTCGGGCAGAAAGTAAGTCGCAACCGCCGGCAGGGACTGCCAATAAAAGAACAAGACCACCTCGCGGTGCGAAATCGAACAAAACTGCGTTATTTGTTACCGCACCGGAACCCGCTTGCCCCGTGCAGCGGCGCTTGCGCGCGATGAGGCTCTGCCTCAAACTCCGCCGGAGCGTCGCCCCGGACTCGACCAAGGCTGCCGCCTTGGATCCTTTGGAGCGTTAAGAAGAGTTTTTTAGAGATTTGAGAGAG
>JAGAWN010000239.1 GCA_017941355.1 Ruminiclostridium sp. | reverse complement strand
TTATGCAATTTTGACATATTGCACTTGCAAAAACGGGAAAAAGGCGTTAAAAAGCCGATTTTCCCGTTATTTTGTTGACAAAACCATTTTACGGTAATATAATAGTGATACAACCAATGAAACGGAGAGAAAATGATATGTCCGAGATAACACTCAGCAATAAAAGCTACCTGCTTGAACAGGATCCGTATATGTACGAACTCCAGGACGTTCCGCAGCCGGAACTGTTCCGCGAGATGTTCCCCTACACCGAGGTGCCGAAGATAGCCTACAACTACCGGCGTGTCCCCATGAATATGCCGGAGAAGATATACATTACCGATACCACGTTCCGTGACGGTCAGCAGTCCCGCGCCCCCTACACCACCGACCAGATGGTGCATATCTACGAGCTGCTCCACAGGCTCGGCGGCAGGAACGGCATTATCCGCCAGACCGAGTTCTTCGTTTACTCGAAGAAGGACAGGGACGCTCTCGAACGCTGCATGGCTCTGGGTTACGAGTTTCCGGAGATCACAACATGGATCCGTGCAACAAAGTCGGATTTTGCGCTCGTCCGCGATATCGGTATCAAAGAGACCGGTATCCTTGTCAGCTGCTCGGACTACCACATCTTCAACAAAATGGGACTTACCCGTAAGAAGGCGCTGGACAAGTATATCGGCATAGTCTCCGACGCGATAGAAGCCGGGCTGCGTCCGCGCTGCCACTTCGAGGACATCACCCGCGCCGACTTCTACGGCTTTGTAGTACCGTTTGCAACAGCGCTCATGGAGCTTTCCGAAAAAAGCGGCATACCGATAAAGATCCGTGCCTGCGACACCATGGGATACGGCGTTCCGTACCCCGGAGTCGCGCTGCCGAGAAGCGTTTCCGGCATAATCTACGGCTTGCAGCATTATGCGGGCGTTCCCTGCGAAATGCTGGAATGGCACGGTCACAACGACTTCTACAAGGGCGTGGTGAATGCTTCCACCGCATGGCTGTACGGCGCACAGGCGGTTAACTGCTCACTCCTCGGTATCGGTGAGAGAACAGGCAACGTTCCGCTGGAAGCAATGGTGTTCGAGTACGCACAGTTCCGCGGTGATTTCGGCGGCATGGAGCCGCGTGTCATAACCGAGATCGCGGACTACATCGTCAAGGAGACCAACTACGACCTGCCGCCTATGACACCGTTCGTAGGGCGCAATTTCAACCTCACCCGCGCGGGGATCCATGCCGACGGACTGCTCAAAGACCCGGAGATATACAACATCTTCGACACCGACACCATACTCGGCAGACCGCCCCTTGTAGCGGTAAGCAACGTTTCGGGACTTGCGGGAATTGCCCTCTGGATAAACAACTACTATCGCCTGCCGCCGGAAAAAGCTGTCAGCAAGAAGGAACCCTTCATCGAGAAGATCAAGGAATGGATCGACGCGGAGTATGAAGCAGGCCGTGTCACCGTGATAAGCGATGAGGAAATGATCGAGCAGATACGCAAATACGGCGGAGATTTCCTGAACAGCATCGAAAAATGACCTGTTTTTTCAGCGATATTTGTTCATAATCGCCTTTGACAGGAGCTCATTTATCTGCTAAAATAAAGAAAAAATAACGAAAAAGTGTGCAGCGAACGGACAATGTCCGACGCATAAGTCCGGCTTATGCGTAAACTCGCTGTACACTTTTTATTTTTACGGAGGCAGATATGAATAATTCTAGAATGGCTGAAATGCCGGTGAAGAAGCTCATGCTCTCAATGGGCGTGCCGATCATAATTTCAATGGTGCTGCAGGCGGTCTATAACATCGTGGACAGCGCCTTTGTCTCGAACATGGCAAGCGGCGGTGAAGAAGCGCTGAATGCTCTCACACTCGCGTTCCCGATGCAGATACTCATGGTAGCTGTCGGCATAGGAACGGGCGTGGGCGCGAACGTACTGACGGCGAAGAGTCTCGGAAGCGGGAACTCCGAACAGGCGAACCTTACCGCAGGCAACGCCGCGTTCATGTCCGGTGTGATCTACGTTGCGTTCCTGCTGTTCGGCATATTCGGGACCGATCTGTACATCGGCTCGCAGACCTCAAATCCCGAAGTCGCGCAGATGGGTGCGGACTATCTGCGGATATGCTGCGTGCTGTCGTTCGGAATGTCCTTCTTTGCGACATACGAGAAGCTTTTGCAGGCTGCCGGTCATTCGGTATGCTCGACAATTGCGCAGATATCCGGCGCTGTCACGAACATTGTGCTTGACCCCATTATGATCTACGGACTCCTCGGCTGCCCGGAAATGGGAGTAAAGGGTGCGGCGTACGCGACGGTCATCGGGCAGATAGTCTCGTTCGCAGTTGCGTTCGTACTGCACCTTAAAGTCAACACCGCGATCACAAACAAGCTTAAATACCTTAAACCGAGCGCGAAGATCATAAAGCAGATATACTCGGTAGGCTTCCCCGCTATAATCTCGCAGGCTCTGATCTCTGTGATGACCTACGGAATGAACATTATCCTCGGCGGCATCGGAGAAGCGGCAGTCACCGCCTACGGACTGTACTACAAGATATGGCAGTTCCTGCTGTTCGCGGCGTTCGGAATGCGTGACGCTATCATGCCTATAACGGCTTTTGCTTACGGAATGGGAGACCGGCAGCGCGTAAAGGACGCGGTGAAATACGGTCACATCTACACATTTATCATCATGCTTGCGGGGACGATAGCTCTTGAAGTATTCGCATCGCCCTTCACCGGAATATTCGGACTTTCCGGAGTAACCAACGATCTCTGCATCAGCGCAATGCACATAATCTCACTGTGCTTTGTGTTTGCGGGAGCGAATATCGCATTTCAGGGAGTTTTTCAGGCTCTCGGCGCAGGCGTGTCCTCGCTTATCGTTTCGGTGTGCAGGCAGCTTGTGTTCGTGTTCCCGTTTGCACTGTTGTTTGCGGCTATGGCAGGTGATGTCGTTGAGAACACATGGTTTGTATGGATCACTTTTCCGGCTGCGGAAATACTCACCACTGCGGTTTCAGTCGGACTGTATCTGCGGATACGTTCAAAGATTCTCGCTCCGCTCGGTTCGAAGAAACCGGCTGTTGCCTAAAAGTAAGACTAATATAAAACAGCAGACTCAAAATTAATGTCTGCTGTTTTTTAAAGACAATTATTATATGTCATACAGACATGATCGTTTCATTATCACTTACGCGGCTTTTTCAATATCAGAACTATAACAGCGGCTAAGATCGCAACGACTGCGACAGCGAGAACGGCTACTATCGCTACCGCGACAGTATTGATTCCGGAATCCGGACTATTTACGGCTGCATTCTGCTCCGTAACGGCGATCGTCTGATCGGCGGATGTGTCTGCCTCCGTGATTTCCGTTTCCGCGGGCGCGGTGACCGGCGAAGTTGTTTCCGTCTGTTCTGTTACTGCCGCGGCAGCAGCTGTTTGTTCTTCTGAAGCTTCCGTCCGGGAGAGTGCGCCTACCGTTACCGTGACGTTCGTTATTTCCGGCAGCCACACTTCCTCAAATGTGAATCCGTCCTCAAGCACATACGAAAAGCTGTGTTTATTCAGTTCAAAAACATAATCCCCCTCCGGCGCATCGTCTTTCACGCGCATCTTTGCGGTAAGCGTAAGCCCCTCGCTGAGATCAATGTTCCGCTCCACATTTGCAGCGGAAAGTGCTATCCTGCCGTTTTGTGCATTGGCGAATCCGCCGGAGATCACGGGTTTCCATTCCAGAACTTCAAAAGCCTGCTCATCAAACACAGCCTTTACCGACGCGGTATCCGCGTTTTCGGCAGGCGGCACGGAGATCTCAAGCGTGAATTCGCTGCCCTGACCGAGAACGCTGTCTGAAACCGATATCCCGTTCACCTGCTCCGCACCCGCTGCGGCAGTGAATGTACCGAAAGCCGCGACTGCTGCGGCTGCGATAAGGGCTTTCTTCATAATAAGGTTCATATCTTTTCCTCAAATATTATGTAAGGGCGCATCACTGCGCCCTTACGGTTATCTTCTTGAACTTCTCTTGCGCTTCTTGTCTTTCTTTGCAAGAAGCAGACAGCCGCCGATAGCCGCCGGAATGACGATTATCGCCGCGGAACCTGTGTTAGGGTTCGCGTTTCTGTCTATGCCCGATCCGGAAGAACCGGAATTAATCGTGATGTTTGCGTCCGGTCTGTTTACTCCCGATGTGGAGGGAGTATATCCGGACTGCTTCAGATTGAGCGTATCCACAAACATATACGGTGAGAACGAATTTGCGCGGAAATGCAGTTTCTGCTGTCCGTCCTCATAGATCACGGAACTGTCGATATACTCCGGAACACCGTTCTCCACATGATAAACAAGCAGAGTGGAGGGTGACGAAGCAAGCGATGTGGGTATCGGAATGTTGAAGTCGATATATCCGCCGGGGAGCGAATGTATGTACTCGCCGGTAACCACATTGTAAACGCTGATATCAAAAGCATAGCTCTTGTGGTCAGACATTCCCAGTTCATTCAGCGCAGCCTCGGCACATCTGTCAGCCTGCTCCGTATTCCTGATGAATATCAGGGTCTTGTCTGTGAAGAATCTGTACTTTGTGACAATATTTACATTTTTGCCGCGTATCTCGGTGAGATCGGTATTGAGCTGGAGAGAAACGTCATGAGCGGGAATATTCGTCTGTCCGTCCGGCTGCTCATCATCATAATCATCATAGTCGGGAGCATCCGGGGGAGTGTAATCATCATCGTCGTCGTAGATGCTGTTACGTCTGCTGCTGTCATCATCATCGTCGTCGATGTATTCTATATCGCTCTTGTCATCGTTTGACGGGGTCGTTGGTTTATTATTGTTATTATTTGTGTTGTTGTTTCTGTTGTCGGGAGGCGGAGGGGGAAGCTGATTCCAGGGGTAGTTGTAGCCGGAATAAACAGAATACGAAGTTACCGTTACATAAGCGGTATTGCTTGTCGGATTCCAGAGTCTTGTACCGCCGGAAGTGAAGCTGGCTCTTGAAAGATTCAGCGAGTATCTTCCGAGATTGGCATAGTTCTTTGCTCTGAGTGTGGCATAGAACGTGAATCCGTAGTTCATATTTATCGCGGCGTTTGAATATGATTCAAGCCCGAAATACCCGTAGCCGTTTGTCGCCGAACAGCCGTTCACGCCGGGATCCCACGACACAAGCTCGAATACGTTCGGATCGTAGTCAACCCGCATTGAAGCCGCGTCTGCCCAGTCGTTCACCGAAGGAACGTTCACATACACCGTGAACACATCGCCTGTATAGACCTCGGAACGCGAAACGCTGATACCGCCGCCGTTCTGACTCTGAGAAGCAGGAGTCGAACCGGAGTAGATCCGCACCGTGTCTGCCGTAGAATACGGCGTCCAGAGTCTCTGATACAGACTTTCGCTGTAGGGAGTCCCGTAAACGTCCGAGTTTGTAAGTCTGAATGTGTAGCTTCCGTCATTCGCGCCTGATCTCGCTCTCAGATTTGCGGTCAGCGTAAGACCGTTGCTGAGATCCACCGACGTATCCGCCGCGGAAAGCGAGAAATAACCCGAACCGTAAGTCGGTATTCCGCCGCGTACCGACGGAGACCATGAAACCACATCAAAAGCGGAACTGTTGAAATCCACCATTATATACAGATCCTCCGCCTCTGCCTGCATGGGAGGGATCCTGACGGTTGCCGCAACCGTGTCTCCGGGTTTTATCTGAGACTGCGAAAGAGTAATGCTGCCTCCGGTAACCGGAAAATCATCATCGTCTGCCGGATCAACGGTTTTGCCGTTTACTTTGAGTGTTTCGGAAACGTTTGAGGGGATCCACAGAGCTGTCCCGAGATCCTTTGAAAGCATATTGCTTTCGGAAAGCCGGAAGCCGTAGTTTCCGGAAGCCGACGTGCTTGATTTAAGCTTTGCCGTGAACACAACGCCGTCCTTCAGCGAGATGTCCGCATCGGTGGCTGTGAATGTGAAGTATCCCTCTCCGTCGGAGGAGGTAAAGCCGGAAACGCTTGAACTCAGCGATCTTACTTCAAACTTAGTGCCGTCGAAATCCACCTTTACCCGCGCGTTTCCTACATTTGCCTCAAGTCCGGGTACTCTGACCGTTACCGTAACGGTGTCACCGGCATCGATAACAGAGTCGGAAAGGCTGAGTCCGCCGCCGGCAGTGGGGTTTTCCGTACCGTCGGAGACATAAACCGGCGCGGAAGTCGATGTGGGCTTCCAGAGTACCTGCTCCTTGCCCGTAGCTTTGGTACGGGTCAGGACATTCTTTGAAAGCAGGAAGCTGTGATTGCCCTTTGCGGCACCGTCGCGCACTCTCACCTGAGCCGTGATCTTAAGCGGATCGGAAAGGCTTATGCTGTCACCGGCGGAAGCTATTCCGAATCTCCCCGGCTCGTTTGTTACAGCAACATTGCTGACAGACGGTTCGACCTGCAGGACCTCAAACACCGTTGATTCATACAGGACCGCAATGTCTGCCGTGTCAGCCATGAAAGGAATTGACGGAACTTCAACGATAACATTGAAAGTGTCGCCGTATTCCGCAAGTGACTTCGTTGCTCTTATACCGCCGCCTGCCGCAGGTGTATCTCCGGTAACAGCGACTTTTATTTCGGCTTCCTTGGTTTTCGGGATCCACAGTTCCGTGTCGCCCTCAAAAACCTTGTAGTCCGTAATACTGAACTTATAGTTTCCGGAATCTACGTCCGGCTTGACTTTCATGTCTGCCGAAAGCGTAATGCCGTTTTTAAGACCGACATCAGTGCCGTCGGAGGAGAAAGTGAAGCTTGAAGCGCCTCTTGAAGTCGTTACGTTTGCCGCATCGGAGTCGAGAGATGTTATTTCAAATACATCGGGGTTGTAATTTACCGTAACCGTGAATCTGTCGGCTGCGGTGTATATCTCGGGTATCTTCACGTTTACGCGGAAGCTGCCCTCATCGCCCACGGTGGGAGTTGAAAGGCTGATGCCTCCCTCCGTCACGGGATATACGTCGTACACCTCTATGTCGGCAGTCACTTTTGCAGGCTGCCATACTCTCTGTGTGCGCCCGCTCTCCTGCCGTGTCATTTTCGCGTCGGTAAGTTTAATGGTGTGATTCTTACGCTCAGAGTCTTTCTTTGCACGCATTTTTGCGGTAAAGGTGAATCCGTCGTGAAGATCTATGCTTGCGCTGCCGGTATTGGCTGTCAGGAAGAAAGTTCCCTCGCTGTTGCTGAAATCGGCATTTATATCCGCCCCGGGAATGGAGGGAGTCCAGCTTACAACTTCAAACTGCGTCGGGTCAAAAACCGCCTTTATGGAGACTGTATCGACCTGCTGTTCCAGTTTCGGGACTTTTATCTTCACATCAAATGTTTCGCCGCGCTGTACACGGGCGGGATCCTCGATAGTAATACCGCCGGTAGTATCGGGAAGTCCGGTGACACGAACCGTCGCCGTCTCATTGTCCGGATCCCACAGATCCTCGCCTGCTTCGGTCATATCCGGTATCAGCGTGAACGTGCAATCCTTAGGAGTGCCTGAAGACTTCGGCGTAAGCTCCGCCACAAGGTGCAGCGGCTTGTCGAGATCATCGTTTGATAACCTGAGTCCGAACCAATGCTCGTTATTGTTCTCTATCGGCGTACCGATACCGGTTTTCCAGCCTTTGAAATCAAAAGCTGTATCGTCATATTCTATTTTGATTTTCGGGTCATCTGCGTTCCATGCGATAGCCGGTATATCAACGTTTACCTCAAGTGTATCATCGTTATCCACTATTTCCTTGTTGACCGAGATGCCGTCGCCCTCACTCGTTATCGGGAATGTGGGACGTTTTATGTTGATCGTGACCTGCTCCTGTATGCCGGTGGTATCCCACAGGGGAGTAGGCGGGTTCTGCTCCGCGCTTCTGTCAGCGAGAGAAATGTCATATCTGGTAAGTGTAACTGTGGTCTGGGTCGTTTTTGCTGTGGGCTTTACCATGAGGGTAGCTTCAATATCAAGTCCCCGTCCGAGCAGAGGTACCTGCGGAAGATCCGTGCTTCCCTTCGGAGGAGCCGTGGAAACAACAAGTGCAAAGGAACCGTTATTCTTCGGAAGTCCGGTGGAGCTGTCGATCTCCGGGCCGAGCTGCTGCTTGTCCTCTCCGAAACCGCTTATGATCTTGTCCCAGCTTACAAACTGAAGCACTTCGGGATCATACTGAACATAAACGTACACATCATCCGCATCGCTTGTCAGAGCGGGTGACTTTATGTAAACCTTGAATTTGTTGTTATTCGGGTTGTCCCTCTCCAGATCGTAGATCGTATCGTCAAGAACACCCTCGTTCATGACGTAGATACCGTTGTACTCCCCTTCGGCGGCGCCGGCAGGAACGGTAATAAGCGAAACAAACATCATGACCGACAAGATCAGAGATATGATCCTTAATCCTCTTACCCTCACCATAATATTGATCCTTCCTTATGACAGTGACCCGGTTCCCTGCGGCATATAGCTTTCCGCCGGAAACGGGCTGTCAGTTTTGTACTTTCCCCGCGGCGTGCAGGGAAAGTACGTTAATTATTTACATAAGACGAAAACGATCAGAATGCTTTCAGATGATTGTCATCATACACAGACGGAAGATTTACGGACTTTCTGAGGATCTGTGTAGCGTCTCTTGCGTTGATAGCATCGCTGTTGAACACGTTTCCTGACTTGTACTGGTCATTTCCCGCGCCGTTGGAATAAGTAATAGCGCTGGTCTTGCCGACGATGAATTTGAGAACTGACGTAGCATCGCCCGCGTCTATCGTTCCGGAATGATTTACGTCACCGTACATCCAGATGTTCCAGTCAGAAAGGTCCTGATCCATATTGCTGTCGGTTGTGATAGTCCTTTCGTCCTCAAGGCACCATGCGTTTATTTTCAGAGTGTACTGCTTGCTCGGCTCAAGTCCCCTGATCTCAAAAGTTCCGTCAGTGGGGTCAACCGTAACGGTATCAAGGATAGTTTCCGGAACAGGACCGTACCACGGGTCAACGGAAGTACCGCTGGGAGTACCGTATATCTGTATCTGCATAGGCTTTGCGGCAAGGTCTATCTGGTTTGCGTCGTCTGTAAAATCATATCCGGTCACCCTGCCTGTTATCGTCTTGGCAACACTTCCGCCTACCGTACGTCCGATAGTTGTAGCTGTGGTTTCCTGCGGCTGCCATACGGATACCCACTGGGTGTCATCGTCCTCATCACCGTCATCTGCCCAGTCGAGCGATGTGCCGTCTTTACCGTCGGCAGGAATAACACCGGGTTCTTTCATTATGATCTCAAAGTTGAAATTGCTGATCTGGCTTACTGTATCCTTTACTTTGAAGATAGCGGTGAACGGCAGATACTTTGTGGCTCCGTCGGTTGTTGTGGAATCAACGGTATTGAACGCGGTTATCTGTCTGTCCTCACTTGCCGAGGTCTCATCGGGGTGACCTGCGCAGGAAAGCGTAAGATATCCGTTGTCGTAGTTCACGTCACCGTCGGTACCGCTGAAATCAGGTCCCGGATACGGCCAGGCGGAGGTATTCGCTATGACTGTTCTGCCGTCGTCAGCCAGGATATCAACATCGGTATTTCCTCTTTTGTACCACTGATAAACATAGAAGATGCTCTGATCGTAGGATACCTTGAGATCCATGTTGATAAGATCGCAGCTGAGTTCGGGAACAAGAATGTTGAGCTGTACGAGATCGCCGGGCTTCAAAGAATTGACGTATGTATCGTCGCTGACGAGAATATCATTGTCGGCAGCTCCTACCTTTGTCAGTGTAAGACCGCCCTTTTCAACCTGAGCAACAGGCGCAGCGCTTACCTGGATATTTCCGCCGAAACCGGTATCGGCGGGGACGACTATGCTCGCTGCGGCTACCGCAAATGCCGCAAATACTGATAAAAGTCTTCTTTTTTTCATGATTTTCCATTCCTTTCATTAAATAAATCAACATTCATCCTTAAATGTTGTCAAAGACCGACGGAAATTCCGCGACATGACGAAGTATCTGTGTTGCGTCTCTCGGAGAAAGCTCGCCGCCGTCCACGCAGGCAACATCGTACAGATACTCGTTCAGGATCCCCTGCGAATCTCTTATTACCGAAACCGAACCGACAAGGAATTTAAGTATCTGGGTAGCGTCGGAGGCTCCGATGCGTCCGTCTCCGTCCACATCTCCTTTGATGTTCATCTTCATATCCATGTTCACGGACGAGAATTCCAGCTTCAGAGTTTCGGTGCGGACCGTGCAGCCGCCTACTTCCGTTCTGATCGTGTAGGTTTCTTCACTTTCAGCGTCGGAGAACATATAGAATCCCTCGTATGTGACACCGTCACTTGAAGGTTCCATTTCGACAGTCACCCGTGACGTTTTTCCGATGCTGTCGGTCATAACTACCGAAGCGGTGCCGTCGAAGTTTTTCGGAAGTTCCTGCGCGGTCATATAAACGCTTCCGGATACGGAGACTATCCTGTCAACCACTTTTACGGAAACCTCCCTGGTTTCGGGCTGCCAGCTGTAGCCTGTTTCGGTGTTGCTGACATCTCCGCGGGAAAGGCGGAAAGTATGCGCACCGGTGGGAGCGCTGTTTTTCGCTCTTACCGTTGCCGAGAACGTGAGTCCGCCGCTCAGGTTCACATCGGAGTTTGCAGCCGCCAGGATCGCAAAGCCCTTTGAGTTGTCGTAGTTCTTCTGGGAAGATCCGCCGGAAACTGACGGATTCCAGCTTGTCACCTCAAAAACTTCCGGATCGAAGGAAAGTCTTATCTCCACTGTGTCCGCTGTCTCGGCAGCGGGCGGGACATTTACCACAATGTCGAAAGACTCATTGCGCCTCACTCTCTCCTTTGTTGCGGTAATACCGTTCACATCGGTTTCCGCAGCACTGACCGTTACCGCCATAGGCGGCGATACGCCGGTGATCGCCGGCAGGCTGAAACTGCACAGGGCAACAGCAACAGCCGCTATTGTTGATAAAATCCTTTTTACCTTCATTTCAGACCGTCCTTTCTGTCATCGCGGTGTCCCAGGTCATCCCTGACTCCGCTATTCTATTGATTTCTTAGTGCGCTTTCTCCTGTTCCTGCCCTTTTTTGAAAGAACAGAGCACACAATAAGTACCGAGGGTATCGCTATTGCCGCAGTCACGCCCGTATTCGGGTTGCGCGGCACACCGCCGGAAGCCGCGGGATAAGACTGTGCCGCCGTACTTGCCTGTGACGGCCGGCTCGGCTGTACTGCCGCAGCACCGCCGCTGTCGGACATATCGACAATAACGTATGTGGAGAACTCCGCCGCGCGGAATCTGACATAATACTGTCCGTTTTCGGAAGCCGCACTGCCTGTCACAAGCTGTGCCGCACCGTTTGCAATGTGATATACGCTGAGATCTCCGCCTCTGCCCGCAAGGTTTTTCGGGACCGGCACCGAGAACTCTATATATCCCTCCGGGAGCGAATGTATCGCACTGCCGGAATCCAAATCATAAAGGCTGATGTCAAAAGCGTAGTAGCCGTGTCCCTCCAGACCGGAACTTTTCAATGCGGCAGCCGCGTTTTTGTCGGCACTGTCGGAATTGCTGAACCGTATCTCCGTGTTTCCGTAGAAATACTCGCGCTTGGTCGAAGCTTTCACCTGTCCCTGAGTAAGCCCGGAAAGCCCGGATCTGAGTATAATGTCCGAGTCGTTGTTCCGCACGGCAGCGGGTCTTGTGGTATCTCCTCCCGCCGCTTCGTCCAGAACTCCCGTGACCTCCGGAGTGGCTCCCGATGATGCAGCCGCGCTGCCGGCTGTATTGCCGCTGCGGGTGTTTTCCCCGCCGTCTGCCAAAGACTCGGTATCCTCCCGTGATGTTCTTGCGGGAGCCGCACTGTCACCCGAGGTCGTCACGGCAGGGCTGTCACTATCGTCCGTATAAGGCAGCGATGTGGTATCTCCGTCGGGATCCGGCTCACTGTCCTCCGGGATCTCGTTTTCGTAATCATTTTCGTCGTAATTATATATGTCACCCGCCGCTTCGTCATCGGATCCCGTCCGGCTCGTTGTCCGTGCGGTCACGGCAGTTGACGATGTTTCCGGAGTCTGTACGGGTGCGGTTGTTGTGGAAGTAACGGAAGCCGGCTTATCGTCGCTGCTGTTTTCAGTCTGTTGATCTGCCTGTTCCGGCTGCTTTGAACCTACTGTTATATTTGCCGAGGCAATCTCCGGGAACCAGAGTTCCACAGAATCATAGCCGTTGTCCGCCACATACGAAAAGCTGTGATCGGAAAGCGTAAAAGTATATGTACCCTCCGGAGCGCCGGCTTTTGCGGACATCTGAGCCGTAAGAGTCAGACCGCCGCCGAGTTCGATCACTCTCGAAGCGTTGGCGGAAGTAAGTACGAAGAAGCCCTCTCCGCTGTTTGAGAGCGAATTTGCGATCGACGGTTCCCACGAAACCACCTCGAAAGCCGAGGAGTCGAAAGAAACCCGTATCGAAGCGGTATCCGCGTTTTCAAGCGGAGGAACGGTTATCGTGACCGTGAAACTGCCGCCGGGACTTACCGTATCGGAAGAGACTCCTATACCGTTTACCGCCGCCGCGGAAGCGGTTACCGGGATCACGGAAACGGTCAAAATTATACATAACAGATACAATATTAACTTAAAAGTATCTTTCATAAAACTACCTCTCACCTTTTCCGTGCAACTCATTTTGCTCGGAATCGGCTAAATGTGACGGGGACAGCATCCCATGCTACTTTACATTTTAACATCTTTTTCCCCTCTCGTCAACAGCTTTTTCACGCATTTGTAAATATTGTATAATAAAAAACTATTTCCTTTATTGATACCTACCATAACAAACAAATCAATCTGCACAAAAAATGATGTCAAAATGTCTCAAAAACGATTTCTTTTGATCGAAGAAACAGAAAAACAGCGGATCCGATCACCGATCCGCTGTTCATATTATTCATTTCAGTCTCAATATTACTCTTTTTCGAGGAACTTGTAAACGACTGCCGCAAGTGCCGCGCCTACGAACGGTCCTACGATGAATACCCAAAGAGCCGCGAGAGGAGCGCCGTTACCGTTAATAGCCGCGAATACTGCCGGAGCAATGCTTCTTGCGGGGTTCACTGATGTTCCGGTAAGACCGATACCGAGGATATGAACGAGAGTCAGAGTAAGACCGATCACCAGACCACCGAATGAGCCGTGGTTCGCTTTCTTGGACGTAACACCGAGAATTGTAAGAACGAAGATGAATGTGAGAACTACCTCAACGATGAGTCCCGCAACAGCGTTTTCATTCACACCGCCGAGACCGTTCGCGCCGAAGCCGCCTGTCTTGTCCGTAACACCGCCGAGTCCGAAGATCGCGGCGAGTATGCCGGAGCCTGCGAATGCGCCAAGGCACTGAGCGATGATGTAAGCTATGAAGTCCTTAACGCTCATGCCGCCGCTGATGAGTACGCCCAGCGATACCGCAGGGTTGATGTGGCAGCCGGAAATGTTGCCGACACAATACGCCATTCCGACTATCACAAGTCCGAATGCCAGCGCGGTCAGGATATACCCGCCTCCGTTAGCCGCGTCGCAGCCTACAAGCATAGCTGTGCCGCAGCCGAGCGTCACAAGTACACAAGTGCCGATGAACTCGGCAATAAATTTTTTCATGTCTTATACCTTCCTTTTTTGTTTTTATTGATAAACGGTGCAGTTATGAGTCTGCACCGTACTATCCTTATTGAATCACTATATTCAAACCCTGAGCGCTCTCAGCGGTGAAGTTCTTCTCGCCCTCCGAAGTAACGGTGATCGTGTCCCCGCTGCGGGAAGCTTTCGCTTTCAGAACACACTTTCCCTCGCTGTCGTAGATGACAGTCTCTGCGGAGGCTCCGTCGTCCAGCCCGTAAACCACAAGCTTTGCGCCCTTTGCGTAGTCGTAGGTGAAATTGCGCCTGAAATCGCCGTAAGCAATTATCGAACCCGGCTTAGCGTACAGCGGCATTCCGAAGTAGTCGTATTTCTTCTCATACCACCTGCCGCCTTCAAGCTGCTCACCTGTCTGGATATCCGTCCATACGCCGGTGCCGGGGAGGTAGAACTGCGCCGTACCCTCCTCATTGAACACGGGAGCCACCAGCAGCGAGTCACCCAGCATATACTGCCTGTCAAGGGACAGAACAGCAGGATCACGGGTGTAATCCACAGCCATAGCGCGCATCATCGGGATACCTGTTTCATGTGTCTTTATCGCATTTGCGAACAGATACGGCATCAGCCGTCCTTTCAGCTTTGTGAAGTGGCGCACAACGTCGCAGCTTTCCTCGTCAAAGTTCCACGGAACGCGGTAAGAGCTGTTGCCGTGCAGTCTCGAATGTGTGGACATAAGTCCGAACGCAGACCAGCGCTTGTAAAGATCGGGAGTACCGGTAGCTTCAAATCCGGAAATGTCGTGGCTGAAGAAGCCGAATCCCGACATACAGAGGGAAAGTCCGCCGCGTATAGTCTCCCACATACTCTCGTAGTTTGAGAAGCAGTCGCCGCCCCAATGCACCGGGAACTTCTGTCCGCCGACAGTTGCCGAACGCGCGAACAGGCACGCCTTGTTCTCGCCGTAGTAGTCTTTCAGAACATCGAATACTGTCTTGTTGTAGAGGTATGTATAGTAATTGTGCATTTTGTACGGGTCGGAGCCGTCATAGTAGATGACATCGGTGGGAATACGCTCGCCGAAGTCGGTCTTGAACGCGTCAACGCCCATTTCGCAGAGAGCCTTCAGCTTATCCGCGTACCACTTGCAGGCATCGGGATTTGTGAAATCCACGATAGCCATGCCGGGCTGCCACATATCCGCCTGGAACACCGAACCGTCTTTCTTCTTTATGAAGTAGCCGTTCTCCATGCCCTCATCGAACATCGACGAGTGCTGGGAAATGTACGGGTTTATCCAGACGCATATCTCCACGTTCTTCGCTTTCAGACGCTTTAAGATACCTGCCGGATCGGGGAACATCTTCTTGTCCCATGTGAAGTCGCACCAGCTGTATTCCTTCATCCAGAAGCAGTCGAAGTGGAACACTTCCAGCGGGATATCGCGGCGCTCCATTTCGTCAATGAAGAACGAAACCGTCTTTTCATCGTAATCGGTGGTGAACGATGTCGTGAGCCACAGACCGAACGTGAAAGCGGGCGGGAGCGCGGGCTTTCCGGTAAGATCGGTATATACCTTTATAACATCTGCTATGGTGTCACCGCCGAACACGAAGTATTCGAGGTGCTGACCCTGAACGGTGAACGCGACTTTAGAGACAGTCTCGCTCGCTACCTCGAACATCACCTTTTCCGGGTGGTTCACAAAACAGCCGTAGCCCTGCGACGAAACATAGAACGGTACGGACTTGTAGCTCTGCTCGGTGCAGGTGCCGCCGTCGTTGTTCCAGACTTCAACTGTCTGACCGTTCTTCACAAAAGTGGTGAACTTCTCGCCGAAGCCGTAGATGTTCTCGCCCACCGCGATGTTGAACATATCGCGCATGAAAGCGTTGTCGGAAGTCTCGCTGTCGGCGTAGAAATTCTCGCCGCGCTTTGCAAGCATACGGCTCTCCGTGCGCTGACCGTTCTCCTCGATGTAGCTTGTGGTGCGCCAGCCCTGCTTTGTGAGCAATCTGTCGCCGTAGTAGTATTTCACGTCCCAAGCGGCTTTCTCGGCACCGATAACTACCTTTGTCTTACCGGAAACAAGCTCATAACCGCCGTTATCGAGCTTATTCACTGTCGGTCTGAAACCGGGATCCTCGTAAAGTTCAAACGCGGGTCCTCTGCGGATCTGTCCCTTGTAGTGGTCAACCGTGACCTTGATCGAGTTTTCCAGCGTGGAAGTAAATGTGATCTCCAGGCAGGGACCGCCGAGAGTCATACCTCTGTTCTGGATCCATGACGCGGTAGCGAATACCGTTACCGATCTGTCGTCTGCGGTAATGTCATAGCTCTGTGTTGCAAAACTTACGTTGTAGCCGGGCTTGTTCAGCCAGAATCCGTCGGAAAATTTCATAGCATTGTTATCCTTTCGATGAAAAAATATAGCGCGTGTAAACGTTTACGCAGTATATCTATCATATCATACTTTTCCGGATTTTTCAAGGGGATTTTGGAAATTTCTGAGGAAAATTATACAACTGTTCAAGCCAAACCGTTTTCCGTGCATTATTTTGCAGCCGTAAGCACAGTATAGCCGATGCGGGAACAAGCCCCGCTTCGAACACCTTTATTCGTCCTTTATGTCGATGTTGTTTTCCATGCAGTATTTAGCCGATAACAGCAGATATCTCGAAACCGATAGCCCCTTCTCCTCGGCTGTTTTCTGTATCTGAGCAGCCATATCTTTTTTCAGCCGCGCCGCTATCGTTGTATATTGAAACTTTTCAGACTGCTGATATTTTTTCTCTGCCCTTTTTTGCGCTTCACTTCTCGGCACTTTTATACGACCTCTCTTTTGTGAATATTCAATATAAATATCTGTTGTTAACAACAGATATTTATATGAATCATGCATTGCAAATTTAACTTCAATGTGGTATAATACAAATATCAAGAAATGACCACAGGTTAAGATACAGCTTAATGCTGCCACGAAAAACGAAGAAAAGCTGCACAGCAATACCGTGCGGATATGCACCGCGCGGTGTTGTTGTCGTATTAAAACAGTATAAACATCAAACACCGGTGCATAAGTGCTGCGCGCTCACGAAGAGACTTTATAAGAGAATGGGGCGCTGTCCCCAAACCCATGCAGTGGGCTTACGCCGCCCTGTACCCTCCGCGCCGGAAGTCCACGCTGCCCGCGTTATTTTTTCCATGTTGTGGGAGCGAACAGGAGCAGCATCGGGAAAAGTTCAAGTCTGCCAGCAAGCATATCGAAGATGAGGACAAGCTTGACCGGCTCCGAGAAGATCGAGAAGTTTGAAGAGGGACCCGCAAGTTCAAGTCCGGGACCGACGTTATTGATAGCCGACGCGACCGCGGTGAAGTTTGTGATAAGATCCATGTTGTCAAACGCGAGAACGACCATCGAGACCGCGAATACAAGCACATAGCCTACCATATATACATTGACCGAACGAACCACCTCATGCTCTATCGGGTGTCCGTCGATGTTGATCTTCTTGACCTGCTTGGGGTGAACGAGAAGCCGCAGTTCCTTGCTCATGCTCTTGAAAAGTATCAGCAGACGGGAAACCTTGATGCCGCCGCTGGTGCTGCCCGCGCAGCCGCCCACAAACATCAGCATGACGATAAGTGAGCGCGAAAGCTCCGGCCACAGGTTGAAATCCTCGGTGCTGAAGCCGGTAGTTGACATGATCGAAGCGACCGTGAACGATGCGTGACGCATCGAGTCGCCCATGTCGCCGTAGATCCCGTTGATATTGAACGCAATTATTACCGATGAAGAAGCTGCGATAAACAGGAATGTTATCACCTCGGTCGTGAATATCTCCCTGAATTTCGCGTGGATAAGGAAAAAGTAGGAGTTGAAGTTTATCGCAAACAGCACCATGAACACGGTGACGATTATCTGAATGTGCGGCGCGTATTCGCCCATGCTGGAGTTGCGTACGCCCATACCGCCGGTGCCGCCTGTAGCAAAGGCGGTGTTGAGCGCTTCAAAAACGTCCATGCCGCCTATAATCAGCGCCACAAACATGACAAGCGTAAGCACGAAGTAAATGGAATACAGCAGCATTGCCGTTGTCCTGACATGGGGAACAAGCTTTCCCACAGAGGGACCCGGCGACTCCGCTTTCATTATGTGCATATTCTGACCGCCGGACAGCGGCAGGAACGCCATGATGAATACCAGAACTCCCATTCCGCCTACCCAGTGAGTGAAGCTGCGCCACATCAGCACGGATCTCGGAACTATCTCAACATCGGTTATAACGGTAGCCCCGGTCGTCGAAAAACCGGATACCGCTTCATACAGCGCGTCTATGTATGAGGGGATAGTGCCGGTAAGCACAAACGGAACAGCGCCGAAAACCGACAGAACTATCCAGCTCAGCGCAACTATCACAAACCCCTCGCGGGAGTAGAGCGTGGTGTTGGCAGGCTTGCGGCGGGTAATAAGGACTCCTGCCGCGAGACAGAACATTGCTGTACCGAAAAACGCCCAGAACGCGCTTTCCCAGTAAACCACCGCAGTCAGCGCGGGAACTGCGAGAAACAAACTTTCGAATATCATCAGCCAGCCGAGGATATTCGCGATCATTCTGTAATTCATGACCGATCCTCCGACTTAACTGTTTTCAAGTATCTCCGCAATATCGTGCAGCGGGAAGTCAGAAACGATTATAACGTTGTCTCCGACTTCTATGGTGTCGCTGCCTCGCGGGATTATGACCTTGCGTTCACGCATGATCGACGCTACGAGTATTCCTCGCTTGAGTTTAAGCTCCATGAGCGGTTTGCCCGCAACGGGAGAGTTTTCTTTTATTATGAACTCCGCAGCGTCGATCTTGCCCTTTATGATGCTGTACAGCGTCTCGACGTTGCTGCCGATCGTGTTTTTCATTGCGCGTACATAGCGCACAATGCTCTCGGCAGTGATATTCTTCGGGTATATTACAGTGTCGAGTTCGAGATGACGGATAACATCGTCAAAGTCGATACGGTTCACCTTCGTGACCAGCTTGCCCTTGTTCACGGACTTTGCAAACAGCGAAAGCAGTATGTTCTCTTCATCGAGGTTTGTAAGCGCGACAAAAGCGCCCGCGTTGGCAATACCCTCTTCAAGAAGTATCTCCTGATCCACCGCGTCGCCGTTGATGACCGTAACATATTCAAGCTTTTCGGCAAGCTCCTCACACTTAGCGGTATCTTTCTCGATTATCTTAACTTCTATGCCGGAGCGGTTGAGCAGTTCGCAGAGGTAGTGCGTGATATTTCCCCCGCCGACTATCATTACGTCCTTGACTGAGGTATTCTTGTACTTTATCTGCTTGAAAAAGTGGTTTGCGTTTTTCGGAGAGGCGATGATCGAGATAACGTCCTTTTCCATGAAGCGGAAGTCACCCTTTGCTATGTACGCGTGATCTCCCCGCTCAACTGTGCATACAAGAACGTCAACGTGCAGCTTCGCGGAGATCTCCTTTACCGCCAGCCCCTCAAGCGGGCTGTCCTCCGGGAGTTTGAATTTCAGCAGTTCCACCCTGCCCTTTGCAAAGGTGTCTATCTTGATCGCGGACGGGAAACGCAGGACCCGCGCTATCTCCGCCGCGGCAGCCTGTTCGGGATTTATGACCATTGCAAGTCCGAGTTCCTCTTTCAGATAAGGAGCCTCGCTGCTGTACTGCGGGCTTCTCACGCGGGCTATGGTGTGGCAGTTACCGGCTTTCTTCGCAATAAGGCAGCAAAGCAGGTTCAGTTCGTCCGAGCCTGTCACCGCGATGAGCAGATCGGCGTTCCTGATCCCGGCTTCCTGCTGAGTAAGGTGCGTCGCGCCGTTTCCGATAACGCCGAGAACGTCATAGCGCGCGGCTGTTTCGTTCACCTTTGCGGGAAGCATATCTATGACTGTTATATTGTTGCTTTCCTCGTTAAGCTGCTCCGCAAGTGTCTGTCCGACTTTGCCGCAGCCAACTATGATAATATTCATAAAGCGCTCCAAAAATAATCGTTACTTTTACTTTATAATATACTCCTTTTTATTAAAAAAGTCAAGCATACCCGCCGTTTTTGTGCAACGGCTGCGGCAATATTCAACCATGTCCGCAGAACAGCTTGTATGTGCAGTATTTACACGCGTCCCTGCTCTCCGGACAAGCGCTTATCATACCGTTTGACGGCTCTTTGACCTTTGTGCCGATATACGACTCGCAGTAGGATTCCAGCCGGCTGTAAACGCTTTCGGAAACCTCGGAAAGCGAGATATACCCGCCTTTCTTCTTTCCGAACCGTTCTTCGAGCTGCTTGTTAAGCTCCGCGATCTCCGCGTTCTCCGGCGAACTGCCGACAATGAGTCCGGAGGGGGAGTGTTCCGTGATGTACTTACGGCTGCTCTTCTTTATGCTTTCCTCGATGCTGCCGCCGTCTGTGAGCGTATAGCTCATAAGTCCCACCGGCATATACATCACCGACGAGGGCAGAGTGCCGGGAGTATTTGCACATTCGCCGAACATATAGATAAGCGATTGCAGATTGTTTCCGCCGTAGATGTCGGCAAGCGAGAAATCCCGGCTGCTGCGCTTGTAGTCGATGACACGGATATACCGCTTCCCGTCAATGCTCATGGAATCAAGACGGTCGCATCTGCCGTCAATGGTAACGTCACCGAACGGAAAGCTGAGTCTCTTTTCCAAAGCTTCGGGGTAAAACCCGCTTGACGCAAGTTCGTCGCGTATTCTTACCGCCGATCTCACCGCGTAGCGCCCCAGCCGGCTCAGCATATACGAAAAGCGTTCCGTACCGCCGAAGCCGCCGAAATAGTATTCCTTTTCGTACTTTACGATGCTGCCGCGGACGTGTTCGGAAATGTCGCTGTCCGACATTTTCAGAAACGCTTCCCGGCTGCCCAGATTATCGGTAAGGAGCTGCTGCAGGCAGTAGTGGATAACGTTTCCGGCAAGCTGCGGATCCACCGCGCGCTCCGACTCGTCATAGATCCCCAGTCCGTATCGGCAGAAGTATGCGAACTTGCACCTGTTCATAAGTCCCAGAGCCGACGGGGAGTAGCTGCCGCGTATCAGCAGCCCGGAGGCGGTTTTCCCGTCCAGTCTGTGCCTGTCACGGTACGGCTTTTCACCTGCCGCACTGCGCAGCATTTCCGCGAAATCTGCGTTCACCAGCTTCATCAGCGCCCTGCGTTCACCGATCTTCATACTGTCTCTGAAAATGCGTGCAAGGTAGCGTTCCGCAGAAGCGTTCGTGCGGCAGTAATGAGCGGCTCCGAAGTTGTCAGCGCCCACAGTGTCCGCGCAGAACTCGGATTTCAGTTCCGAAAGCGCGTCGGACGGCTCCAGGAACGCGCCGTTCTCGCTTGTCAGAGGGTAGGTTATGTACAGCTTCTCCGACGGTATGCCGGTGCAGCGGTAAACAGTGTACAGTTCCTGCGAATACCGCGAAAGCCGGTCAGCCGCGATAGGTATCCCGAGCTGCGAAAGCTGCTCGCTCTCGTTCGGCGTAAACACATCGGAAAGTTTTGCCGGGGGCGGCATTATGCCGCGGTTGAACCCGCATATAAACACATACTTCACGTCCGTGAAACGGCTGCGGGAGGTGTCGCCGAAAGTAACCGCGTCAAGTGTCTGAGGGGGCTTTGCGATCGTTGTGGAAGTGAATATGTCGGTAAGTATCTCCGTGTATTCCTCAACCGTGACGTAATGCCCGCGCAGTGCCTTGTAAGCGGACTCGAAAACGGTTATCATATCGTCCCATATCTCGCAGAACTCGTCCAGCAGCCGCCTGTCGTAAGTGATCTTTCCATTCGCGTCCCTGCCTATGCAGCGGCTTTTGATCGTGCCGGTGACGCGCATTTTATTGCAGAGAAAATCGCAGAGCAGCCTTGTAAGTTCCGCGCCGTCGGTCTTTTCGGTGATATCTTCTATCCCGATATCCGACATAAGCTGCTGAAGCGGCAGTATCACGCTTTTGCGCAGTTCCTCAAGTTCCCCGGTCTTGTCGATGCCCTCGGGGAACAGCCGGAGCCAATCCTTTCTGCGCAGATCAAAACGTCTGCAAAGGCTCTCCAGCTTATTGGCACTGTCGCTGTCACGCTTTATGCTGTTGATTGCGGCACCGTCAGCATCACGGACGAAACCGCTCTTTGTGTAACGCAGAATATCCTGCGTACCGAAAGACAGCGCCTTGAGGGTATATATCGGAAAACGCACGAACCATTTGGTGATAAGCGGTTCCGGGATATCCGAAAACGCGGGTATCTCATAACGCTTGGCGGTGCTGTCGAGGATCCTTGCGGTTCCGCTGTCCGGGATAAGCACCGCGATGTCTCTGCACCGCGCTCCGCCGTCCATGAGCGAGCGTATCTCGGAGCATATCCAGTCGCACTCCTGCCACTTGTCCCGTGCCTCTATGACCGTGAGCGATGAGGGCTTGCGGTATCTTCGGGTGAGCAATGTTACGTCTGTCTGCACGTTCTGAGAAAGCTGTGACAGAAGCTTTCGCGCAGCCTCGAACTTTCTCTCTCTGCCGTCCGGATAGTCACAGGTTATTGCAAGAGTCACGTTATCAGCCTTTGACAGCATTGCGCGTATGAATGCGAGCTGACTGCCGGAAAAGCTGTCAAACTCGTCCAGAAAAACTTCGCAGCCGCCGAAAACATCAGTCTGCAATATGAGTTCCGACGCGCGCCGTACATCGTCAAGCTTATCGTCGAAGTTCTCGGTAAGTATGCGGTCATAGGCGGAATAGATCACAGCAATATCGTTCAGCTTCCCGCCGAGCGCGTCCGTGACAGCGATATCCTTCGCCAGAACTCCCCGAAGCTCGGCAGGCGACACTCCCGCGCTGCGCATATCGGCTATCATGTTCAGAGCAAAAGCCGGGAATCCCTTGCGGCGGGTCTGGCTCCGGTAGTATTCGAGTTCACCGTTCGTACCTGCTTCCTCCAGCGCAAGCTTCACGACTATGCGCTTTGCGATGTCGTCGGCGTATTCCTTTGTTTCTCCGTGTTCCCGCAGTATTCTCTGTGCTTCCTTAGAGAACATGGTAACGCGGCAGCTCTGAGCGTATCCCTTTGGGATCGTCCTGTACATCAGCTTTTCCGCTTCAAAAGAAAACTGATCCGGCACGAAAAGAACGGCGCTTTTTCCGCTCAGCGCCGCGCTTTTTATTCTGTCCCGGAGCAGGGTGGATTTACCCGTTCCGCTTTCTCCGCATATCAGTTTCAGCATTTGTAAACTCCTTATCACGCACCCGGCTCTGTCCCGCACCGCGCAGGATCAGACATCCGCACTATATCGACAGACCGATCTTCCCGGAGTATTTGCAGCGGGACTCTGCATAGTTACAAAATCCCCCTGTCCGGAAGAACAGGGGGAGAAATGTGCTTATAGGGCAATTACTTGACCATAGAAGCGACTTCAGCTGCGAAATCGTCTTCTTTCTTCTGGATTCCCTCACCCTTTTCAAGACGAGCGAATTCAACGACCTTGATGTTCTTGCCGGCATTTGCGATATACTTTGCAACGGTGATATTGGGGTCCTTTACAAAAGGCTGATCCAGCAGGCAGATCTCCTCTGCGAACTTTCTCATTCTGCCCTCAACGATCTTGTCAAGTACATTCTCGGGCTTGGGCTTCTTGGACTCTGCGTTCTCTTTCTTTACGAGTTCAAGCTGAACTTCCTTCTCTGCTTCGATAACGGAAGCCGGAACGTCGGACTGTGCAACATACTGCGGAGCGCTTGCTGTGATCTGGAGAAGCAGATCCTTTGCAACCGCCTTTACGGCATCGTCAGCGCCGTTATCGGACTCAAGCTTGATGAGAGAACCGATGATGGAACCGCCGCCGTTGTGAACGTAAGCGTAAACATCGCCTGTCATTCTTACGAAACGTCTGATCTGGATATTTTCACTGATAGTAGCAACTGTATCTGTGAGGACATCAGCGATCTTCTCGCTTGTACCGCTTGCGGTAACTTCCTTGAGAGCCTCGACGTCAGCAACATCGTTGTCGATGATAGTCTGAACCACTGTATCGCAGAAAGCCTTGAACTTGTCGGAATTTGCCGCGAAGTCTGTCTCGGAGTTGATCTCAACAACTGCGCCTATCTTCTTTGCTTCATCTATCTTTGCAACAACAAGACCCTCTGCCGCGATACGTCCGGACTTCTTTGCCTGCTTTGCGAGACCCTGCTCACGAAGATACTTGATAGCTTCGTCAACATTGCCGTTTGTCGCTTCGAGAGCGCGCTTGCAGTCCATCATTCCGCAGTTGGTGAGTTCCTTGAGCTGCTTTACGTCCTGAGCTGAAATAGCCATACTTTTATTTCTCCTTTTATTGGTTAAAATGAATGTATTCCGTAATACCGCCAGTCCCCGTGCAGGACGGAGACTGACATGACCTGCGAACTGTTATTCAGCGCTTTCCTCCGCAGCTTCCTCAGCCGCGTCCTTATCCTCTGCCTCAGCTTCTGTGCTGCCCTGCTTTGCTGCGAGGACTGCGTCAGCCATAGCGCCTGCGATAAGCTTTACCGCACGGATAGCGTCGTCGTTTCCGGGGATAACATAGTCTATCTCGTCGGGGTCGCAGTTTGTATCAACGATAGCAACTACCGGGATACCGAGCTTTCTTGCTTCTGCGACAGCGATCTTCTCCTTGCGGGGGTCAACTACGAAGAGTGCGCCGGGGAGCTTCTTCATATTCTTGATACCGCCGAGGAACTTTTCAAGCTTTTCGATCTCGAGGGAAAGCTTGCTAACTTCCTTCTTGGGGAGCAGATCGAATGTACCGTCGGTCTCCATAGCGTGGAGCTGTTCGAGTCTCTTGATACGGTTCTGAATGGTCTTGAAGTTTGTCATCATACCGCCGAGCCATCTTGCGTTAACGTAGTGAGCGCCTGCTCTCTCAGCCTCTTCCTTGATGGAATCCGCAGCCTGCTTCTTTGTGCCGACGAAAAGGATCTCGCCGCCGTTTGCAGCAGTCTCGAACACGAAGTTATAAGCCTCGTCGAGCTTCTTTACTGTTTTCTGGAGATCTATGATGTAGATCCCGTTTCTTTCTGTGAAAATGTACGGTGCCATTTTCGGGTTCCAGCGTCTTGTCTGATGTCCGAAGTGAACACCGGCTTCAAGAAGCTGCTTCATTGATACAACTGCCATTTTGTGTATCCTCCTTAAAATTTGTTTTTTCCTCTGCGCGCTCACCGCACCGGACTTTACGGGCAGATACCGCGCCGTCAAGCACAACCGGCGTTTATAACGCGCATGTGGATTTGCGACTGAAGAAATCGCTTTAATATTATAGCACATTCAGGCTGTATTTACAATATTTTTCTTTTCGTCTATTTCAACAAATTTTTGAAGATGCCGCCGCTCTTTTTTGTGCGTATCGGCATCTCACAGCTCACAAGTATAGTATCTTCACCGATGATCTCTATATCGCTCCAGCAGATCGAGATATCGTCCTCACGCCCGAGGATCCCGAACAGCTTTGCTTTCCCGAAAATGACCAGCCTGCATATCTTCGCGGTGCAGGTGTCAAATTCCACATCATCGGCATAGCCCATTTTTACTCCGCTTTTTATGTTTATGATCTCCTTGTTCCTGATATCGTCGAACGTACAGAGCATATTCGCCCTCCTTTTCCGGATAAAGACAGACTTTTGTAAAAATATATTCGCCGCGGTGAAAAAAATGCGCAGTCTGACGCAAAACTGTAAAAGCTGCCGCAAAAAGTGTGAATAAACCGCGCCGCGGCGGCATATAATTCTGCTGTGACCGCAATTTCACGCGTTTTAAGGGCTGATCATGTTCAGATTATAGTAAATAAGTACCTAACCATGCAATTAAAGCTGTTATTTTTTTATCATATTGCACTAACTTACAAAAAAATGTCTGAAATTGCTTGAATTTAATTTTTTTTTGTGATATAATACATTTTGACAAAAATCAAGCGGTGCGTTTGCCCGTTTCAACTCAAATAAAGGAAGGAATTTAATATGGCTAAATCAGCTTATGAAAAGGTTTATGAAAGTCTTAAAAAAGCTATCAAGAAAACCGACACTTCGAACTTTGAGGGATTTTTCGCTTTCCAGTTCAATGTAACGGGCGATGCAGCGGGAACATTCTATATGGAGTTCAAGGAAGGGGTTCTTTCGGTAGAGAATTTCAGCTACGACGATCACACCGCAGTATTCCAGGCGGACGCAGATACCTTCACAGCACTCGTTGAGGGCAAGCTTTCCCCCGATGACGCAGTCAAGAGCGGCGCTCTCACAGTTTATGACGACGATCCCGCAGCTGCAAACATCTTCAACAGTATAGCTCCGAAAAAGGCTGCTCCCGCAAAGAAGGAAGCTGCAAAAAAAGCTGAACCCGCTAAGAAGGAAGAAGCTCCCAAGGCTGCTCCCAAAGCAGAGGCTAAGCCTGCTGCCGCAAAAAAGCCCGCAGCAGCAAAGAAAAAGTAATTTGTTTAATCACAGTATGAAAAGCGCGTATGTATCTGCATACGCGCTTTTTGCTTTTGATTCCACAGCGTTATCTCTCTGTGAAATCGGTATCTATTACAGGATAGAACGTGTAGTCCGGAAATCTGCTCTTCATCTTCTCAACCACCGTGCGCAGTTCCTTTGCGCGATCCGGCGCGTCAAGACTTACAACAAGATCAAACCTCGCAGTGCGCGCTTCTTTCTGAACCGAAAGCGCATGAAACTCCGGAACATACTCCGAACCGGCGATTATCTCTTTAAGCGCACTTCTCATCTCAATCGCTTCGGCATCTGTGGTGCTGACGGCATAAATACTGATACCGGTAAGCACTATGTTATACTTTTCATAAACCGTGTATGTTATCTCGCGGATAAGCTCGTCTATCCGGGTAGCTGTGCAGGTGTCCGGGATCTCGATATGCACCGAGCCGTTGAATCTGTCGGGACCGTAGTTGTTAAGCACAAGATCGTATGCTCCCTCAACCTCCGGAAAAGAGCAGATCGTTTCTTTTATTCCGCGTGCAGTCTCAGCGTCTGCGCTCTCGCCGAGTATCTGCGAAAGCGTCCCGGTGAGCATCTCTATTCCGGATTTGATGATGACACCGGAAATGATCGCTCCCAGCCATGCTTCAAGCTGAATGTTCCATATCATATATACCGCAGCCGCAGCAAGTGTCGAAGCGGAAATGATCGAATCCAGCGTAGCGTCCTCGCCGGAGTTTATCAATGAATCCGAGTTTGTGCTTACACCGACTGACTTGACATATCTTCCCAGCACGATCTTTACCGCCACAGCCACACCGATTATGATAAGCACGGTGGGCGAATAATCCGGAGTCTCCGGTTCAAATATCTTCTTCACGGATTCGGTGAGGGAAGTGATACCGGCGTACAGGACGATCAGCGAAATTACCGTAGCGCTGAGATATTCGACTCTTCCGTAACCGAATGGGTGCTTACGATCCGGCGATTTCCCGGCAAGCTTGGTCCCCGCTATTGTAATGACCGAGGAAGCCGCGTCGGAAAGGTTGTTTACCGCGTCAAGCGTTATCGCTATAGAACTTGATATGATCCCCATTACCGCCTTGAATCCCGCAAGCATCACGTTTGCTATTATGCCGATAATGCTTGTGCGGATTATCTTTTTATCGCGTGAGATCTCGTTTTCGTTGTTTCTGTCTGCTTCTGACATATTTACTCCTTTCATTGCTCCCGCCGTAAGATACGCACCGTAACTTCATCGTAAAGACCGGCGGATCACGCTCACAGGAAAACCGTTCCCTGCCCCGTGATCTTGAACACAAGTTCAAGTATCATTATCGTCATCGGCTGGTGCAGCATATATATCCAAAGTCCGTGGCGTCCGAGGAATGCAAGCCCTTTGAACCTTGTCATATCGAATCCTTTTGAAGCATGACCGGAACGGAAGTATTCCCCGAACGACGCACCCGCAAGAAACAGGAAGAAGTAGGGGATAAGCGGGAAGTAATCCGCGCTGTAGAACGTACCGGACACGAATCCCAGCGGGAATAGCCAGTAATGCTCATACAGGAAACCGGGCAGCGGAAGAGTGAAGATCCCGTCGATCCCGATATAGCCCCGCGGCAGATTGAACGTCACCGCAAACAGGAGCGAGAACAGCACCACTCCGATAACCCACGGGATATGCTCCGTGAACTTCCCGATAAAGCCGTAGATCATCGCGGCAATACCGAGGAAATGCAGCACTCCGAACACTATCGTTTCCGACGGCAGAGCAACTGCGGTCACAAACGTAAGTGCCATTGCGAAGAAAAAGTATGTTACTCCGCGCTTGAAATTGTTGTTGGAGAAGTTCGACGAAATACCCGCTACAACAATGAATGTACCGGCGATAAAGGGCTGAGTGAAGCGGGCCGCTGTATCCAGCCAGTCCGGAAGATCATGCCCGTAAACAAACACAATATCGTAATACGCGTGATACAGGATCATTGCTATATAAGCAAGACCGCGTACCTCGTCAAGAATACCTATCCGTTTTCCCATGTACGTCTCCTCGAAGTGTAATATATACAGTTTAACATATTATTCCCCTTTTTGCAATAGCAAAACACAAAAAAGCCCCGGGTGCAGACCACGCACCCGGGACCCGGGACAGTATATGTAGGACTTTATCGTTTGGTATTCTTTCCGGAAGCCGCATCGAGCAGCTTTGTCCTGATCCTGTCCGAAACAAAAACGAATGACGCGCCTATCGCGGCGGCAGTTAACAGTTCTGTCATAATGTGACTCCTTCTTTCACAGCGTAATTGTTAGTCTCTGCTAACTGGATATATTATACCACCGCCGGCAGGATTTGTCAAGAGGATCCCGAAAAAAAGCCTCCGGGCGGTCACGAAGAACCGCTCAAAGGCTTTTCTTATCATCTTACGCTCAGTGATCCTGTCCGTTTTCGACATTACGCTTCTTGGTGAGATACGCGACTCCCGCAGCCGTTACCGCTACAAGACCCGATGTCATAAACGGCAGTCCGCCTGTAGAGGGGTTCTTGTCATTGGGGTTGCCGGAATACATCTCCACCTCATACACCTTTTCCTCGTCGTCCGAGGCTTCATCGGCATCATCGCTTACATCGTCATCGTCCGTGACTTCCGCAATGCTGTCCGGATCAATATCCTCCTCGTCTGAAGCAGCACCGTCAACACTGTCTGTGATATCTTCCACAGCATCGCCCGCACCGTCCAGCACGTCGTTTACCGCATTGCCTGCACCGTCCGCGATCTCCTCAGCGCCCTCGCCGACATTCTCTATAATGTCACCTGCGCCCTCACCGATATTTCCGATGACGCCGCCTGCTCCGCTGTCACCGGCAGGTGCCGCGTAAGCGCTTACCGCAAGCACCGACGCGATATATGCAGCGGCTGCCGCCGCCGTAAGCATCTTTTTCATAAATGTCCTCCGTTCGTCCTTTCGGACGTTTGCATTGTCCGGCTGTTGTGCCTGACAATGATATTTTTTACATACGGAGCAATATTATTTATTGAAAAAAATGACAATGTTGTTTTCGCTGTCTCACGCTCCGGCGAACGTTTATTTCACGCTGAACAGTATATCGCCGTAAGTGGGTACAGGCCAGAATTCACCGCCGACAAAGGCTTCGAGTTCATCGACAACAGCGCGTACATCATTCATCTTGGCAAGAACCTTGTCGTGGAAGAACACTGCAGTTTCCTTGACATCAGAAAGCCCGGAAGTTTCGCCGAGAAGCCTGTCAAGCTCTGCGCACTCGGCGATCATAGCGTTTTCAAGCTTGGTGACATTCTGCGCCGCGTCAAGTTCCGAAACAGCATCTACGCCGACACTGCGCTTGGACATAGCCGCGTCGCAAAGGAACTTCGCGTATGCCATGACAGCGGGAGCGTACTGGTGCTTCACCATATCCACGGCTGTGTGCGCTTCAATATTGATCGTCTTGTAGTAGTTTTCAAGCAGTATCTCGGTGCGGGCGTGGATCTCGCGTTCGGTAAACACCTTGTGAGATGTGAACAGCTTCATGCTCTTCTCGTCCTCAAAATGCGGGATAGCGTCAACCGACGAAACGAGATTCGGCAGTCCGCGGCGTTCCGCTTCGTCCAGCCATGCTTCATCGTATGCGTTTCCGTTGAACAGTATGCGCCTGTGTTCCTTGAATGTACGGACAAGCAGTTCGTGCAGCGCTTTCTCGAAAGCGGGACGGCTGAACGCTTCACCGTCGGCAGCCGCGGCGAATTCCAGCTCGTCTGCGAACTGTCTGAGTTCTTCGGCAACTATCGTGTTGAGGATTATGTTTGCAGTCGCAACATTGTGGGACGAACCGACGCTGCGGAACTCGAACTTGTTGCCTGTGAACGCGAAAGGCGATGTTCTGTTGCGGTCTGTGGTATCTTTCTTGAAGTGCGGAAGAGCGAGAACGCCGAGATCGAGATCGGCGCTTTTCTTCGGTACGGTTCCGCCGTTTATCAGCGCTTCAACCACCGCGTCAAGTTCTTCGCCGAGGAATACCGAGATTATCGCGGGAGGCGCTTCATTGCCGCCGAGACGATGATCGTTGCCGGCAGTTGCGACAGACAGGCGAAGCAGTTCGGGATACTCGTCAACACCCTTGATGACCGCTGCGAGGAACGTTAAGAACTGTACGTTCTCCATAGGCGACTTGCCGGGATTCAGCAGATTCTGTCCGTCGTCGGTGGAAAGCGCCCAGTTGTCGTGCTTGCCGGAGCCGTTCACGCCGTCAAAGGGCTTTTCGTGCAGCAGACACACCATTCCGTGCCGCAGCGCCGTTTTCTGCATGACTTCCATAGTGAGCTGGTTCTGGTCTGCGGCAGCGTTGGCGCTCGTGAAGATAGGTGCCATTTCGTGCTGTGCGGGAGCGACCTCGTTGTGCTCGGTCTTGGACATTACGCCCAGTCTCCACAGCGAGTTGTCAAGATCGCGCATATACGCATGAACACGGCTGTTTATCGCGCCGAAGTAGTGATCGTCCATTTCCTGACCTTTCAGCGGAGGTGCGCCGAACAGCGTTCTTCCGGTATAGATAAGGTCTTTGCGCTTTTCATAAACAGATTTGTCGATAAGGAAATATTCCTGTTCCGCACCCACAGTCGCTACAACGCGCTTGCTTGTCGAGTTTCCGAACAGCCGCAGAATACGGAGTCCCTGTTCCGAAAGCGCGTCCATGGAACGCAGCAGAGGAGTCTTTTTGTCAAGAGCCTCGCCGGTGTAGGAGCAGAAAGCAGTGGGAATGTACAGCGTGCCGTCCTTGATGAACGCGTAGGAGGTGGGATCCCACGCGGTGTATCCGCGTGCCTCAAAGGTTGCACGGATACCGCCGGACGGGAAAGAAGAAGCGTCCGGCTCGCCCTTGACAAGTTCCTTGCCGGAAAACTCCATTATCACCGTGCCGTCGCCGGTTGGCGCAATGAAGCTGTCGTGCTTCTCTGCGGTTATATTTGTCATAGGCTGAAACCAGTGTGTGAAGTGAGTCGCGCCTTTCTCGACCGCCCAGTCTTTCATTGCCGCGGCGACGCTTTCCGCAGTAGAATTGTCAAGTTCCTTGTTGGAATTCATTGTGGCTTTCAGCTTTCTGAAAACCTCTTTCGGCAGCTTCTGACGCATTGTTGACTCGTCAAACACGTCTGCGCCGAATATCTGTGCTACATCAATAATTTCGCTCATTACGTTACCTCCGAAGATAAAAACAGCGTTCTGACATGGTACACCCATATCGGAACGCCGTCGTTCTGCTTAATACATTATATTACATCGGAACGGAAATGTCAACACTTTTTCAGAGTTTTTTTCCTCTTTTCCGAATGATCTCCGCCATTTCCCCTACGTTCTTCATTCCGGACACTTCGCCCATAGTGAACTTGACGCCGAACTCGTCCTCAACGGCGGACATGAGCGTGATATGATTAAGGCTGTCCCAGTCCTCGATGTCGTCCGCTGTGGTGTCCTCGTCGATCTCAATGTCGTCATCGTCAAAGAAATCACGGAAAACCGTGTTCAGGCGCTTATATATCTCGTCCATATCAAACACTCCTTTACTTGCTCTCAACAGAGAATGTGGCAGTCTCTTTCGGGCGGTTGTCGATAACGCGCTTTGCCTTGCCTGCGGTACGCTCGATAGACTTAGGTTCAACAAGAGATACCTTTGTGCTGATTCCGAGAACGGTCTTGAGATCGTGATGTATGCGGCTGCGCAGTTCGTCGAGGTTGCGGTAATCGTCCAGCAGCGACGCGTCCGCGAGTTCCACTCTTACCTCAAGATTGTCTGCGGAACCCTCTCTGCCTACAACAAGCTGGTAATGCGGCGCGATCTCCGGAACTACCATAAGCACGCTCTCTATCTGTGACGGGAACACGTTGACACCGCGTATCTTCAGCATATCGTCGGTACGTCCTGTCGGCTTCATCATGCGGGCATGAGTTCTTCCGCACTTGCAGGGTTCGTAGGTTATGGAGGTTATGTCGTGGGTCTTGTACCGAAGCACCGGCAGACCCTCCTTGTCGAGCGTGGTAACTACAAGTTCACCGCTCTGTCCCTCGGGCAGTATCTCCCCGGTAGCGGGGTCGATGATCTCCGGCAGGAAGTGATCCTCGTTGAAGTGCATTCCGCAGCGTTCTGTGCATTCGCCGGAAACGCCGGGTCCCATAAGCTCGCTCATGCCGTAGTTGTCGGTAACGAACATATGCAGCTTGCTCTCTATCTGATCACGCATTTCGGGTGTGCAGCCCTCGGAACCGAGAAGTCCGAGTCTGAGCTTTATCTCTTCGGGCTTTATGCCGACTTCCTCCATTACCTCGCCGATACGCAGAGCGTAGGAAGGTGTGGAGACAAGAGCGGTGGTGCCGAAGTCGCGCATCATCATAACAGTCTTTTCGGTGTTTCCGGAAGAACTCGGAACTACCGCCGCGCCCAGCTTTTCAAGTCCGTAGTGCAGTCCCAGCGCTCCGGTGAACAGTCCGTAGCCGAAGCATATCTGAACGATATCATCGGGAGTTGCGCCCGCAGCCGCCACTATACGCGCCATACAGTCGCTCCACATATATAGATCGGCTTTCGTGTATCCTACGACCGTGGGCTTGCCGGTAGTACCGGAGGAAGCGTGCATACGCACGATCTTCTTCATCGGCACTGCGAAAAGCCCGAAGGGGTAGTTGTCGCGGAAGTCCTCCTTTGTGGTGAACGGGATATACTTAATATCGCTGAGAGTCTTGATCTTTGCGGGATCAAAGCCGGCTTTGTCAAACTTGTCCTTGTACAGCTTCACATTCTCATAGCAGTAAACCGCCGTCTTTTTCAGCTTTTCAAGCTGTATCTTCTCGATTTCCGCACGCGGCATGGTTTCTGCGTCTTTGTCAAAAAACATTGTAATTTTCCTCCGTTGATCTCATTTATTAAATATTATTTTTTCTTCTTCTTTTTGCTGCCGGAAGGCTTGTTAGCAGTCTTTGCTGCCTGCTTCGCTGACACCTCGACGGCTCCGGACAGGGAACCTGTCGCCGCAGCTTCTATCTTCGCGGAAGCCGGGAGCGCGTCTGCCGCGGCGTAGCTGCCGCCGGATATCGCCTCTCTCTGGTGAACGGTCACCTGCTTGTCGTAGCAGCTGAATATCCTGTCAACGTCCGACTTCTTCATCTTAGGCGTGATAAGGCTCACAAGCGGTACAACTATAAGCGAGATTATCATAGT
>JAGAWN010000238.1 GCA_017941355.1 Ruminiclostridium sp. | reverse complement strand
CATCGGACAGATTGGAAAAAGTGGATATTATCCTGAATTTGGTTTTTCAAAATCCAAAATTGCTGCGTTTCAGAGACAGAACCAGCGCAAATAAAGGATTTAGAGCTCATTAAACCAACACTATGCAAATAGGGATTTTTGTTCAATTCCGTCAGCACTTCCCGCATATCATCGGGATTGGCTTTTAAGTCATACAAGCTGCACTGATGTTTGAAAGTATAATCATCAATGTTTGCAGTATCGCGGGGAATCTCTCTACCGCTGATCGGCTTGTAAACAGTTATCGTCTTGGACTGCGAACGCTTGACCTTTTCCTGTTCCTGCTCATCAAGCATTTCGTGAGCCGCCTTTACCATTTTGGAAACATAGTCATCGCGGTCGCCGTAGGTCTTGATGATACTTTGAAGGACTGCCCGGCGCTGTCTGAGTTCTTCAAGCTCCGACTGCATTTCCGCGAGCCGCTGGTTATCGGCAGTAACATCATCAGCATATCCCGAAATGTCTGCGAAACCTGTGACACCGGCATTTGCAAGTATCAGTTTGTCGGATTTTTTCTGCGACGCTGAATATGCACCGATCTTATGTTTGCCAAAATATCTTTCGGCGGCAGCAGCCACTATCTGCTTGTGCTGAATATCTGCCGACAAGTCCGTGATAGCAGTTTCAAGCTCGGTGATCTTTTTCTGCGACTGTTCAAGTAAGCTCTCGGCTTCACCAATGCAAGTGATATGTTCGGTGTTGATGAGCGCGATCTGCTTTTTCGTAAGCTCGACAGTATCCTTGACACCTGCCGCAAAACAGATGTTTCGGGTCTCCGCAGCAAAATTCCGTCCTATTTTTCTGAAGATCTCATCAAGTGACAGCTCCCTCGGCTGTGAATCGATATAGGCATTTATGCGGTTGGTGAGTTCTTCTTCGGAGTAACCGACACCGAGCTTGTGAAGTCTGACCGCTCGTTGCTGTCCGGGAGCTTTTACAGAAATATACATTCCGCGCCGGACTGCATACCCGTGAGCTTCCATGATTTTTAACAACTCGTCCAAATCTTTGGCAAGCGGAATCAGGCTGTCTATGTATTCTGAGATGCGAGCCTTCCACGACGTACCCTGCTTCCTATACTTCCATTCTCCGTAAGAATAGTTATTGCCTTTCTCACAATCGAACTTCAACATAATCGGTATGATACCGCGTTCGATGCAAATATCGTCAGACAGGTCACGGGTGCGGAGTATCTCCGAAAGGTTGTTGTTCAGCTTCTTACCGTCGAGGGTGTAGCAGCAGACGCAGATGTGGTTATGCAGGTGAGCTTTGTCAAGATGTGTAGTGATAACTGCCTGAGCCTTGTCACCGTAGAGCCGGCGCACAAGTTCCGTTCCGATCTCGTGTACCTGCTCCGGTGTCACCTTGTCATCGGGCGAGAATGACTGAATGATGTGTATCGCCTTGACAGTCCCGTTTCCGGTTTTCGGCTTGGGGGCATTGAACTTGTGACCGCTGTAATGCTCATAAACCGCTTTCATGTTCATATATGCTAAATGCGCGTCGGTGAAGCAGTTCATTGAGTCCGCATACAGCAGTTCTTCGGTTTTATCCGGATTTAAGATATACTTCAAAGTGTTTCCCACTGTTGTGTGGATAGAAACGAACTTACAATACGGCAAAGCTCCTTCACCCCCGATTCAAGTTTTTCAATATCCTCAGCATAGATGCTGTTGATCTCGTTTGCTTTGTGGGCAAGCTGGTTCACATTGTTTCCAACAGCATTTATAGCCTTAACGACGGAACCTGCGGCTTCCATGTCGCAGTACGAGATGCGCTTATCTACCGAAACTCTCTTTATATACGTCCCGGTCTTCATGTGCATCTTTACGGCGCGGCGCTCAACCTCCTCCCATTCATCAAGGTCGTATGTGACTTTCTTCTCTTTAACCTGCTTATACTTTCTCATTTGTTTTCCTCATCTTGTTTATTTCATTGTTTACGGCGCAGATTTGATTTTTCAAATCTCAGCAGCGATAAGGGCGAAGGGTTCCCTTATCGGAAAGCGGCGACTGCGAAGCAGTCCGCGTCAGGAAAAAAAGTGCAGAAGTCGGTTGCCCCCGACAAAGAATGCACTTTTTTCCTTGCTTGCTATAGAGCGAAATCTTCAAAATATGCACCACTTTTTTTGACACTTATTTTTCGATTGACGTACTTCTTCCGCGAGCAACTGCACGCGGTTTCTCCGTTGACCGACCATTCTCCGGCGTCGAGATGCTGTTCAGACTTCCGACAGAGTGGCGGGGCTGACGATCATCTGAACGCTGGGTATCGGAGTATGGGGTAACGGGGAATGAGTTTATATGCTTGCCTCTGTGAGAGTTGGACTGCGGCATTTGGGAATTGCGCGTCTGATAGACATAGGCGTCGACCTCCTTAAAATGAATATTGCAGCGAGTGATTGGCTGACGCGGGGTGCGAAAAAAATGAAATGAGCTGCAAGCACACACTTCTCCTTACTTCGGCTTAATTGCCCCACATCGCAGTCGGCAAGCCTGCTCAAGGGGAGGCTCCGAAAATATTTTTCCAAAAGCAACAGAGAAAAATATTTTTGGATACCCTTGACTGGCGCAGACGAGCTGCGATACAATGGGTAAGCCGAAGTGAGAAATAGAGCATTACACGGTCATAATCTGACCGACCGTTTTCGGCTCTGACATCATCATAGCACAAAAAAGAGGGCTGTGCCGTATATTCTATAAGAAAAATAAATTTCTTTTTTCGGGGGTCGCGTTCCATATATAGAATGAGGTCAAGATAATATGTCGGGGACGCAGATTTCTGAAAAATTTTTCTGAAACGTGAAAAACGGGGTCAGTTGTTTATCTTCTGAACATCTGATGTGCTATAATATGAGCATAAGGAAAATCGAAAAGGAGGCGGAAGCCATGCAAGTTAAGACAACAATGGGTGAAAAGCTCAAAGACTTGCGCGTTGAGCATGGGCTGACCACAAAACAGCTTTGCGAGATGACTCAGATCTCGGAGGCGGTTTACAACGGACTGGAGAACGATTCTCCGCGCGACACGGGGTACAGTCGCATCATTACTCTCGCAAAATTCTTCGATGTACCGACAGATTACCTGCTCGGCTTCACCGAGAGTCGTATCACCAAAAACATCGAGCTCAAGGAATTGGGGCTTTCTGACAATGCGGTCGGTGTGCTTATGCAGCACAAACAGGACAATATGCTGTTGAGTGAGCTGATCGAACACGGCGAGTTTACCGATTTGATGAACGCGATAGATGTATATGTCCGCCGCGTGGCAGCCCCGAACCTTGCAATGATGAACGATATGATCAATATTACGCAGTCCGGGCTTGAAACGATGTTCGAGGGTGAGGAAAAGCCCGAAGGCTACGATAGTGCTATGCGCTACATAAGCGAGACACCGGTCAATGAGGACGAATATCTGCGGTTCAGAATTTCCGAGAGGTTTAATAGGATTTTGCGCGATGTATATAATCATCATTCCAGTTCAGTCAACAAGGAATTCATTGACAGAATGGCAGAATCCAAAATGTTGTCGTCGAGTATGTTAAAGGCATTGGAGCGCATAAAGTCCGGCGAGCTCGTAGTCAATAGCTTTGATGATGCTCTCAATATAGTGCTCGCGGAATCAGATGTGGATTTTCCGGATCTGTCTGATGCTGAGATAAGCGACTGGTACGAGAAAGAGAACATTATCGGCGATCTGTTCATGAAGCTGCCTAGATCAGACCTCGAAGTTATGGCATGCGGCGACGAGACTTTTGTCGAAGGCATTACAGAAATGAAGAAGGCTAAGGCGCGCGCTTCACAAAACTCTTTCAGACCTCCGGCACAGCATAGGGGTGGGCAGAGGAAAAGGAAAAGATAACAAAACAGCGGCTCCTTGAAACAAGGAGCCGTCAATCAGCCAAACGTATTGACTTTGTGTAATAATTGTGATACAATATATTATAGAATTACACGAAAGGACTGATACTATGGCAAAGACCGAAACTCTCCATATCCGTGTCAACGAACAGGTCAAGGCGAATGCCGAAGAAACGCTTGATATGCTCGGTATATCCATATCTGAGGCGGTCAATATGTTTCTCTGTCAAGTCAACCTTACCGGCGGACTGCCGTTTGCAGTGAAACTTCCTGCGCCGAAGCGCAATATTGTCCACTCGAAGAAAGATCTAATGAACAAGCTTGATGAAGCCGAAGCCGAGTTAAATGCAGGCAAGGTCTCGGCCACAAAGACGATGTCGGGAGTCTAAGAAGCAAGCATAATATGTTAAATCACGTTTATAGAAAGCAAATAACAGAAAGGAAATACACATAATGAACGATCCAATAAAAACGGCATATGATATTAGTTCTATCAAAAAAGATATCAGCGAGCGCCAGGAAATGATTAATGATTATTTGAACACACGTCGCTTGGATAGAGATAAGGCTATTTCAAAAATTCAAGAGCTTAGGTTAACTGATAAGAAAGTTGCGACGGTGACTGCTGTGAAACAGTTACAGTTTTCAGTTCCGTTTGATCAGGCTCCTGATGAAAATATCGTTGCGGAATTAAAAATGCAGGTGGATATTCTTTCTGCTGAGTTGGCTGAGAAAATAAGCAAACAATAAAAAGCTATCGCTCGCGAGGATAATCAGCGAGCGTTGCTTATATACACTATCTTGTTTCCCTATGTTTATAACCGGATCATAGTGGCTTGTGCTGGTAATAATATAACTACATATAATAATTATTTTTCTCGGTATTTGTTCACGTTACAGGCGAGATAAAATGTTGTATTTAAATTACTGCAAAATATTTTTTTAAAAAGCGCTTGACAAATGTTTTATTTTGTGGTAAGATAAATACAACAAGAAAAAGCGGCTTGAATTTGATAGAAAATCCAAACCGCCGATGAGCATCTTTATGACACTCTGATGTAGCAATTAGAGTATACCATGTTTTGGGTTTCTTGTCAAGATGCCATCTTACTTGTCAATAACAAAGAAAGGAGAAAAAGCATGGTATATGTTGATGCTGTTCATTACGAGCAGGGGCAAGGTGGTTATGAGTACATTTCTAGAATGAAGTGGACAAACAATCTTTCGCAACAAGCAGTAGATGAATGCGACAAAAAAGGTATGATTGACTTCATAAATCAAAATCCTAATCAAGCGAGAACAAAGTATTACCGCAACGGCCGTTGGGTAGAAGGCGAAATAATCCGTGTTGTTGACAATCGCTATCTTCGTACCGATGCCAACAATATAAAGGCAGACAATCTCGGCTCTCTTCCGAGGTATTAAAGCGGTGGCGCAGGATTCTATCTTACTGCGCCATTTGCTGTTTTTTGAGGTTACTTACATGCAATATAAAAATCTGGGCGATTGCGCTAAAATAAAATTCTGCTCGATCACGCCATCACGTTCAAAGAAGCAGAAAGCGTTTTCCAAATGGCTTGTATGTGCCAATTTTATGACAGATAACGTAGTCGCCGACAATCCTACAGTAAACAATGTAGTTCCTGATGTCGAGTGGCTAATGCGTCGAAACGATATAGTAGTTAAAAGAATTACACCGACTTATGTAAACTATATAGACTATGATCCCGGCGAAGTTTACTGCGGCAATAATCTTATTATTATTACGCCAAATTTGGAAACAGACGCAAAGTATATCGCTATGATTCTAAACGACAGAATAAGCGAATTGTCTAAAACGAGCTCTATCGGTGCTGTTATGAAATCGATCAGTCGGTATGATATTGAGTCTGTGGAAATACCTTTGCCGGACGAAAGCAAAAGACAAATAATCGGCGAACTGTGGTATAAGAGCATAGAACTGAAAAAGAAAAGAATTAGACTCACTGAACTTGAAAATGTTCGAATGAGATACCTTATTAATAGTACCATAAACATTTCCGGAGGAAACAGAAATGCCTAAAACTACATTTGATGACATCAAACGCGCTCTGTGGGCGGGTGCAAATACATTCCGCGACAACATTGACGCATCTAATTACAAAGATTATGTTCTTTCTATGTTCTTTGTGAAATATCTTAGCGATAGTTTTGATGAGAGTGTTAAAGAACTTGAAAAAGAGTACAGCGGCATTCGCCTTGAACGGCAAATAGCAAACCTTCCATTCTTTTTAAAGAGAGAATACACGTTTGATTATTTGCTGGAAAATCAGAATACTCCCGATATTGGCACCAAAATCAGCGAGGCTCTTATTGGGATTGAAAGCTCAAACACTATTCTCAGCGGTATTTTCCGCGGGATTGATTTTAACAGCGAAAGCAATCTCGGAAAAAAAGAACAGAAGAATCCTATTCTTCGTAACTTGCTGAACGATTTTGCTGATCTCGATCTTCACCCGAGTAACATAGAGGTCAAAGAGAATCAGGTTCCAGCAGACATTATCGGAGACGCCTACGAGTATATGATCGGAGAATTTGCCACAATGGCTGGCAAAAAGGCGGGAAGCTTCTTCACCCCCCAACAAGTTTCCGAAATAATGGCTCAAATCGTTGACCCTGTCGAAAATGATCGCATTTATGATCCTACCTGCGGTTCAGGCTCCCTGTTGATCCGGGCAGCACGAAAAGGCGGCTTCGAGAAAGTCCAGATGTATGGTCAGGAAGTGAACAGTTCCGCGATCTCTATGGCAAGAATGAATATGTTCATTCACGGAATTCAGGACGCAAAAATCGCATGGGGAGATACCCTCGCCAACCCGCAGCACCTTGACAGCGACGGAAATCTGATGAAATTTGACTGCATCGTCGCCAATATGCCGTTCAGCAAGGATAAATGGGCTGAGGGCTTCAATCCCGGCGGCGAAGTATCCGCCGATGAAGAAACAAAGAGATCATCCAAAGGTAAGAAAAAAGAATTCAAAATGGAAGCCGGTCTCGACCGGTTTCACCGTTTTGATATGGGAATCCCGCCGGCAAGTAAAGGCGACTGGGCATTTTTGCTGCATATGATCGCAAGCATGAGCGGAAACGGACGAGTTGCCGCCGTAGCTCCTCACGGAGTACTGTTCCGCGGTGCAAGTGAGGGACGTATCCGCCAAACTATCGTAGAGAAAAATCTGATAGACGCAGTTATTGGTTTGCCGGAGAATATCTTTTACGGTACGCCCATCCCTGCCTGCATTATTGTTTTCCGTAAGGGTCGCAGCAATACCGACGTTCTTTTCATTGACGCATCTAAGCAATTTATGAAAGATCGCGCCAAAAATATACTTCGTGACGGAGATATTGAAAGGATCGTAAAAACCTATAAAGCTTACCGAAATGGCAAAAAAGCCGAAAACGAGAAATATAGTCACGTCGCTTCACTGGATGAGATCAAAGAAAATGACTACAATCTGAATATTCCGCGCTATGTTGATACATTTGAAGAAGAAGATATCGTTGATATTGACAAGGTCAACGAAGAAATAGCTGATCTGAATACTCAGATAGCAGAAATCGAAGCGGAAATGGACAAGTATCTTAAAGAATTGGGGCTTAAATAATATGAAGCCGGAAATCAAAAAACGCATTGAACAACTGAATAAAGGCAAAGTTCCGAGCGGTTACAAGAAAACCGAGTTCGGTGTTTTTTCGTGCGACTGGGTGACTGATAAAAAGCTAAAAGATATAGGCATTTTCGGTAAGGGTAAAGGCATACCCGGAGATAAAATGCAATCCGAGGGTGTGCCCTGTGTCGGCTATGGCGATATTTATATGAAATATAATAGCTTCCATTTCGAAGAAGCTCGGTCGTTTGTCGATGAAGAAACAGCAAAAGAAAGTCAAATAATCAAAAAAGGAACTTTGCTTTTTACCGGAACTGGCGAAACTGCCGACGAGATAGGCAAGTGTGTTTGCTATAATGGAAATGAAGATATTTATGTAGGTGGAGACATCATTACCTTTGTTACAAATCAAGTCAATCCATTGTTCTTAGCTTATCAGCAGTATCAATCTTTTTCATTAAAAAAGAAAGCAAGCTATGGTCAAGGGCATTCGGTAGTTCATATACAAAAAGGGGAACTGGAAAAGTTGAATGTAGCTTATCCTGCTTCTTTACAAGAGCAGTCACGAATCGCCGAGATCCTTATGAAGTGGGATAAAGCTATTGAGTTATATGAAAAACAGATCGAAGCGCTGAAAAAACTGAAAACCGTTTACTTGTCTGTAATGTTTCCGAAAAAAGGAGAAACAACACCGAAATATCGCTTTAAGGGATTCACTGATCCTTGGGAACAGCGTGAGTTAGGTGACTTAGGTTCATTTAAGAACGGTATGAACTTCTCAAAGGAGGCTATGGACAAAGGATACCCCTTTGTTAATCTTCAAAATATCTTCGGAAGAAATGTAATTGATACAGATAACCTCGGTTTAGCTGAGGCTACCGACACTCAATTGAATGAGTATAATTTACTGCAAGGAGATGTTCTTTTTGTTAGATCATCAGTGAAACTTGAAGGAGTTGGAGAAGCGGCATTAGTGCCGAAATTTCTTGAAAACACAACATATTCAGGTTTTATAATTCGGTTTAGAGATGAGTCGAATATGGACGATAATTTCAAGCGTTTTGTTTTTGGGATAAAGTCCGTGCGAGATCAAATCATGGCAAAGGCAACGAATAGTGCCAACAAAAATATCAGTCAAGAAGTATTGAATAATCTGGTAGTATTATTGCCCTCTAATGCGGAGCAAAAGGAAATCGGCTCTTTCTTCTCTCAGCTCGACACCCTTATCACCCTTCACCAGCGTAAGTTTGAAACCATATCACTACAGCGGAAAGTATTACAACAATATCTTTTGAATGGAATTGTGAGGATAAAGGAATGTTAAAAATAACTGACGTTAAAGATATAGATTCCATGATTTCTTACTTGAAAGAGAAAGGTAAAAAACATATAAACTATTATCATTATACAACATGGGACTCTCTGGCAAAAATAATTCATAACAAAACATTTCTGCTTACTCGAGGCAATTCACTAAGTATTAACGATCAGCATGAAGCTCTTATGAAAGGCTCCAGGAATGAATGGAATAAAACCTATATCGGTAGTTTTGCGTTTGGTGCCTCTGAAAATATGGCAATGTGGGGACTATACGGTCTCCCTTGGCAGGATGCTGTGAGAATATCAATACCCCAAAATGAGATGAACAGCTGGATAAATCGCATTGCACAGGTTGATCTGTTCGATAACGGTTATATTTATGATTATCATGGCGCTTTTGATATTAGCCTGAATGATATAGTATATGTTAATGGAGAAAGCGGCTCGGAATCACTTCAATTAACACATCGCGGGAAAAGTATAACAGTTAGCGATACATATCCCCTTTATGGAATTGATACCGCTCCTAAAATGACAGGATTTATCAAGAATTATGCGTGGCAATATGAAAACGAGGTCAGATTGCGCATTCATCTTGCTAACAATACTGGTTATGATAAAATAAGTGTATCAATCCCTGAAGATGTAATTAATTCAATAACTGTAACAACCGGACCTTGTTTTAAATGGAAAGATGATTCGTTATATCGTAGTTTAGTTAATGATTGTCGAGTATCAGAAAGCGGGTTTAAGAATCTTGTGCGCTATAAAGCCTTGTGTGATATGTGCCAACATAATTCTTTTATGAGAAAGATTTAAGGGTTTAGGAGAATAATTATGCCGAACCATGCGATTTTTAATGAGCGCCCTGAATGCCAGAACAGGCTAATATCTTTTCTGCAGAAAATGGGCTATGAGTACGTTTCAAGAAGTGAGGCGGAGCAAAAACGAGGCAGCTTGTCCAAAGTGATCTTTACGGACGAGCTTATTCGTTTTTTGCACAAGCAAACATATAAATATAAAGACTACGAGCTCAACTTTTCAGGTGAGTCTGTTCAGCGCGCCGTCAATGCGCTGGACGCTTCTTTGCTGCAGGGGCTTTCCATGGCGAGCAAAGAGATTTACAATCTTCTGACATTAGGCATCAGCGTTGAAGAGAGCGTTGTGATCGATAAAGATGTCCCGGTTCGGCAGTCTTTTGATCTATCCTTCATTGATTTTGAACATCCGGCAAACAATATCTGGCAGGTCACAGAAGAATTCAGCGTTGAGCGTTCAAACGGTCAGTATGCTCGTCCTGATGTTGTCGTTTTAGTCAATGGTATTCCGTTAGTGGTGATCGAATGTAAAAAATCAAGTGTAGATGTCAAAGAGGGCATCCTGCAAAATGTCAGAAATATGGGACCGGATTATCTTCCTCACTTGTTCAAATACACTCAGATCGTCATTGCCATGAATCCCAACAAAGTTGTTTACGGTACTTGCGGAACCGGCGCCGATTATTTTGTTGAATGGCACGAGGATGATGTCGAGTGGCAAGAGGAAATATGCAGAAAATGCACACCCGACGGGAATATTGTTGAGCAGGATCGGGTAATAGCTTCATTACTCGATAAAAAGAGATTACTGACGCTGATACACGACTATATTCTTTACGACAGCAATATAAAAAAGATATGCCGTCATCAGCAGTTTTTTGCCGTGGAAAATGCTATCAAGCGTATCAACGGAGAAGACGGCAAAGAAACAAAAGGCGGCGTTATCTGGCATACACAAGGCAGCGGCAAATCGCTGACAATGGTAATGCTTGTCAAAAAAATACAATTCTTAAAGGCAAGTGAACATCCAAGATTTATAATTGTCACAGATCGTGTGGCACTTGATAAACAAATACGGGATAACTTTGCAAATTCGCAGATGACTCCTGTGCGCGCAGCAACAGGAAAAGGACTAAAGACCATTCTTAAAGACAAAAGTAATCTTGTTGTTACGACATTGATCAACAAGTTCGAAACAGTATGTAAGAATCACTATCTTGAACCATATAGTGATAAGTTTTATGTACTTGTTGATGAGGCGCATCGTTCTCAGTACAGCGCCATGTACAATTATATGCGTGAGGTTTTGCCTAATGCTACGCTTATCGCCTTCACGGGCACCCCTTTGATTGCAAAAAGCAAGAAAAACACATATCAAAAATTCGGCAATCCGATCCATAATTATACTATGAAACGTTCCATCGAGGATGGAATCACCGTTCCGCTTGTGTATGAAGGTAGAAAAGTTAAGCAAAACGACCCGTCGAATACCATAGATGCTTATTTTGAAAGCCTTACGGAAAATCTGCCGGATGAAGCGAAAAAAGAATTAAAGAATAAATACAGCAAATGGTCAAAACTTGCAGAAGCGAGTAGCAGAATAAATCTGGTTGCTTTTGATATTTATGACCACTTTGTAAATTATTGCCTGCCAAAAGGATTAAAGGCGATGGTGGTATGTTCTTCAAGAGCAACCGCGGTTGATGTATTTAACATCATATCATCGCTGCCGGGGAAGAAAGCTCATCCTCGTGTTGTTATAACTTTCGGAGATAAGCGCGAAGGCGATGATGACGATATAACTGCAGCTTCGATTAAAAAAATCAATGACTACCATAATAAGTATGTAAAGCCTCTCTTTGGTGATAACGATGAAAAGTATACTGACTCTGTCTGTGATGATTTTAAGAATCCGGACGGAGATATTAACATGCTTATTGTTAAAGACATGCTGCTGACTGGGTTCGATGCACCTGTTGCTGGTGTGCTGTATGTTGACAAGACACTGCAGGAGCACAATTTACTGCAAGCTATAGCTCGAGTTAACCGCGTATACAAAGGGAAAGACTTTGGCTTAATAGTGGATTATTGGGGGATTTTCAAAAAATTAAGAGCTGCCGTTGACTTGTATGATGATGCGGAATCGGCAATGAATGTATTCAGCCCATCAGATATAGAGAACGCAATCCTTGGGCCTATTGATGAAAAGAACAAGCTTGAAAAAGCTCATAAAGATCTGATTGATATGTTTCCGGGCTTTGATGACAGAACAACATCTGATGCTTGGCAGCTAAGCCTTGAGGATGAAGTAAAAAGAAACGAGTTTTACGATAAATTAAAAGAATTCGCCAATCTTTTGAATTTAGCTTTGACGAATCGTGAGATTTTCGTTGAGATAGGCTTTGATAAAATTGAAGCATATCGCAAAGATTATCGTTTCTTCGACAAGTTGCGCCAAAGTGTTATTGAACGTTTTGATAATGAAATTGACTTATCAAAATATGAGTCCGGAATAAAAAATCTTCTTGATACTTTTGTAAATGCGACTGATGTACATCAAATAATAAAGCCTGTCTCCATCACCGATGAAGCTGCTATGGCCAAGCTTCTCCATTCAGATGACCCTAATAATGTTAAAGCTGATAAAATAAAGACTCGAATCGAATCTGAGCTTAAGCAGGTAAGATACGATGATCCTCTCTTGTTTGAGGAATTTTCCACAAAAATCAAAAAGACATTAACTGAATATGATGAAACCAGAGATTCAGATAAATATTTTACTGCGATGGAAACCATGGCAGATGATTTTAGGAACGGCAGATTAACGAGGGATTATCCGTCATCAATTGCTAATGACAGCGATACTAAGGCTTTTTATGGTGCTATAATTAACATTCTTCGCTCAAAGACAGATCTAAATCTGTCCGATACCCTTGAAAATGTAATAGCTGATCACTCCAGAGAAATAACGAAAGTAGTGGCTGATCGTGCAAAAAGAGATTGGAAACACAATGAGGTTGTACACAAGCATATACATCGTGCTCTGGATGATTGTTTGTTTGAAATGTTTGATGAAGTAGGATTTGAAATCGATAATTCAAATATTGATACGTTAGACTTGATAATAGATGAAATTATGAAAGTGGCGGTTGCAAGATACTGATGGATAATATTGAATTGTATTTAGGTCCTGTTAACGGCACTGTGACCGTGCAAGTAATGCGAAAGGAAATAAAAAATGTTCATTTGAAGGTCTTTCGGTCACTGGATATTGTTTTATCCGTTCCGGAGCAGGTGCCTTATGAGTGGATCGATTCGTTCCTTTTGAGCCGTCAGAAATGGATTGACGATCAAATAACCAAATACAAAAAAACAAGCGGATTCAACAATTTGGATGGAGTAAAGAATGGCACCTCAACACAGTTTCTTGGTACGGATATACGAATTTACAAAGAAGTATCATTAAAAAACCATGTTGAGATTGATGAAAAAAAGGTTATTATATATGTAACCGATGTTACAGATGATAATCTTGTTCAAAAAGTCTTTAATAAATGGTGGAGAAAAACGGCGGACAAGATTTACCGTCAGGAAATGGACCAATTCTATGATTCTGTATTTCGCAAGTATGGCATTGATAAACCTATAATGACAATTAAAAAAATGAAAACCTTATGGGGGAGCTGCACACCCCAAAAGAACAAAATCACATTGAATGAATACTTACTAAAAGCTAATATCAGGTGTATTCAATATGTGGTTCTGCATGAACTCACACATTTGTTGCATCAAAATCATAATTCGGACTTTTATGACTTTATGACAATCCATATGCCGGATTGGCAGGAAAGAAAAAAACAATTAGATACCGAAGTGGTTCAAAGCTTATAAATTTAGTATATTAACAATTCGAATACCTCGATTCAAAGCAAATCTTAATGTCTGCCCCGTCCCGCTTCTCGGATTAGTGCAGTAGCAGATACAACAGTCAGAATCTTCGACAAGCTGCTCGTTACGTCGCTTCATGCAGTCTTTCATGTAATGCTCGGAAAGCATGGTCACGCTATCGGCGGCTTGAAGTATTTTCTCGTATCGTGCAATCTGTGCTTTATTCCACCCCTTGATCTGCTCGTCCGCTGGGCATGGCAAGAGCATGTGCAGCTTTATGTCAGGATATTCGGCTTTCAACTCGATGACCATTTCCGCGGCAAGCATATCAAAACCGATCGCGCCGCCGTCATAAAAATCGGTAACCCCCTGCTCAATTACATTTACAATAGCATCTCGTAACCTCTGAACTAGTTCAGAGGTTATTTTAATTATCCGGTGACCGGTAAAACAGCAAGTTTTCATCTTTGATCCTCGTTTTACAACTATATGTTATACTAATTATAACTTATTTGCATACATATTGCAACTATTTCGCATATTTTTTATTCTTATTTGTTGTAAAATAGATACGAGGTGATTATTATGCGCTTAAAAGAACTGCGAGAGGCGAAAAAAGAAAGTCAACAAAAATTGGCTTTTCTACTCAATGTATCCCAAACCATGGTAAGCCGCTATGAGCTCGGTCAAGCATATCCGGATTATGATACTCTTATAATCCTTGCTAAACACTATAACGTATCCATCGATTACCTCATAGGTTATACTGACAGCAAATTACCGTATTCAAAATCAGATCTCTCAGATAGTGAACAATCCTTGCTTTCTTTGTTTAAGCAACTCAATGACACACAGAAGGAAAAGGTTATAGCGTATATGCAAGGCTTGAATGACAATAAATAATATATAACTCCGCTTATCGTTAAGATAAGCGGAGTTATTGCGTTATCCTATTCATATCGTGCGTTAAATGATGTGTTAAACCGTGCGTTATGATGTGTTTGAATTAAAGAGAACGCCTATATTAAGCCATTTGTGACCAACACATCAAATAACAAACGCTTGCGTTTAATGATGCGTTAAGAAGAAAAATGTGAGGATTTCACAAAATTCTTTTGGAATTTTGTGAAATCTCGCCTTGATATTCTTGGAATTATGTGATATAATAATCTCGGGTGATGATATATGGCACTTCTGAAACGTAAAATAGACGCATTTCTCGCCGAATGGAAAGCCAATCCCGACAGAAAGCCGCTTATAGTCAAAGGCGCTCGTCAGATCGGTAAGACCGAATCCATACGACAGTTCGCACGGAACAATTACGCAAATGTGATCGAGATCAACTTTGTTGAGCAAAAGACTTTTAAAGACATCTTCGATAATGGGTATGAGCCAGACACTATCATACGCAATATTACGCTCAAGAGACCGGGGCTCGAATTTGCCGAGGGCGAAACGCTTATCTTCTTTGATGAACTCCAGGCATGTCCCGATTGCGCTACAAGTCTTAAGTTCTTCAAGCAGGACGGGCGGTATGATGTTATCTGCTCCGGCTCGCTCATGGGTATCAGCTATAAGGAGATCGAATCCAACAGCGTCGGTTTCAAAGACGATTTCGAGATGCACTCAATGGATTTTGAGGAATTCCTATGGGCGCTCGGCCATTCTGACGAGCAGATAAACGGGTTGTATCAGCACATGCTCGACGTTACGCCGTTGTCAAACACCGAGATGAACGTCATGCTTGAACATTTTGGCGAGTATATGGTCATCGGCGGGATGCCTGCGGTCGTGAATTCATTTGTAGTAAACAAGAATTACAGCGGGGTCCTGAAAATGCAGAAACAGCTTCTTCTGGATTACGAGGAAGATATAACGAAGTACGCTGAAAGCCTTGATAAAGTGAAGATACTCAATGTTTACCGGAAAATACCGGTATTTCTCGGCAGCGACAATAAGAAATTCCGCATATCAAAGGTCGCACACAACGCGAGAAACCGCGATTATGTCGGTGTCGTTGACTGGCTTGCCAATGCGGGAATGGTGAATGTCTGCTACTGCATGGACGCGCCTGAGCTACCCCTCGGCGGCAACTTTGATCCCGACAACTTCAAACTGTACTTCCGGGATACCGGACTGCTCATAGGCTCGCTCGACGACGAAGTGCAGGACGATCTGCGCGCTAACAAGAATTTCAACACCTACAAAGGTGCTATCTATGAGAACATTGTTGCAGATATGCTGTATAAGCAGGGCTATGCGCTGTACTTCTTCCGGAACGAAAAAAGCACGATAGAGATGGATTTCTTCGTGCGTGACAAGGATTCCCTTATTCCCGTTGAGGTCAAGGCTAATGACAGCAGCACTCCCTCGCTCAATAAGCTGATAGATAAGCCGGATTTTGGCGACATCAAGTACGGTATAAAGCTCGGCCGCAGGAATATCGGCTGGAACGGAAAGTTCTACACATTCCCGTATTTCCTGGCATTTATGCTGAAAAGGTGGCTGAAAGAACGTAACTCCTGACCTCCGCTTTAAATTTGACATATCTTATCGAAATATGTTATAATTATTATATATTTATCAATTTCGGTGTCCGAACCCCGTTTACTCAGAGTAATTGAATGAATCGTTGTGAATATACTCATACTTTGCATTGCACGAGTGTAAAATTTATGGTTTTTCGATGCAATTTAGATTAACTAATCTGGCTGTACACAATTTGTACACACAAGATGCCAAAAAAGGCAAAAAATGGTCAAAAATCGCGAAAAGTAATTAGATATTATAACCCGTGCAAAGCGCTTAGTTAAGCTGGATTGCAACAAATAATTGCAAATTGCAAAAAGTCTAAACTTGCCTTCGCAACGCGGAGGTCAGGAGTTCGATCCTCCCCGGGTCCACCATAGGAAAGCCGCTCAGGTAAAGACTTGAGCGGCTTTTACTTTTGTTTTATAATCAATACAGATGCCCGAAAATCGGGATTTGTTGACAATTTGTTGACACTAAAAAATTTTTGATGTCTGAAAACACGCGATCTTTCGGAAGATTTTTGGTGCAAATTTGTCGCAGGGAGTTACTAAAAATTTGAGGGGGAGAGGTGTAGAGGGCAGAAATTAGAAAAAACGGAGTTAATCATATATAATTATGTTGCTGTTTAAGCTCGTTTTATATGATACATGTTTGGGCAATAATAACAAATAATTATATCGTTTTTGTAAATGTATCACAATTTTGGATTTTCTTCATAATAATACTTGACAAATCGTCAACATTATGTTATTTTATAATAAACTGTTGGATATACAGTTGGAAAAGTTTATTATGAGTTCTGAAAAGGCTCTGGAATCATTAAAGAACGTTAAAATTTGTTGATGGATATCAACAGGACGCGTCATTTTAATTTGTATTCTGTGAGCCGATTCGTTAAGAATTGGCTTTTTTGATTTCTATAATCTTTTCAGCTCAAGCTATTTTATCAGAAAGGAACATTTATTATGAATGCAAATGATAAGTCCAATTTTTTAATCAAAGTAGAGAACGCAAGTGAATCTTGTATAGGAGATATCAAGAGAATCACGGGTTATATCTATGGCAAGTACATAGTGCCGGTTATTGATACTCTTGATCTTGAAGCAAATCCAAGATCATCAAAATCTTCTGCTGTGACGGAGGCTATTCAAGAATCAATTGCTCAGACACCTCAGTTATTCGCTTTTAAAAGCAAGGGTATATTAATGGCTTTTTCTAATTATGAAGCACTTGAGCGTTCAAGATATAGATTTTATGTAGATAATCCTATGCTTGAGGGTATTCTGGATGGTGGACACAACACTTTAGCAATTGGTCTTTATACACTAAAAAAAGCATACGATTATTGCGAAATTAAATTTCCAAAGGGTATTAAGATTTGGAGTGATTTCAAAGACATCTGGGAAAAAAGCAAAGATATTTTGGAAAAATATCTCGAATATTTAAAAAATAATCATGATGTTAAAGATCTTGATTACTATATTCCGGTTGAAATAATTGTTCCACGAGATGTGAAAGACTTGGTGTGTGTAACAAGTTTTGTGAACAGCTTGTTTGAAATATGCTATGCAAGAAACAACAACGCACAGTTGACAGATTCTGATAAGGCTAATCACAAAGGATTTTATGATGATCTTAAAGCATATATGGAAAGAAAGAATCCTGATTTAGCAAGCAGAATTGCATGGAAATCAAATGAAGGCGGAGAAATTAAAGCACAGGATATAATCGCTCTTTCGCTTATACCACTGAATTTAATTGAGCCAATAAAAGATGATTCGGAAAAAACGATTGAACCAATTGCTCCCTATAAATTATATAGTGCTAAAGGTAGTTCTTTGCAGCATTTTGAGAGAATAATGGCTTCCCCAGAGGTTACTATAGTAGATGAAACAGATTCTAAACACAAATTGTTGAATGAAGAAGTTGCTTCTGCATTGGATATCGCAGCAGATATTCCTGAACTTTATGATTATATTTATGAGAATTTTCCAAGTTTATATAACAAAGCAGGCGGAAAATATGGGGCTATAAAAGCAGTCGATACTATGAATGATAAGAAAGTAAGTAAGCAAACTCCGTTTATGAAGAAGGAAATAGATACTTTAAGTCCTGACGGCTTTATTATGCCAGTTGTATTTGGTCTTCAGACGCTAATGAAAAAGGAAACGGTTGACGGCAAGAATACAATAATATGGTCACAGCCTCCGTTGCCGTTCCTAGCCTTGAATCTTGGTAAGATTATAGAGCAGTATTCTCTCGTAATTAATATGTGCGATTACGACCCTCAGAAAGTTGGCAAAGCTCCTCAAGCATATCAAATGGTAATGGCAGCATATAGGAATGTATTGAACGGTTCAGTATAATGCGTTCGAAGCAGATGTGATAATACCCAATAACAAAGACAGCGGCAAGCCTTTCAGCCTGCCGCTGTCTTTGTTTATCCTACTTTCCTGTTCTTGAACGCCTTCCCGGGCGATAAGATGTCATTGATAGCTTCGGCTGCTGCCGCGTTGAGCGACTGAATCGCATGCAAATATATATTTGATGTGGTCGTTGGGCTGGCATGACCTAATCGTGCGGAAACGGTTTTGAGCGGTATTCCGCAGGCGATCAGGAGCGTAGCGTGGGTGTGTCGCAGGCTGTGCAGAGATATTTTCGGTAGATCGTTCTCGTTGATGAACTTGGAAAACCAGCGCGTGAGCGTATCCGGAAACACTTCCTTGCCGTAACGTGAGGTCACGATTCGGTCGGTATGATGCCACTTGTCGCCGTACTGCTCAGCCTGACCCTGCTGCCAACGACGGTAATCCTGCAATATCGCCGCAAGGTCGGACGGGATATTTATCACGCGGTTGGAGCTTTCCGACTTGAGAGTGTCCATATATGTGCCTTTTTCCGGTACATAGAGCCAGTTGCGGCGCACTGTAAGCAGATTTTTCCCGAAATCCACATCAGACCACTCCAGCCCGCACACTTCTCCGCGCCGAAGTCCGGTATAGAGCATAATATACACCACTATCGAGTAGTGGTAGGGAACATCCGCAAGCGCTTCCATGAGCCGTGCCGCACCTTCTTCATCGAGGTAGCGGCTTTCTTTTCTGATGATCTTCGGCGGTTTCACACGCTCGCACGGATTCGATGCTATGACCTGCCAGAGCACGGCGGTCGAGAAGATAGACGACAGGATAACGTGATAATACTGCACGGTGCGGCTCGCAAGGCACTTTTCCTCCGCGACTGCGTCAAACAGCTCGTCAACAGGCTTCCCGAGACATTTGGCTATCTTTTCGGCGCTCTCTGCCGATATGTTGCGGTTGTGCAGGGCGCTGTACATCACGGATTTGCTGACGCCGGCATCTTTGGCGAACTCCGGCTGTGTTTTCTTCGTAGCCTTTATCATTTCTATGACTTTCGGCTTTGCAATGCGCTTTGTGTCGATCCTGACACCCGGTTTGGTGAGGCTGTTGTAGAATTCGGTGAGTTTGTACGGCTTGATCGCGCTCATCTTCATATTGCCGAATACCGGTTTGATACGCTGCATAAGGTCTTTGTAGCGGCTGAGAGTGCTGGCTTTTAACTGCATTTCCGCATATTCCCGGAACCACTTTTCCGCAAAATCTCCGAATCTGATGTTTGCGTCGATAATGTCGCCGTTCAAGCATTCTTCCTCAAACTTCATAGCCACCGACTGGACTTCCTTCTCTGCCTGCTTGGCAGTCATACCCGCAGGCGGCACATAGGTCATAGTTTTGCGGATGCGCTTACCGTTTCCGTCTATGCCGCACGATGCGGTGATAAGGTAGTTGTTGCCTCTTTTAGTGATATTTGCCATATTTCATCATCCTTTCGTAAAAATATAATTTAGCGCTTTAAAGTATAACTTATATTTTTATATTTGTCAAGTAGTTTTTGCAAATTTATTCTATATGTATAATAGTATAGGCGCAAAGGGCGAATTAACGCCCCCTGCGAATCATGCCGGCTTGTCCTCGGCGGGAACCTCTCCGAACACTGCCCTGTACAAAGCCTGTTCGTCGATCAGATATTTTTTACCTGCCATAAAGCACGGGAGCTGACCGGATTTTACCATTTGTCTGATGCGGTATTCCGTGAGGCCCTCGATAAGTTTCGCTGCTTCCTTAATTGTAAGTATTCTTCTCATTCCTTTTCCTCCTTGAATTTCATTGTTAAATTGTTTTATTTTTCTTTTTCTGTTGCGTTTTTTTCTCTTTCTGCTTTTCTTCCGCTTTCTTGCGCTCCTGTTCTTCCTGCTTACGGCGGCGTTCTTCTTCGGCGATACGTTCCCGTTCTTCGCGTTCAAGCTCTTCCTGTCGCTGACGCTCGGCAGCAGCGCGGGACTGCATAAAGTCCGCAATACACCAGAACTTTCCGTTACTGCTGTAGTAAACAGATTCATCGTCACCGACACGGATAACGTCCGCGTCGTTCAGCCTGTGGGATAAATACAGGTTCGACAATATCTCCTGCATATCATCGGGATTGGCTTTGAGATCGTAAACGCAGCACTCGTGCTTGACCGCGTAGTCGTCAATGTTTGCTTGCTCGCGCGGTATCTCCCTGCCGGTGACAGGCTGATAAACCGTGATTTTCTTCGACTGCAAGCGTTTGACCTTCTCCTGTTCCTGCTCCGACAGCATTTCACGGGTACGCTTGACAAGTTTCGTGATGTAGTCGTCGCGGTCGCCGTAGGTCGTGATGATACTGCGAAGAACAGCCTCGCGCTGTTTCATCTCGGCAAGCCCCGTCTGCATTTCCGTGAGCCTTGCATTATCGGCTTCGACTGTTTCCGAATACCCGGTAACATCTGCAAGTGCCGAGACCCCGGCATTTTTCAGTATCAGCTTGTCCGCCTTTTTCTGCGATGCCGAGTACGGCTTGACCTTTCCGAAGAAACGTTCTGCGGCGGCAGCCACTATCTGCCTGTGCTGTATCTCCGCTGACAGATCCGTGATCGCGGTTTCAAGCTCCGTGATCTTCTTTTGCGCCTGTTCGTGCAGCTCCCTTGCTTGCCCGATACCTGTTATGTGTTCCGTGTTTAACAGGGCTGTCTGCTTTTTCATCAAGTCCAGCGTGTCCTTAACGCCAGCCGCAAAGCAGATGTTGCGTGTCTCCATAGCAAACTCCCGCGTGATCTGTCTGAAAATCTCGGACAGTGTGAGCTCGCGCGGCTTGTCGGCAAGGCATTTCAGTATGCGGCTTTCGATCTCTTCCTCCGAGTACCCCAAGCCGAGTTTATGCAATCTTACCGCCCGCTTTTGTCCGGGGGCAAGCACCGAAACATACATTCCACGCTTGACCTTGTAGCCGTGAGCCTCCATAATTTTCAAAAGCCCGTCAAGGTCTTTTGCAAGCGGGATAAGGCTGTCGATGTATTCACCGATCCGTGCTTTCCATGAGGTGTTCTGCTTTCTGTGCTTCCACTCGGCGTAGGAATAGTTGTCGCCTTTCTCCAAATTGAATTTCAACATTATCGGCATTATCCCGCGTTCGATGCAAATATCGTCAGACAGGTCACGGGCGCGAAGTATCTCCGACAGCTTGTTGTTCAGCTTCACCCCGTCGGTAGTGTAGGCGTTCACGCAAATGTGATTGTGCAGATGCGCCTTGTCAAGGTGCGTCGTGATGACTGCCTGAGCCTTGTCCCCGTAAAGCCGCCGGACAAGCTCCATTCCGATCTTATGCACCTGTTCGGGTGAGACCTTGTCCTCCGGCGAAAACGACTGAATGATATGCAGAGCCTTGACCGTCCCGTTTCCCTTTTCCGGCAGGGGTTCGTTGAACTTGTGCGTGCTGTAGTGCTCAAAAACCTGCTTCATATTCATGTAGGCAAGGTGAGCGTCCGTGAAGCAATTCATGGAGTCCGCAAAAAGCATTTCTTCGGTCTTATCCGGATTTAAGATATACCTCAGAGTGTGTCCCACTGTTGTCCGGACAGAAACGAATTTACAATATGGCAAATCTCTTTCACCCCCGCTTGCAGATTTTCGATATCCCCCGCGTAAATGCTGTTGATCTCGTTAGCCTTACGCGTCAACTGGTTTATGTTGTTCCCGACTGCGTTAATCGCGTTGACTACCGAAGACGCGGCTTCCATGTCGCAATACTTTATTCTCTTATCGACCGAAACCCTCTTTATGTACGTCCCGGTCTTCATGTGCATTTTTGCGGCGCGGCGCTCGACTTCCTCCCATTCGTCGAGGTCATAAGTAACTTTTTTCTCCTTTACCTGCTTATACTTTCTCATTTCTTTTTTCCTCCGTTTTCATTTCATTGTTTTTGGTGCAGTTTTGGGCTTCATAATTCATTACGATAAGGGCGGCGGGTTCCCTTATCGAAAAGCGGAAAGGCGGAGCCGTCCGCGTTGGGAAAGTGCGTGCAAAAACCGGGAACCCCCTGTTCCGGTTTGCACCACTTTCCTTGCTTGCTATGATGAGAAATATTAGGAAAATGCACCACTTTTTTCGACACTTATTCTTGTACCCTCCGTGTTTTTTTCAGGCGGTAGCCTGCGGTTGTCGCTGGTAAATTTTCCATATCCTTGCGGCAAGTTGCTATTCAGACGGGCGGCAGGATGGCGGTCTGCCGTAGGTCTGAATGCTGGGTTTCGGGATATGGGGTAATGGTTATCGGGCAACATAAGATACGGGCGGCTATGTCGGACTGCGGCACCTGTATTCTCTTGTCGTGACGGATCACCTCCTTCGGTCTTGAAAATTTATCCCCTCATATATCTAAGGGTCGAAACGGCGTTTTTGTTCCGCTTCCTAAGCATTTTTGTATGATTAACTATGCGGAGCGGTCAAAAATATGATTTTGCTGTGCAATATATAGATGACGGGGTAGTGCTAGAATAAAAATAGTCCATTTAAAACAGACCAATGATATGAGCAGGAAGCCCAGCGCTCGGAACGAGCGTAGCGAATGGAGAGCGCTGGGCTTCGGCGCTTGACAGGCATGGTATCATAGAAAGAGAATATCATTGGAGGTATTATCATGGGAAAACAGTATGACAAACAGTTCAAGCAGAATGCGGTAGCGTACCGGTTCGATCACCCCGATCTCACGATCAAAGAATGTG